>CAYUFN010000149.1:0-6540 GCA_964443965.1 uncultured Hyphomonas sp. | reverse complement strand
ATTCTAAACTGCGCGTGAGCACCCTTGTCTTGCGCGCTTTTTAGGGACAAATGCGAGCCTGAAAGATAAAAAAGGCACGCCGATATGACAGAGCAAACCGCACCGGTAAAAAAAGTGAACCCAAATGCACCAACACCGCAAAAAGTGTTGGCTGTGAAACATTATACAGATCGCTTGTTTTCCTTCCGCATTGAACGCCCAGCCTCTTTCCGCTTCCGCACAGGCGAGTTTGTTATGATCGGCTTGCCCAAAGAGGATGGGCGCCCATTGTTGCGCGCGTACTCAATTGCCTCTCCAGCCTGGGATGAGGAGCTGGAATTTTACTCGATCAAAGTTGCTGATGGTCCATTGACCTCTCGCTTACAGAATATCCAGGTGGGTGACGAAGTACTACTCGGCAAGAAGCCAACAGGTACGCTTGTGCTCGACGCGCTGGTTGGCGGCAAGCGTCTGTACATGTTCTCCACCGGAACCGGCTTTGCACCCTTTGCCAGCCTTGTGCGCGATCCTGACACTTATGCGCGCTTTGATGAAGTGATTGTGACCCATACATGCCGCGATGTTGCAGAACTGGAATACTCCAAAGAAATTGTCGAAGCGGCTAAAAAAGATCCCCTCGTTGGCGAAGAAGCCAGCAAACAATTGCGTCTGTTTACGTCTGTCACACGCGAAGATTACCATCAAAAGGGGCGTATCACTGCGCTTATTCAGTCCGGAGAATTATTTGATAAGCTCGGCGTGCCGAGACTCGATCCGGAAACAGATCGCGGTATGATTTGTGGCTCAATGGAAATGATCAACGATACCAAGCAGTGCCTGCTTGATGCTGGTCTTGTGGAAGGCTCTAATGCATCTCCGGCCCAATTCGTGATCGAGAAAGCTTTTGCAGGCTAAAAGGTGCGCGCATTTGCGCCCTTGTTTATGCGGTAAAAGGCAAACATGTCAGAGCATGGCAGATGATATGAGTTCAAATCAGCGCCCCAAGCGCCACACTAGCCAAACCGCCCAAACCATGGCTGATGTCCGCTATGAAGTTGATCGGCTAGACGAGATTCTGGTCAGCCTGCTTGCAGAGCGTCAATCCTTCATGGATGCAGCTGCCCGCATAAAAGGCCCGCGCCACAGTGTGCATGACCGGGACCGTATAGAAGATGTGGTGGCAAAAGTTATCTCAAAATCAGAGGCAGCCGGGCTATCCGCAGCAATCGCCGAACCAGTCTGGCGGACATTAATCGATCGCTGCATCGCCTATGAATTTAGAGCTTATGACAAGCTAAACGAGCCTGAAAGTGATAGTTGATGAGCAAGCTTCGCGCTAGCTTCAATCGCAGGGCCAATCTGATCTTTTACCTCTGATAGGCAGATCGCCGCTTGCGTATGTGAGACTGGTGTATCTTGTGCTTCCCGACCTAGTTTTTCAGCGCTGGCACAAGCATTAGCCAAGCGCATTGCCCCTACTGACAACGCAGTCCCCTTTAGAGAGTGCGCTGCATCAGCCCATTGGCCAGGCGGCAGACTTGCATCCAGCATACGCACCCATATATCCGTTTGCTGGCGAAAAATATCAATAACTTCAACCGCCAAACTTGGATCATTCCCCGTCATGACAGAGAGTTGAGAAGGATCCAGGATCGGATTTTCAAGCGATGAGTGTTCCATTTCCAAATCTCTCTTCACTATTTGCATAAAAGGTTCGTGGCATTCGCTTTAAAAATTAGCAAGGTTTGCCATTGTGGATTGTATATAGGGCCAATTTGTACTAATAATATACTCATATTGGGAGTGCTTGGGTTATGCTTGGATTAATCATTGCAGTTAGAAATTTTATTATTGCACTCGTCCTGTCTTGGGTTGGCATCAGTTTTACCGTGCCAAAAGACGTCACGCCAGAGGCGCCCAATACGCCTGAAAAGACACTCCCTAAAAAGCCAAACAGCACGCTTAAGATCCGCTAAATCGCAGATCTACAGCACATATAGACAGAATTTCACGACGAGTCGTGCTAGGATGGTCGTATGAGCGAATCAGCGCGCCCTGTGAACACAAGTGCCAGGCTAGATAAAGCTAATCAGGCTGGAAAAGGTCTCGTGTGGGCTGGGCTAATACTTGGTTTGCTCTGGTGGGCCGCCTCAGCTTTTGGTCTTTACGCGCTCAATCAAACCAGTCCGGTTGTGAATCAGCCAATAGGCATATGGATCGCTGCGGCGGCTCTTATCATACTTCCCGGCCTCATAATTATCTTCGCAGGCTTCATGGCGCGACAAACACGGCGGACACATGAAGCAAATGTCCTTCTTCTAGAAGCTTCGCAAGCTCTGCTAACTCCAGCACAATCAGCAACCGAGGAGATCAGAAATCTTGCCGAAGCCACGCGCCACAGTACGATTTTGATCAACGGAGCAAGCGCCTCTGCACTCGCCTCTCTTAAAGAAACAAACGAAGAAATGGCCAAGGAGCGCATGCGGGCTGAGTCAGTGGGATATGCGATGGCCGATAATGCGCGTGATCTGACCCAGCGCTTAGCCGAAGAACGCGCTGCTTTGGAAAAGCTATCACGTGCGCTGAGTGAACAAGTCCTTTCCATGGGTGATGCCCTTCCCAAGCAAGCGGCCGCCATGCAAGAAGCAACAGAGCAGGCTAAGCAGGATGTCGCCAAAACGGACGCTGAACTCGCCACCCGGATTGAGGCAATCAAAAAAGCAAGCAGCACGTTAGCCACGCGCTTACTGGATCTTGACGCCATTGCGCGCGATGCTGCTGGCCGCGCAGACGCGCTGCAAACAACGATTACACGCATAGAGAGCCGCTTAAGCCAGACCCACAAAACCGTTGAAATGGCCGAACGCGCCAGCACAATGGCCGTCGATGCAGCGGCCCAAACCAGTGATGCCCTGCAAAACGCTGTTTCAACTGCTCTGGATGGCGCACGCGATGCCAATCGTGAAATCGCAGAAAAAACGCGGCTTATTCAAGACAGCTCCAGACAGGCAATGGAAGACTTACACAAAACGGGAGTCCTTGCAGCTTCGGCTGCAGCGCGCGTTCAAGAACAAGCGCGCGGCATTGCAACAGATGCACCCCCACCTCCACCTGTCCCGGAAACGCAGCTGCAGTCACAACTCCAAAAACCAGAAACGGCACAAATCTCAGCAGCAGACATTCAAAAATTTGAAGCTGCAAACACACCTGCGCCACGTCCACGTAAATCACCGACTATTAAGGAAATCAGCCTGCCATCGGCAGCCAAGCGTCCTGTAAAAACACGCCGTGTTTATCATGATGAGATTGACCCGGTTGCAGACACACGCCCTCAGGCGCAAGATGATGATCTGTTCGAAGCCCAAGAAGCCACACTTGCTCAGGATACACACGGAAATGCTCAACCCGCAATTACCCTAACGAAAGAAAACCCCCAAATCCCCCCTTTGGAGCTTGGCTCTATCGACTCGCCGATTCTACTTAATCAGGCCGCGATAGATAAGCCTGCCCCAAGCGGTGCTCAGGGCCATCAGTGGCGTGACATTATCGCTGATATTTCTGAGACCCCTGATCCTCTTGAGGCGCGCGCACAACAGCAAAAGAAAACTGCCCATTCTGCGCAGCTACCACTGCGTGAAGAAACAGCCAATGAACTGATGTCACGCCTGCAAAGCTCGGGCATTCCCCTGCCAACGGCCATTCGTCACAAAGATAAGAAGAAGATCGCAGCAGCAGCACGCAAAGATGATCAAGCCCGCCGACATGCAATCCGCAGCGCAGCGGGGGGCGAGGTTGATCGCGTTTACAATCGCCTGCGTAAAGATGATCAACTTTTTAATCTGGCCCAACGATTTGTCGATGCAGAGAAAAGCGAAGCGCTAAAAGCGCTTGATGACACAAGCCATAGCCGCCGCCATGCATCGGCTCGTTTATCGGCCTATCTGCTGGTTGATGCCGCTTTGGCACCTATGCTTCGCCACTAAACCAAAGACGACGGCGACTGTAAAAAAAAGTTCTCAATAGTCGCCTTCCCTAACAGGAAATTTTTACTTAGCGTTCTTCAAACCTTGCCTCTTCTTGCAAAGAATCTGAAGAAGCCGAAAAATCCACCAATGGCTGAACCGATACCGCCCAGAACGACAAATAACGGGTTAGCATGATCGGCAAAACTGACCGCACGTTGAAACGCACTCACACTGACTTCTATCTTATCATTCAATGTCCGCACAGGGATGGCCTCTCCATCTTCAAGCGCAAAAAGTTCCAGAATCAGCGCATGCTGACCCACCTCAATTGGCGTGACATGCCAACGCCAGACATTCTCTTCGAGCAGCGAGACGCGCTGCACGTCCGGTGATTGCAGTTTGATCTCAAAGGCACTCCCGACCAGGTTTGCCTTTATCCGATCTGATATCTTTGCACTGGTTTCGACAATATTTGTATCTGCCCCAGGCAGCGCATCCACAGCTGTATCGTCACCCGTGGCATCGACAGCGAATGTCACATCGAATGGTTTTCTGTATGCAGCTGCTTTTGGTGTCTCGTAGGCAACAGGTACATTGTAAAGGCGTTCAATAAATTGCGCGCTATTTGTTTCCTCGCTCTGCGCCACATTGTCGAAGGACTGGTTAAAGCGTGGCTCAGGTGCATTGGCAGTCCGATTTGACTTATTCGCTTGCGATGTAATTGGAGCGGTCATGGGCTCAACAGGCGCAGCCTCAACCGAAGCGCTGGATGGCGCAGGTGCCGCCTCAACTAGAACAGGTGCCGGCACCTGAACCGGGCCAAGCCCATAAGGTGACAAATCAATGCCCGCAAGTCGCGCACCGCCATAGGCCGCGACAACCAATCCGAGCAATAAAAATAGGATTGAAACAAGCCTCATCATCGTGCGTCCCCTCTCGATGCACTATATCTTATAAGGCGTTAGCAGATTTATGCAAAATCAAAATCCACGCCCACGCGCAGCCTCGTAAAAAGCAATCGCTGCAGCATTCGAGATATTCAAGCTCTCCATTTGCGCTGCAATCGGAATGTGCGCAAGCCAAGTGCAGGCCTTCGCCACAGCTGGGCGTAGGCCTGCGCCCTCAGCACCAAAGACGAGCGCCAACTGCGCCTCCCCAGCAACCAAATGTCCTAGCTCTGCATCCGCTTGACCGGCAAGGCCAATAACGGTGTACCCGGCCTCTTTGAGAGCTTCCAGCGCTCTTGCAATATTGACAACACGGCACACCGTAACAGTTTCCACCGCCCCGGCAGCTGACTTGGCGACTATGCCAGTCATCGCAGGCGAATGCCGCGTCTGCATAATCAATACCTCAACGCCAAAGGCGGCGGCTGAGCGGAGCACGGCCCCAAGATTGTGCGGGTCGGAGACTTGATCGAGCACAGCAATTCGCTTTGGCTTGCGGGCTGTCACTTCACCAAGCCCAACGGCGGGCAATGGCATAGCCTGCAAAGCAACCCCCTGATGGACAGCACCCGGGGGTAAAAGCTTATCAATCTCGCGCGCCGCCAACGCCTCAGCGCCTGTCAGGCCCAGGCGTCGCATCGCGTTCGGTGTGGCCACAAAGCGCTTAATCTGCCGGGCTGGATTGTTTATGGCCGCTTCTACAGCATGTGTGCCCCACAGCCATGCCGGCCCATTAAGGCCGTCATTTGCATTCCGATTTGTGTTTTTTTGGCCAGAATCGCGCATTTGTTTGTCATTCTGGACATTTGGACGCTTGCGCCCCTTTTGCTTGGTCACTATAAGAGCGCTCCGGCTGGTGTTAGGTGTCAATCATTGCCCTTAGCACATCCTGTCCCGATAGCGTCAACACAGACGTTAAAAGGACCCCCGTGGAGGGGTGGCCGAGTGGTTAAAGGCAGCAGACTGTAAATCTGCCCGCATAGCGTACACAGGTTCGAATCCTGTCCCCTCCACCACTTCTTCCGATTTTTCTTAATTTAAAAAATTCACTAGGCGAAAACAGAAAGACTCGCCCCACTTTTTGCCCCACGAATGGAAAAATAACTTTAGGAAAATAAGGGAATAGAACCATGTCAGAAATTCTGGGACCAAACTTAATACCTTTAAATCCATATGGCCTGACTGTGGACAAAATACAGGTAACTATCATACAGGTGGAAACTCAAAGTATAATCGCGGATTAATTGTGTGTGGCAATTTATTCGGAAAATTGATGCATATGTTCATTGAAATCTTCATTGATAGAGTTTAGCTATAACTTAACTTCCGAGAGTTTAAATGGGAAATCAACTAGAAGACTCTTGGGATAAGTTATGCGAAGGCCCCTATGGAGAAGTTTGGATTTTAAAAAAATGTTTCAAAGAAATCGGAAAACTAAAACAACCAAGATTATGGGCGCGAGCGCAAGCCAATATGAGTAAGCGCTTTTGCGTGTTACCTGAATTGACCGATTTGACACCTTCACAATTTGTGTTGAATGAGGGCAGATATACCCATGAAGGCAAAGAAATACTGCTATCAGTTTTTAAAGGGGGGGTAATGGTCCCGAAAAACCAATGGGTTGATAATTAGACTTCTCCAGCGTTTTA
>CAYUFN010000148.1:0-6553 GCA_964443965.1 uncultured Hyphomonas sp. | reverse complement strand
AACCCACAGCGAAGAGCAAAGCCAAACTCACAACAGAGTTTTTCAACGAAATCGGGCGTCTAAAGACGCACGCTCATATCTGCACCGACCGCAAATCCGCCTGTGCCGCATCAATCGCTTCGGTGATGCCTGCGCGCCACTCAGCCAGCGTGCCAGCCCCTTGGGCAGCTTTGGGAAAGGTTACCGAGCGCGAAGCGTTGACCAGCCCACCGCTCAAGCCATTTGGCCCACCCACAAAACCCGCCATCGCATCAGCAGCGCCTGCCCCTTGCGCACCATAGCCCGGCACCAGAAACAGCGCCTTTGGGGCCAGTGCGCGCAAAGCCCTTGCTTCGTCTGGCCCGGTAGCGCCAGTCACCAGCATCAGGCCCGACCAGCCAGACTGCCCCTCAAGCCGGTCGATCAATGGCGCAAGCGCTTCAACCACGCGTGCATAAAGCGGGGCACCGCCCATATCTTTCGCCTGAAAATCAGCCGAGCCCGGGTTACTCGTCCGTGCAAGCACAATCACGCCTTTCCCGTGCGCTTCAGCCTGCCGCATGAACGGGTCCAGCGTATCAAGGCCCATATAAGGGTTTACCGTCACAGCGTCCGCCTCAAACGGAGCACCAGCAGCAAGATAAGCCGCAGCATAGCCTTCTGCTGTGGAGCCAATATCGCCGCGCTTGGCATCAGCCAACACTAAAAGTCCGGCTGCGCGCGCCGCCCGGCAAACGCGCTGCAAAGCCGCCATGCCATCTGGTCCGATCCGCTCAAACAATCCCACTTGCGGTTTGACCGCCGCCACCCGCCCGGCTGCGGCCTCAACAACCGCCTCTCCCCAATTGGCTAGCCCCTCGCCCGTATCGCCGCCAAACAGTGCAGGCACACGCCCGGCATGGGGATCAATGCCAACACAAAGCGGGCCGAACTTGGCCGCGCCCTCAACAAGCTTATCTGCAAACATTTGGCCCTCGCCTTTTGCTAGTCCGTCACCCGGCAAGCGACTTTCACCACCTGCCCGATTCGCCGCGCACGGTCAGCCTCACCGCCATAATTACGCAGGCTAAATCCACGCGCTGCCTCACCAGAATAGTCAACGCCCTGCTCATCAAGGAACATCCTGATCGTATCAGGCGCGGCGGTATAAATACGCCCCCGTCTTGGGCTCTCAGCCAGCACCACCCCACGGACAGCACCATCTTGATCGTAAACCGGCCCCCCAGAGATGCCCCCCAGCGAACCGCCCAGCCCATCTGTGCGGCCAAGCTCCGACCATGTCAAAACGGATTCTCTAGACTTGCGCCGCCCACTCGTAACAAGATTAGACCTTGAATGAAGGCGCGCCACGGCTTCACCCGGCTGGCCTTGCGGAAAGCCAACATGAAAGCCCTCAATACCGATGCGCAAATCGCTTTCCAAATTTAATTGCACGGGGCTGGGCGAATGCTTGGTGCGAATTAAAGCCAGGTCGAACTGATCATCAACGCGTACTTCTTCAGCTGGCGTATAAAACCCATTGCGCACAAATAGCCCAACATTCTTGCAGCCATCCACAACATGACGGGCCGTCAACCAGTACCCATCGGCATTAATTGCAAAAGCCGTTCCGACACCATCTCGCGGACTAACCGCCTGGATCAAAACCTGCTCATCAAATACTGATGGCGGTGCCAGCGCCGACCCGGCATTTTCCAATGCATCGGGAACTGGTGGCGGGGCATTCGCATCGCGGGTGGCCGCCGAAAACAGCGTCAGCAAAAAAACAGTCAGGGCCGCAATATAGGCCAGGAGATCAAGAATTTTCACTAGGCGTGACTCCTACAAATACTAATACCGTCCCAAATTTGGGTCCCAGAGCCCGGCGGCCAGCAACATGGCTGCTGCAAGCTTGGCGGCAATCAAGACAATAGCAGCGCCTGCCTCATCATTCTCTATACGCGCCGGGATACCGGACAAAATTAAATCGACGACACGATAGGCAATTAGCTGCATCAAAAGCGACACAATCCCCCATATGGCTAAGTCAAACAGGCTGACACTCGATGCCAGACAGGAAGCCAGCGGAATGGCAAGGCCGGTAATCGCGCCTGCCAATGCCAAACCCGCAGCACCATTGCCACCGCGCACCAGCGCCAGTTCCTTCCATGGGGTCAGTAATATGTACAATGTACTGGCCACAACCAGCATGCCGCCCGCAGCAGCCGTCATCACGAGAAAATGAGGGAATCCGGAAACGAAACCTTCAATAGCTGTGTTCATATGTGGTGTCTCATCTGCTAAGGGGCATTCAGAAATATAGTTAAGGCCATATCAACACGATAATTGGCAAAGCGCTAGCCTTTAAGGAAACGAAATGTCGACAAAAAAAACTGCTCTCGTCACAGGCTCAACCAGCGGTATTGGCAAAGCCATTGCCACGCGTTACGCGCAAGGCGGCGCAGATGTTATCCTGTCAGGCTTTGGTGATGCTGAGCAAATTGAAAAAGACCGCGCCACACTCGAAAAAGAGACAGGGGTCAAAGTCGGTTTTTCCGGCGCAGACCTGACCGACCCGGAGGCTATTGCCGGCATGATGGGATATGCCGCCTCAGAATTTGGCGGCGTTGATATTCTCGTCAACAATGCAGGTATCCAGCACGTTTCCCCAATCGAAGACTTCCCCGCGCGTAAATGGGATTTGATTATCGCGCTCAATCTGACAGCCGCGTTTCACACAATTCGCATGGCCATGCCACATATGAAGGACAAAGGCTGGGGCCGCATCATCAATACAGCCTCGGCCCATGCTCTTGTCGCCTCTCCTTTTAAATCGGCCTATGTCGCAGCCAAACACGGCATTGCCGGATTGACCAAGACGATTGCGCTGGAGGGCGCTGAGTTCGGCGTCCGCTGTAATGCAATCTGCCCAGGCTATGTCTACACACCACTGGTCGAAGGACAGATTGCCGATACTGCGAAATCACGCGGCATGACCGAGGAGCAGGTAAAAAAAGATGTCCTGCTAGCAGCCCAGCCAACCAAGGAATTTGTTACGTCCGAACAGGTTGCCGGCATGGCCGCCTTCCTCATCTCCCCCGATGCTGACCAGATAAATGGCACCCTGATGCAAATCGACGGTGGCTGGGTTGCGCACTAAGGATAAAGGTTAACAAGACCCCACCACTTTAAAGGATGAAACTGAACCGGATTTAACCACTTTCCTGTAAGCCCGAGGCTTAGAAAGAGGTTAAATCCCATGTTTCTCAAGACAGTGCTCAACCCTTATCGCAACGGCTCACCAACACGCACCGTGTTGTTTCGCCCAAATGAAACGCAGACATATGCAATTGATGCCGAGCAATTACACAAGAACCCTAAAATGCTGAACACGTTCGGCAAAGGGCGTGCACTGTTTATCCGGTTTCTGGATATCACAGCATATATGATTGCGCTGGCTGGTATTGTCGGATCCTTCTTTCTGGTGCCATGGCTCTTCCTGCCAGCACTTCTGGCATCGGCCGCCATGAAAATGACCAATCGCAAAATGGCCGGCACGATTGCACGCAAGGCAGCGGCCCAATCAAACGAACATTTCTTGTACCTGCATTCACAAAAAGCGCTCTGGCTTGTTACAGAGCCTGCTAAAGCCGTCGTTCTGGAAGCGGCCTAGACCAGATTGCGCCTGATCTGATTCAGTTGAGGGGCCAGATCTTTCGAGCTGAAAATGAGAAAATAATTTGAAAACAGGTCTCCACCAGGCGCGCCTATCAACTAGCTCCCCTACCTTTTCCGCCATGGCGGCGTCGCGTGCAGTCCGATGAGCCTGCATCACCGAATGACACGGCTTCTGGCCCTTACGCAAAACTCAGGCGATCAGATGAGTCATATCTATCACAACCGAGTCTAGATCCCGATAATGGCCAGCACACCAGCAATAATGGCGACCAGTAAAAATAGTAATGACAAACTAACCGCCACAATTTGCTGACTCTTACGTCGCCGTCTTGCGCCAGGGGGTGTCTCCCCGCGTTTGAAGCCTGACAGCGTCCAGCGGTTCAGGAAAAAACCAATGGCTGAAACAAGCGACAAAATGCCTGTCGCAAGGGCGCCAGCCAAAAAGGCACAACAGGATGCGGCCAGCAACAAGCCAGCTACTGGTGTCGAGCCTGCGCGTAGCAAAGCTTTAACCTGTGTATTTGCGCGTCCTGCGTCCAGCTTGTCGTAAAAGACATTCGGTCCAAGGATCGCACATATCCATGCGCCCCCAACGGCTATTCCAATCAGCAAAACTGATATGGCTCCAAGATAGATTTGTAATGTTGCGAACATAAGCCTGCCTCCATTCTATGTCTTCTTCGGTCTGTTTGGGGGACATGGTCAAGAATAGGTCTTCAACCGTCGCTCCCCTCAATGTGAAGCTTTGTCATTCGCGCGCGCACTTTTGCAGCTGTAGATGTTCAGTCCACCAGCTGCAAAAGGACGAAACCATGCCAACCAAAGCACCTGCTAATCTCTCTGCCTGGCTTGGCAGCGTTTTTCTGGCAAGCGCACTTTTTATAGGCACATCTTATAAAACAGCCTCGCCAGACGAAATAGACCTATCCTTCGCCAGCACCGTAACAACCACACAAACTGCCCTTGATCATGGGGTGTTTGAAAGCTTGCTTTTCTCCAGCGACACAAAGATGATCGATCGGACCTATGCGGAGATAAGCCAGACATGGTCACCTGCCTATATCCCAATCCTGCTTGAAGTTATCCCCTATTCGTCCAGCTATGCCACAGAGCGCGGGGCCTTCAACTTGCTTAAGGAAAAAACCGGTCAGGATTTTGGGCTTGATGTGAATGACTGGTATAAATGGTGGTGGAACCAACCTGCCGCACAAACAACGGACTATGGGAACTTCAAGGCCGGGCTCTATCGCCTGATCGATACGCGCTTTGAGGCCTATTTCAGAGATCGCCAGCCAAGCGCGCAAATCAGGCTAGATGAAATCCGTTGGGGCGGCGTTCGTCAGGATGGCATCCCGCCCTTACGCGGCCCGGATATGATCAATGCCACAGATCGCCGTGCCGCCTATCTCGAAGATGATAATATTGTCTTTGGCATCGAAATAAACGGCGATGCCCGCGCCTATCCAAAACGTATCCTTGCCTGGCATGAAATGTTTGTCGATACGGTTGGCGGAGTCGATATTGCAGGTGTGTATTGTACGCTTTGCGGCACCGTTATCCCCTATAAGACGAATTTTAATGGTACAAACCACGCCCTCGGTACATCCGGATTTCTCTATCGCTCAAACAAGCTGATGTATGACAGGGCCACACAATCGCTCTGGAACACCATAAAGGGTGAACCTGTGCTTGGCCCGCTGGTCGGCAAAGGCATCAAACTTGAGCACCTTTCAGTGGTCACCACCACATGGGGTGAATGGAAACGCCGCCACCCTGAGACGCAAGTCCTCTCTTTAGACACCGGCCACGCCCGAGACTATGGCGAGGGCGTGGCCTATAAGGACTATTTTGCCACTGACAGATTAATGTTTAATACGCCGTTTAACGATACGAGCCTGAAAAATAAGCAGGAAGTCCTCGCTCTTCGCTTTGCAGGCGCGCCCAATCAACAATTGGCCATAGACACTAATTTCCTGTCCGAAAATCCAATCTATGCAGATCGTGTTGGCCCACAAAAACTTGTCGTCCTAACAGATAAAAGTGGTGCCAACCGGGTTTATGATCCCAAAAATATTACCTTCACCACCTATGATGGGGACAGCCTGCTAACAGATTCAAACGGGCAAAAATGGATTCTCACAGAAGCAGCGCTAACCAGTGAAACAGGCAATACGATTGCGCGCCTGCCCTATCATCGCGCGTTCTGGTTCGGCTGGAAAGCCACCTTCCCGGATACACGGCTGGTCAAATAAGCTTTAGATTTTACTGATTTTCAGCTAATGCCATTCCCTTGGCACGGGTACTGCATATTCTTGCCATAATAACGGAGGTAATATGCCTCTTATTGGGAATGGAGGAGAAATCCATGAAGAACACACATATTTTTACCGGAATGATGATCGCTGGTGCACTGGCGGCTTGCCAAAGTCCGGAAAATATTTCCGTCGCTGATTATTGCGCAGACCCGGCCAAAGCCTGGGACAATGTCTGCCAACTTAATGTTGAAATCAACGGCACGAAAACAGCGCTCGCAGACACAGATTTGCGCCTGAACCAAGCCCGCTCAATGGCCTCAAGCGCCCTCTCAGCAGCCGGACGTGCACAAGCGAGCGCCGACAGCGCTCAGGCAACGGCCAATGAAGCCCGCTCCATCGCATCAACCGCATTGGCCAGCATTGACGACCTGCACTGTGAAACACTGACCATCAACAAAACCGACACAGGCAGCTGCCCAGCAAATTTCCGCCTGATGAGCTGCAGCCAAACACGCTACACACATCGGGCGGGCGGTCTCTCCTTCTTACGGGAAATCAATGATGAGACCTGCCGTTTCAATTCACGCGTCTTGGAAATGAAAGTGCGCTGTTGTACAGTTGCACAGAACAATCGCCAAATCACATATTCAACACCCACCCGC
>CAYUFN010000147.1:0-6601 GCA_964443965.1 uncultured Hyphomonas sp. | reverse complement strand
GTGCATAACGCATCCCACTTGGGCCTATACTGGGATCCCACTTTGCGGTTGGCGGCGGCACAGCCAAGACGCAAAAACTTTACCTTTACGTCCACGTCACCCCCTAGCGTTATGAGCATAAGGCCCCTATGGTCGCGCGCAACAACAAGAACATCACAAGGAGAACACCATGCGCGAAGCCGTTATCGTATCAACCGCCCGAACCGGGCTTGCTAAAACGGGCCGCGGCTCATTCAACAACACACACGGCATAACAATGGCCGGGCACGCGATTAAAAGTGCTCTGGACCGAGCCGGTGTTGAGGCCGAAGCGGTTGAGGACGTTTACCTTGGCTGCGCCCAGCCAGAAGGCGCCACCGGACACAATGTTGCGCGCAATGCTGCCCTCTGGGCCGGTTGTCCTACCTCAACCTCCGGCGCAACAATCAACCGCTTCTGCTCATCTGGTCTACAAGCTATTGCGAACGCAGCGCACACTGTGGTCAATGAAGGCGCACCGGTCACGATTGGCGGCGGCGTGGAAAGCCTGTCACTGGTCTCTCGCTCTGGCCATATGAATCTGCACCGCTACACAGAAGACGTGCTGATGGCCAAACAGCCCGCGATCTGGATGACCATGATCGAAACAGCTGAAATCGTGGCTGAACGCTATGGTATCAGCCGTGAGTATCAAGATGAATACTCAGCCGAAAGCCAGCGCCGTACCGCTGAGTTCCAACAAAAAGGTTACATGGCAGAGGAAATCGCGCCGCTTAAAACCACAATGATGCTGAAGAATAAGGAAACTGGCGAAATTACCGAGCAGGAGGTCACTGTTGACCGCGATGAGTGCAACCGCCCGGGCACTACAGCTGAAGCGCTTGCTGGGTTGCAGCCCGTTTTCCAAGGCGGCCAGGTCGTTAAGCAAGGCAAATACATCACGGCCGGAAATGCCTCACAGCTATCTGATGGTGCCGCCGCTGTCGTGGTTATGGAAGCCAAGGAAGCAGCCAAGCGCGGGCTTTCGCCACTTGGGCGGTTTGCTGGTTTTAATGTTGGTGGTGTTGACCCGGACGAGATGGGCATTGGTCCAGTCAAGGCCGTGCCACGCCTGCTCGAACGTCACGGCCTGACCGTTGATGATATTGATCTTTGGGAACTGAATGAGGCCTTCGCCTCTCAGTGCCTCTATTGCCGCGACCATCTGGGAATTGATCCGGAAAAGTATAACGTCAATGGCGGTTCCATCTCCATCGGCCACCCCTTCGGCATGACGGGGGCACGTTGCACTGGCTCACTTCTCCTTGAAGGCAAGCGCCGCAAGGCCAAATGGGGCGTCGTCACAATGTGCATAGGCGGCGGTATGGGCGCAGCAGGATTGTTTGAAATCTACAGCTAAGGCACAGCTCCACTCCAAAACACGAAAGCCCGCACTGAAAAGTGCGGGCTTTTTTCTGTCTGGCTCTACGCGCGTAGCTTCGCATCTGTGGAAGCCGCAAGCCGACTGTTGCAACGCGGTGAAACTTTCGTCAGTGCAGGCGGCGATACAACAGATTTATCCCTTTAGCGGGCAAGACTTGCCAGCGGCGTAAATACACCCATCTTTTGTCAGGCATTTTGTAAGATTCTGTGTGGTCTTACTTAAGTGTCCCGCTGGTGCAGGGCCGCGTTTGCAATCGCCAGCAGCAAGAACACGACTGCCAGTCCAAACAGGGCCGGCCCAGTCTCGGCGGTAAAGTGTTCTGCAGTAAATCCACTTCCAGAGGCCAGTGCAGCTTCTAATCCCTCAGCTCCTTCGGCATAACCATTCGGCGTAATCACACCCAGAAGCGGTGAGAGATGGAAAACAACGGCCCCCAGAAATGGCAAGACGGCCAGCGGTGCGCCAATCTTCTGACGTGTCATGGGCAAGATAACTAAGGCACCTGCCACCAATTCAAGAGCGCCGGTGGCATAATTCACCAGCGGGAAGAAAAGATCTGCGAGCGGAAACCCAAGGGCAGTCGCCTTCATTTCTATCATAGGAAAAATATGAGCACCGCCAGTAAATTTAGTGATACCAAAAACGATGAGAAAGCCACCAACGGCCAATGATAATATCCATTTCGCAATCGCCATGTGGCTACCCTTTTTTCTATTGTTTCTATAATGCAAGCATACTTCATGCGCAGTTATCTTACTCGGCATGTCGCTTTTTTTCTTACACATATCTGTTTTAATTCACGCGGCGTGCTGGTTGCGTATAGTGTGTACGTCGATCCTATGATTCAAAATACATATATTTCACTGAAATATATGTATTTTTTCAGATTTCTCTGTATTTAAGCCAGCCGACGTCACAAAGATATTTGAAAAATTCGACGGTCAGCCTACAAAGGGGGCAATAATTTGATTTAACCGTCCGAGGCTCGACAAGATATGCTGCACCCATCGACGAAAAAACTTATCGACCGGCTAAACGAAATGACCCTTCAGCGTAAGATTGATTGGGTGCAGGGTGAGGCTGCTGGAACACTTGCATATGATACTGAGGGCTACCGTGTTCTGCTGGAAGGTGAGCCGGCCTCACTCGTGCTGTGTGATGCGCTTGGCGGAGAGCTGGACCGCGCAACGATCGATGAGCTCGCAGCGACAAAACATATTGATGGGGGGACATATGAAACACTCATGGAGTCCATGCGCGCTGAAGCCTCGCGCATCGCACGAGGGGCTGAAGATGCAATAACCTCTGTCCTCGGGAGCCTGGACCTTGATGGTGACGGTATACCTGATGTCCCCGAACCCGTAGAGCTTGAGGCGGCACCCGACGGCCCAGCATCTGAAGCAATGGACGAAATTGAGGATAACGCAGACGAGCTAAGTGCTGCCACCGAAATAGGCATGGATGTCGTGCCTGAGGTGGAAGATCTCTCACTTACTAGCCTGGATATAGAGGACACGCCCCAGGAAACAGTACTTGATCGTGCAATTTCCGAGGATGAGTTCGCAGATATATCCGACCACACCGAGGCCATATCATACGATTTGACCGAAGATAACGAGGAGGAAGTCAGCACTGATTTTGCTGACCCTCTCACGCATGAAAGCTTTGAAGATACGGCAGATATCGGTCAGGCTGTCGCTGATCTTGCAGAGCAAGTTAACAATACGCAGGCTGATGCGCTGACGGAAGATACAGTCGAAGGCATCAGTAAAGGGACGGCCTCCCGCGTTATTGGCGCACAAACATTTTTAACAGCCTTCAATGCCTTTCCTGGCGGTAACGCCGGAGGCATGATTGTTCAAGAAACAACTGAGGCACCAGCCAAGCAAGCAGAAAGCATGTCTCCTGCAATAGATGATAAAGCTGAGACGCCAGGTACAGAGGAAAATCTGGATGCATCGCAAAACGAACAAGACCTTCAAACTGAAACCCTCAGCAATTTTGAGCAAGCGACACTCAATATCCCAGGCCCCGGTGAAACATTATCTTTAAGTGGACTGGCGGAGAACACATCAGCACTTGAAGAAATTCCCGTTGGAAGCGCCAGTCTTGGCCCGATACAGGACGCTCAACACCCAGTGAGTGTCGTTCACCCGAGCTTGGAAGACCCTCAAGCCCCTGTAAATGAAACTGAAATGGAAGCAGAGCAAACATTTGAAGCGCCTCCTGTTCTCAATGCGGACGGCGACGAAGCTCCCTTTCCATTACCAGAAGATGAAGTTGAGTTTGAACCATTTGAAGAAGCGCCCTCGCACGAGTTCGATCAACCAGAAAGGAGCTCTCTTCAGCAGGACGACGCATCAGACGCACCTATTATTGAGGTAACTCCGGAAAGTAACATGCCTGTGGCCGAGCCAGAAGTTGCGCAGATTGTGCCGACACCATTTACGCCCGACGAAGCTGCTTCTCAGGATGAAGCTGGTCCTGAAACAGAAGAAGCGCCAAAAACACCAAAACGATTTAACCCCTGGATATAAAAGACAGCAGGGTCAAATCGTTCACTTTACACGAACCTGACACCTGCCCGGCATGGTGTTGGTGCGCTGCAACACTGTTGGAAGATTATTGCCTTCCGGTGAGCATTCTACTTGTGTCTGGTGAAGCAGAGCATACAGGGTATGACCGTAGTTGATATTGACTGCATCACATACACATCACGCCAGCTAGTGAGATCACTCTTAATGACCTTCAAAGTATCCAAAGCACAGCTTCTTGCCTCTATCAGCACAATAGGTCTATGTTTAGCCGCCAACACAGCCCAAGCACAAACTGAGACAGAGACCGAAGAGGTTCGCCTGGACACGGTCGAGGTAACAGCCCAGCGCGTCACAGAGAATATTCAGGATGTTCCAATTTCGATTACGACGCTGTCTGGTGACAAGCTTGCAAACATTAGCGGCGGTGCGGCCGATATCCGCTTTCTCTCTGCTCGCGTGCCAAGCGTGGTCGCAGAGAGCTCCTTTGGCCGCACATTTCCCCGCTTTTACATTCGCGGCATCGGTAATACTGATTTTGATTTAAACTCCACTCAGCCAGTCTCGCTTGTTTATGACGACGTCCCCTATGAAAACCCGATTCTTAAGGGGTACCCCGTCTTTGATATCGCGCAGGTCGAAGTCCTGCGCGGTCCTCAAGGCAGCTTGTTTGGGCGTAACACACCCGGCGGAATCATCAAATTTGATAGCGTCAAGCCCGGTGAAGACACAAATGGTTATGGTCGTGTTTCATATGGTCGCTTTAATACAGTTGATGTCGAAGGCGCTTTTGGAACGACACTCGCTGATGGTCTTTCCTTCCGCGCTTCAGGACTTTTTCAGCGACGCGATGATTACGTCGACAACGCTTTTACCGGAGAAGACGACGCCTTTGAAGGATTTGAGGAATTTGCCGGTCGTTTGCAAGTATTAGCTGAACCGACCGAAAACACCTCCTTCTTAATCAATCTGCACGGGCGCACCACCAGCGGTTCAGCACGCCTTTTCCGCGCAAATATCATTGATCAGGGGCAGCGTGGTTTAGGCGTGAACTTTGATCGCGATGTCGTCTCTTTTGATGGCTTGAATGATCAAGGCCTTGATGCCTACGGCCTGACAACGCGTGCTGAGTGGGGTGTAACGGACGCTGTGTCTCTGACTTATATCTTCGGATTTGAAACAGCTGATGTGCAGTCACGCGGAGATATAGATGGGGGATCAGGTGCCGCGTTCCTCCCAACCGGATCCACACCCGGCCTTATTCCATTCCCGTCTGAAAGTGGCGGAAACGTTGACGACCTGGATCAATTTACCCATGAATTCCGCATTGCCTATGATGCTGGCGGCCCTTTGCGTGCGCAAGCAGGCGTTTTCCTGTTTGACGAAAGTGTCCAGATCACATCCGAAAGCTTTAACTCGCTTGCGCCAGGTAACCCATTGAATGGTTTAGCCGTGCGTAATCAAGAAACTGAATCGATTGGTGTTTTTGGTTCTCTTACCTATGATGTGACTGAGCGCCTGACACTTTCAGGTGGATTGCGCTGGACCAATGACGAGAAAGACTTCTCTGTTGAACGCTTCCTCAGCCCGCCTCCTATCAATGCCGGTCCTTTGGGTCCGTTAATAGCTGCGCCCGAGGATGACGAAATCAGCTGGGATGTGTCGGCCAATTATGCCGTTACAGAAGATATTGGCCTGTACGCACGTATTGCCCGCGGTTTCCGCGCGCCGTCGGTGCAGGGCCGCCTCGTCTTTGGGGACACCATCTCCGTTGCAGACTCCGAAACTGTCACGTCCTATGAAGCGGGCCTGAAATCCGAACTATTACAAGGCCGCCTGCGCTATAATCTTTCCGGGTTCTATTATGAGCTGAACAATCAACAGCTAACTTCCGTAGGCGGGGTCACGAATACGGTCGCGCTTTTCAATGCGGATAAAGGGGTTGGCTATGGATTTGAGGCTGATATTGAAGCTATTCTGTTTGAAGGCTTCACAGCCACGGCAGGCCTTTCCTATAATAAAACCGAGATCCGCGACGAGACTCTTTTGATCCCCACATGCGGGGCACCTTGCACAGTGCTTGATCCAACAGACGGAAACGGCAATGCTTTTGTCGATGGCAACCCATTCCCGAACGCACCAGAGTGGATTTTCAATGTCACCGCGCGATATGCCTATCCCATTAATGGCGGAGAACTATTTGTCTTTACCGACTGGGCTTTCAAGGGCGAGGTGAACTTCTTTCTTTATGAGAGCATCGAGTTTGGCGAAAACGGTTTCTTTGAAGGTGGCCTGAGAGCTGGATACCTTAGCGATCGCGGCTACAGCGCTTCCGTATTCGCCAGAAATATCACGGGCACAGATAGACTGACTGGCGGGATAGACTTCAACAATCTCACCGGCTTCGTCAACGAACCCCGTATCTGGGGCATTGAGCTGGGTTACTCGTTCTAGCGCGGACGAAAACCCCTTAGCCGGGTTGATCTCGCCCAAAAAGCTTGCATAGTGTTCCCTAGGGTTAAAAGGGAGAGCTAAGCATGCTAAGATTGCTTTCGGTCATATATTGTTTTGTATTTTCGTTGCAAAGCATAGGTCAGGCGCAAAGCGAGCTGCCGCCGATAGAGGCATATGGTGACCTTCCCGTCATATCAAGGATGGCTATTTC
>CAYUFN010000146.1:0-6700 GCA_964443965.1 uncultured Hyphomonas sp. | reverse complement strand
ATCATTCTTCGTGAATCTGATCAAGGAATTCTAAGCTTAGCTTGCAGCACATTTCAACAAGGGCGGGTCGAATTTGGGTCCGGCCTTTTTCATTGTTTATGAACACATTATTTTCAGGAGCCGAAATTTTATCTTTTGTCTCCTGATAGATTTCTTCCTCGCCGATGGTGAAGCATGGCACTCTGACATCCGTCACAGTCCTCACGCCAATCATTCCTCCCGACCTGGAGGAACAAAACTATGGAGGCCGATCTGCTGGTCCAACCAAACCCCTGTCTTTCCCCTTCAAATGGCTAAGAAAGATGATGCTGCGCTGTCTATTGGCAACCAAAGTGTGGTGGATCCGCTGATGGCTGATAAGGGGGTGTCACATTATTTGAATAAGGTCGGCGATCCAGGGGATGCTAGAATAGCTTGTGCTTTTTAATATCATCAGACCCAGTTGGAAGACTGAAAATCATTCCATCGACACCTACGCTGATCGGGCCATCAAAGACAGAGGGAGCATCGCCCAGAAACACAGGCTCTAACATTTTGACCGGCAATTGAGGGACAATATGATAGAGGACCAATTGGCCCGCACCAGCTTCCCTGGCAGCCCTTGCCGCCTCTTCTGGTGCGGTGTGATAATCAAGAATATCAGAAAAAATAGTCGCAGTATTCTCTAATCCACGCTCCCCAAGCTTGGCACCAATCGTCTGGACCATGTTCTTATTGAGCGCTTCATGAAACATCAGATCGACGTCGGTCGAAGCCGCGATGAAACGTTGGCTTAAGACTGTATCTCCACTTATTGAGATAGAACGCCCTTTATAGTCGATCCGATACCCGAAGGCTGGATCAATCGGGGCATGGTCGACACGTATGGCGGTAATTTTGAGGTCACCATCATCGATTAGAACCAGTTGCCCAACCGGCGCGTCCGGGATGATAATCTCTTCTGGCATGCCGCCAAATCCGCTGGGATTGGCCACGTCTGTTCCGTGGTGCGCGATACGGTAGGTACTATCAAGTCGGTAAGCCGCGTTAAATCCGCGAACCACATCTTGCGTGCCGACAGGGCCGTGGACTGGCATCGGTGCGGATCGATTACCGCTGATCCATGCCAGCATTAAAAGCTCTCCCAAGCCATCAATATGATCCGAGTGTAGATGGGTTAGATACACGCTTTCAAGCCGAGCAATTGGAAACCCCATTGCACCCAGGTTTCGCACACCGCCTGAGCCGACATCGAAAATATATGCCTTCTGCCCAGCCAAGACGCCAAGGCATGGACCGGCACGGGCCGCATCTGGCATCGGCGAACCAGTGCCGCACATATAAACGTGCAAGCCGTCTGGAAGCACAGCACTCCGATCAATACCGGCATTTTTGTCGATCGCGCGCTGAAAAGCACGCTCAGCAATCTGACTTTTAAAGAGATGAAAGCCAGCAAATGCCATGAGCGCCAAGCTAACACAGCCGATTAGTATTCGTTTTAGCCAAATCATTCCGCTGCCTCCCTGAATATGCCAACGCTGAATATAACCAACGCGGCTTCACCTGCAAAGGTTAGAGCAGTTAGCAGTTTTGCACGGATGATTTCTCTTATTGGTCTCCTGGTCTATGCAGATGCATCACAGTCACATAAATTTAACAAAATCAGCAGACTAGAGATTTTCAAAATTCCGCATCATATGTGTTCTCAGTTGAAGTTGCGCACCCTGAACAGGCGCTTGTCACCTATCATTCAGCTTTCTTTTGAATCATGCCGACGCGCATATCCAGAGCGGTGTAAACATGCTTCTCATCCACGAAAACCTTGCCATCGGCAATACCGAGCACAAGAGCCCCGCGTTTCACTTTCTTAATGTCAATTTCGTAGCGGACCAGTTTTGTATCGGGCGTGATTTCCCCTGTGAATTTAACCTTGCCAACCCCAAGCGCGCGTCCCTTGCCGGGCGAACCTGACCAGCCGAGCCAATAACCAACAGCCTGCCACATCGCATCAAGGCCTAAACATCCAGGCATCACAGGGTCGCCAGGAAAATGGCACTTGAAGAACCAAAGATCAGGGTGAATATCCAGCTCGGCACGTACTGTTCCTTTACCGTATTCACCACCATCGAGCGTCATTTCTGTCACGCGATCCATCATTAGCATTGGCGGGGCCGGTAGCTGGGCATTGCCCGGGCCAAACAGAGCGCCTTCACTTGAAGTTATCAGCTCATCATAGCTATAGGATGGTTGAGGGGCATGATATTTATGTGGGCCATTATCGCTCAAAGCAGGTCTCCTGATCGTTATTTAGGCAATATCCAAACGAGACCGAGCTTTATGTCAACCTGAGATACGATATTACCAGCTAGACTGTATTGCAGGTTTAGGGCGCCCGATCGCCCCAGACACCGTCATACTCTACCCAGCCTCGCAGGCTGTTTGTCTGGACTTTTAGCAGATTACCCTTGCCATCCAGAATATCGACGATGACGCCTGCTTGCAGGATCGCGATATCTTCAGAATCGAAACTGGCCGTTCGCTTCAGGGGGGTATCCTTTTGTATCATCGCCGTTTCCTGGCGTGAAAGCATTCGCGCGTGGACCCAGACTTCGGCCCCTTCCGGGTCGCGTACGCGGCGCCACTCCATGCTTTCCTTGATAATCATAACAGGCAGGCCTGCCCGCTCGTAACGCCATGCGATCGGGTGATCAAGGCTTGGCCCCGTGCGGCCATTAACTGTCGAATAGCGTAGACTTTCAAAGCGCGGGACTGGCTTTCCTGAAAACGGACTGATGCGTGGTTCAGGATCGCCAACCGCCAATTGCGGTGCCGCCAAAAAGCAGCTAAATACGAGCGACAATCCCATACACTTTTTCATATACACACCCACACTTTACACACTTTAGAATACTACTTATGCCACGCAGGCATGAATCGTCTGTAAAGCTTCGCGTTACGGCATGCATTGGCGAGTGTTTCCAGCTCTGCTATTCCAGATCAGAGCCACCTTTCAGGGATAAGTACTTATGAACTCAGGCAAGCTAAAAGTCGTTGTTACGCGTAAACTTCCTGCGCCCGTTGAGCTGCGCATGAAAGAACTGTTCGATGCACGCCTGAATGAGGATGATCACGCCTTTTCCCGCGAAGAACTGGCCGAAGCCCTTATGTCAGCAGATGTGCTGGTGCCAACGGTGACCGACCAAATCGATGCAAGACTAATGGCGCGCGCCGGTGATCAATTAAAGCTTATTGCCCAGTTTGGCGCTGGAACGGACAATATTGATGTCAACAGCGCCGCCAGTCGTGGCATTGCTGTTACGAATACGCCAGGGGTTTTGACCGATGATACGGCTGATATCGCCATGGCCCTCATTCTGGCTGTCCCGCGGCGTCTCGTTGAAGGACGAAAGGCAATGGAGGCCGGGCAATTTACGGGCTGGTCGCCAACATGGATGATGGGACGACGGATTACTGGCAAACGGCTGGGCATTATTGGCATGGGTCGAATCGGTCAGGCTGTTGCCCGCCGCGCGAAAGCTTTTGGCCTTCAGATACATTATCATAATCGCACACAAGTTAGTCCTAAAATCGAGGAATTACTGGAAGCAACTTACTGGGATAGTCTTGATCAGATGCTTTCGCGCATGGACATTATCTCGGTCAATTGCCCGCACACACCAGCGACCTTTCATTTAATGAATGCCCGTCGGCTTGAGCTGATGCAGCCCGATAGCTACATCATCAATACGGCACGCGGCGAGGTTATTGACGAGGCAGCTTTGGCGCGCGCGCTTGAAACAGGTAAAATTGCCGGGGCAGGTCTTGATGTGTTTGAGCGGGAACCGAATGTCAACGAGAAGCTAATGGCTCACCCGAATACCGTCCTCCTCCCGCACATGGGATCAGCGACGATCGAAGGACGCATAGATATGGGGGAAAAGGTGATCATCAACATCAAGACATTTGCCGATGGCCATTTACCACCTGATCGCGTTCTACCCGGCAGTGCTTAAACAAAAAGGGCTGTCTGCGCAGAACGCAAGCAGCCCTTGATAAGTGTGTTCAAAACCTTAGAAGTTTACAGTCAGCTGAACGCCTGCACCCTGATCAGGTGCGCCATCGGTAAACCCGACTGAGCCGTAAAGTGTCCAGCGCAGATTATCATTAATCCGACCTGTCACCGCACCAAAGACCTCCTGGCTTTCATCGGCTGTGTCTGTTGTTGCTTGTCGGAAATCATATGAGCCAAGTAAGGCATAGCCGCCGCCCAGATTATAGCTTGCGCCTGCGCTTATGTTGAATGTGTTATTGAGATCAGCACCGTCCGGATCTCCGCGAAAGCGATAACCTGCCGTTACAAAAGGTGTAATCTTACCAAGATCGTACGCAATATCGATTGCGCCGCCGCCATCAATCTCTCCTGTGCTCAACCCATCTGCTGCGCTTCCTGTAGGAATCTTGAGTCGGCCTTGCAACTGAACGATAAACTTCCCGGTATTTTCCGTTGGGATATTGTAGTTTACGCCCAGCGTTAGATCCCCAAAACCATTATTGGTTTCAAGCGTGGGAATCGCCGCAGCATCACCTGCGGTGCCATCAACCACAACACCGCCTGGCAGAACGCCGCCCGGACCTTCAATCTGCACCCAACTCCCACTCACGGAAAAGCGGAAGTCGCCAACATCCACACGTGCAGACACAGGAACGGACAAGACGGTTGTATCCAGACCATTCACATCGCCAAAATCACCTTCACTATAGTCAAAGCCCACGGCAATGCTGGGACGGAAGGTTAATTGGCTGGCTGACGGCGGCCCGGGCACTTGTGCCCTGTCGGCTCTCGCACTGTCTGTATCTTGATCTTGAGCGAAGCTTACCGGTGCGATTATCATCGCAAAAAGGCCAGCCGTAAGGGTTTGCGCAATACGCATCATATCTCTCTTGCTTTTAATTTATATTTAGATGGAGCGCGGTCGGTTTAACTACCACCAGCTGGGCGGGATGGACGCTCGACACGTTCAACGCGCTCGACCCGTTCGACACGCTCAACACGTTCGACGCGCTCAACACGCTCTGGTCGCTCAATCCGTGCATCGCGAAGTGTTTGTTGTTTTGCCGTTTTTGATAATTCTGTGTTGGCGCGTGCATCTTTTGTGGCCTCTTTGGCCTCAACGACGACTTTTTCAACTTCAACAGGCGCAGCCGGGCGCGTTTGTGCAGAGACTGTCAGTCCAAGAACTGTAACGCCCGATAATAAGAGAAGTGTCTTTTTCATTGAAGGGATCCTTTTTGTAATTGAATCCCTTCTAATCAGTTGTGGCTTGCTCTCAAGACAAGCCTTTTCAACTCAGCATAACAAAATCGTCAACATTCACTTTTTTAGCTTATGAAAAGACAAACCATAACATGACATGCGCTACAGGCTTAGCAAGCGTCTTTGTGAATTCTGGGCGCGACTTTATTTTCCCGCCAACCTCAAGAAGCGATCCCGCATGTCCTTGTCGGTTTTGAATACACCGGTAAACTGCGTCGTGATGGTCGAAACATTCGGATGATGCACACCGCGCGTCGTCATACACTGGTGCACAGCATCAATAAGAACAGCACACCCGGCAGGCGCAAGGCTGTCGGTAATTGCATCGCAAATTTGCGAGGTCATGGTTTCCTGCGTCTGCAAGCGTTTCGCAAAAATCTCAACGACGCGCGCAAGCTTTGAAATACCAACGACAGCTTGTGTCGGCATGTAAGCAACGTAGGCCTTGCCCAGAAACGGAGCCATGTGGTGCTCACAATGGCTTTCAACATCAATTTCACGCAACATGACGATGTCATCATAGCCCTGCACATCATCAAAGGTGCGAGAGAGATATTTGACGGGATCTTCATTATAGCCATTGAACCATTCTTCATAGGCTTTAACGACGCGCTTTGGTGTATCCAGAAGGCCTTCGCGTGCCGGATCATCCCCTGCCCAGGCCAGCAGTGTGCGAACGGCCGCTTCGGCCTCTTCGCGAGATGGTCTCTGAACGCTTTCTGCGCGCGAAATTTCAGTCTTCTTGGTTATGGCATCCATGGAAGGCGCTTTCTAATGCTGAGGGACGAGGGTCGAGCCGAGGCCTGCGCTTGCGAAACTTCGCTTCACGTGCCGCCCGGACTTAACGCCCGCCCGAGTGAGTACCCTCAGGGCAATGTGCACTATATATAGGAAGTAGAGGCCAAGCGTCCAACTTTTTCCCTTGCAGATTCCTGTATTTGGTACAAAACCATAGTAAAACCAATAAAGGCCGCTGACATTGACCTTACGTCTATTCAATACGCTTTACCGCGAAAAGCGGGCTTTCACGCCCGCCAACCCTTCGCGCGTGACGCTTTATGTCTGCGGTCCGACCGTCTACAATCATGCCCATATTGGCAATTTTCGTCCCGTTATCGTGTTTGATACGCTCTTTCGCTTGCTGCGTACAATTTATGGCGAAGAGGCTGTTATCTATGCGCGTAACATTACCGATATTGAAGATAAGATTATCACCCGCGCCCAGGCAGAAAATGTCTCCATTGATACGGTCACAAAGAAATATGCCGATATTTACAATGCCGAGGCAAAAGCCCTAAACGCCCTGCCCCCAACAATTGAGCCCTGGGCCACGGCGCATATTGGCCAAATGATCGACATCATCGCCGCGCTTATAGAAAAGGGGCACGCCTATGTGGGCGCTTCTGG
>CAYUFN010000145.1:0-6725 GCA_964443965.1 uncultured Hyphomonas sp. | reverse complement strand
GGTTAAAGCCCTTCCCAAGCCACACGAAACAATACCTGCCCAACATTTTATGACGGCTCCTGGCGGTAAGGGTGCCAATCAGGCAGCAGCAGCTGCACGCACGAGTGACACTCCCGTTCAGATGATTGGGTGTGTAGGTGCTGATGTTCATGCTGATGCTTGCTTAACATATTTGAAAGCCTGCGGGGTTGATCTGGCGCACATCTTTGTCGAGACGGCTCACCCAACAGGGACAGCCTGCATAATGGTGGAAGAAAACGGCGATAACCTTATTGTTGTATCAGCAGGTGCAAATGGGGCATTAGTGCCGGAGCATCTTAAAGCGGCCGCAGAAGCCATCGAGAAAACTGATATTTTGCTATTGCAATTGGAGGTGCCTTTGCTGACGGTCAGGGCGGGTTTGAAAATAGGGAGAAAATTTAAAAAACGCACAATCCTAAATCCTGCTCCTTATGTCTCTGGTGTTGAAGAGATGCTACCTTTAGTTGATGTGTTTACGCCTAACCAGCCTGAAGCTGCAGCAATGACTGGGTCAAATATCAGCACTGTCAGTGAGGCTGAAGCGGCCGCGCAAAACATACTGCAAAAAGGGGCCAGCGAGGTGATTATCACCCTTGGCAGTGAAGGGTGTTTTGTTGCAACGCAACACACCACAAAATATCTGGCGGCCTATGCGATAAAGCAGGTGGTTGATACCAGTGGAGCAGGTGATGTGTTTAATGGCGCGTTAGCGGGGGCACTTTCTGATGGCGCAAATTTGGTTGAGGCGGCTGACTTTGCGTCTGCGTGCGCAGCTTTGTCTGTCACTAAAGCCACCGCAAGCAATTGCGCGCCATTGCAGGCAGAAGCGCTCGCTTTTCGACAGGCTATAACGTAAATTTCTATAATCGAATGGCCAGTGGCCTTGATAAAGGCTTCCAAGATAGGCAAGGACACGCTTACAGGTAAATATGCGACTTCAGGGGCGGTGATCTTTTGCAAATAGTGAGACAGATTGATGGATAAGGAATTTATTAGCGTTGGGAATTTGCTGCGCGATTCTTATGAATTAGGTCTTCGTATTTTGGAGAGCGGTTACCGTCCGACATTTATAGTCGGTGTATGGCGTGGCGGTACACCTGTCGGCATTGCCATTCAAGAAGTTTTGGATATTTGCAAATGCCCAACAGATCATTTTGCGATCCGCACCTCATCATATGATATAAATAATGTGCAGAGCGACACAGTACAGGTGTTCGGTCTGCAGCATATGGCAGACGTAATCGATGTTGAAGACAAGCTTTTAATTATCGATGATGTCTTTGACAGTGGGCGAAGCGTTGAGGCGATTATGGAAAAACTGCGTGCAAAATGTCGGCGGAACACACCAGAGGATATTCGTGTCGCCACCGTTTATTATAAACCTAACAAGAATAAGACGACCCGCGTACCGGATTTTTATATGCATGAGACTGATAAGTGGCTTGTTTTTCCACACGAGTTGCGTGGGTGTACGAAAGCAGAAATGCGTGCCAATAAGCCACTGCCCGAACGCATTTTTGAACGCGATCTGGACTTGTGAGCCAAGCGCGCATTTTACAGTCTTACCTGAAAGACAGATCATGGCGATTGGTCTTGGAGAAAGAATTCTCAAAGTCATACTTTGACAACTTAGTACGCACTTTACAGGCCCGTATAATAGATGGGGCGGTTATTTACCCTGTCTTTGAGAACATTTTCGCGGCCTTCAATCTTACGCCTTTTAAGGCCGTGAAGGTCGTTATTCTAGGCCAAGACCCATATCATGGACCGGGGCAAGCAATGGGGCTTTCGTTCTCCGTGCCCAACACCGTAAAGGTACCTCCGTCTTTGCGTAATATGCTCAAAGAAATTGAAACAGATGTCGGGCCATCACAGCTCACATCTGGGAATCTGACACGCTGGGCGGAGCAGGGCGTCTTGTTGCTTAACACCGCTTTGACTGTTGAAGTTGGCAAGGCGGGTAGCCATGCTAAAATTGGGTGGTCAGCATTTACCGATGCAGCTATTCGAGCGCTATCCGTGGATAGAGAAGGCATTATATTTCTCTTATGGGGGGGGCATGCACAGAAGAAATCAAGTTTGATTGATGAAAAAAAACATGTGGTTCTAAGCGGTCCGCACCCATCCCCTTTATCGGCGTATCGCGGGTTTTTTGGGTGTCAACACTTTTCCAAAACCAATCAGCACCTTAAAGCTCAAGGGAAACGAGAGATTATTTGGTAGCTGGCCTACCGTAAAGGTGAAGAAATGAGCATGAGTGATACTGATACGTCAATAAATGATAGGACTGGCGCTGAGCAGTTAGTGTCCACACTAGCTGATTGTGGCGTTACAGCTTGCTTTGCCAACCCAGGCACGTCGGAAATGCACTTGGTGACAGCACTTGATGGTGAGCCTCGTATCCACTCTGTGTTGTGCTTGTTCGAAGGTGTTGCCACAGGGGCCGCAGATGGTTTTGCGCGAATAGCTGGACACCCTGCGATGACTCTGTTGCATTTGGGACCTGGCTATCTGAATGGGGGTGCCAACATCCACAATGCACGTCGTGCAAACTCACCTATGGTGAACGTGATAGGCGATCATGCTGTTCCACATCGCAAATATGATGCACCGCTGGCTTCAAATATTACCGGGCTAGCTGCGCCAAATTCAGCTTGGATAAAATCAGTCGAAAGTGTGGGTCAGGCAGCTGGCTTGGCTGCTCAGGCATGGGCGGCAAGTTTCGGGCCAGCCCCCGGCCCAGTGTCGCTTGTGCTCCCTGCAGACAGTGCATGGGAAACAAGCGAGATAAAACCGATAAGCTTACCCACGCAACCAACACTGCGCGCGCCTGATATCGAGCAAATTGAAAAAGCGGCAGCAGCTTTGAAAGCAGCCAAGAAACCTGCCTTGCTAATCAATGGTACAGCACTGCTTGATGAGGGGCTTCTGGCTGCTGCAAGACTTAAAGCTGCAGGTATCATGATGCTCACTGATACTTTCGTTGCCCGGCAGGCGCGCGGTGCTGGACGTTTTACGCCTGATCGGCTGCAATACTTTGGCGAAATGGCGTTAGCACAGTTGGACGGTTGTGACCTGCTTCTGCTGGCGGGAACGAAAGCCCCCGTGGCATTTTTTGCTTATCCTGATAAGCCGTCTCTGCTGGTGCCAGAAGGTTGCCATACGTTTAGCCTTGGTGGAGGTGATGTAGATTCTGCGGCGGCGCTTATTGCTCTGGCTAATGTAATTGGTGCAGAGGCCTGTGCGCCAGCAGCCTCGCTCAACATGCCGGAGATCGAAGCGGGTGACTTAAACCCGGGGAACATTGGGGCGGCAATCGCACACCATATGCCTGAACATACAATTGTAGCCGATGATGGCGTGACAGGATCATTAGCAGCATTTGTACCAACAGCTACGGCACGTCCGCATGATTGGTTGATGCTCACAGGGGGAGCAATTGGAATGGGTATGCCACTTGCTCTTGGTGCGGCGGTTGCCGCGCCCGATAGAAAGGTTTTGTGCCTCTCCGGTGATGGCGCGGGGATGTATACCAACCAGGCACTATGGAGTATGGCACGCGAAAGCGCAGATGTTGTGACGGTTATTTTTGTCAATCACTCATATCGTATACTGAATATTGAGCTCTATCGTACAGGCGCAGGAACACCAGGGCCAACCTCCCAGGCTATGTTGAATCTTGGTGCGCCAGAAATTGATTGGGTGAAGCTTGCCGAGGCGCAAGGTGTACCTGCTGAACAAGCAACCACCGCGCAAGAGTTCGCGGACGCACTGCAGCGCGGCTTCGCAAGTGATGGGCCATATTTGATTGCTGCGATAGTGCCTGGCTAATGAATATTGCAATTGAATGCCCAGATGCCGAGGACATTGTGCGGTTGCTGAAATATCATATTAAAGAAGCCCGCAAGGCGACTCCGCCTGAATTCTCATTTGCTTTGCCTAGTGATGCCTTGCTTTCGAAGGAGATTACTTTCTGGACGGCGCGCGATGCTGGGGAATTGCTCGGCTTTGGGGCACTAAAGGATTTGGGCGATGGAACCTGTGAGGTAAAATCCATGCGTACCTCACCTGAGCATTTACGCAAAGGGGTAGGAGGAAGAATCCTCGATGTTATTCTCAATGCTGCGCGTGCTCATGACTTTATGACAGTTTATTTGGAAACCGGCATAACGGATGATTATCTGCCTGCGCGTTTGTTATATAAAAAATTCGGCTTTGCGGTATGCCATCCGTTTTCAGATTATGAGGTATCTAAGCATAATCGCTTCATGATGCTGAGTTTGTAACTGTATCAAAAGCGCCTTTGCATTAATGGTTTAGCTCCGGGTGCAACCGGGCCCTTTATCATCAAAAATAGTAGGTTCCAATAATTTCATAAATTTAATACTCGCAAATTTGGAACGCGAGAGCGACTTTTTGGTTGATTATGCAAGCACTACTGCTTTGTAACTAAAAAGGAGATTTCAAATGAAACGCCTACTGACAGGAACAGCAATTGCAGCGCTACTTGCTACACCAGTGATAGCCCAAAGCTATAGTTCGGAAACTGCGGAATACTTCAGCAATAGTACATTTTCTGCAAACGTGGCAGAACTACCTGAAGAATATGACGCACAGGATCTCAATAATATTGTCCTTGCCAAAGTTGAACGGCACTATGAAGAAAATGACGTGAACAGAGTAACATACGTTTCAAAGCCTAATGATGCAGGCGAGCGTTATGCCACTGTCACTGACACGAATGATTGGCTTTCGGGCAAGAATGTAGGGTTGTTGGAAACAGCACAAAGTGATGAGCGCTTCACGACCTTGGTATCTCTAATTGAGATGTCTGCTGATGACTTAGGACTGCAAGAAGATGAAGAATACACTATCTTTGCGCCTGTAAATGACGCCTTCATGCAGCTGAGTGCCGATCGCGTCAATTATTTAACATCACAGATGGGTGCGCGCGAGCGGACCGACATCTTGAAGGCGCATATCATTCCGGCAAGTATAGCTGCTGAGGATGTGCCAATGAAAGGTACAATGCTGGAAACACTTTCCGGCTATAAAGTTTGGGTTATGAAAGCAAAAGATGGAACCGTCACCATTGGCGATGCAACAGTTGTGGAAGGTAATATAGAAGCCTCTAATGGTATTATTCACGCCATTGATAAAATTATTATGCCAACGAGCTTGTAAGTTATAGAGTATCCCAATCTTGACCCGGCTACTGTGCCGGGTCTTTTTTTGTGCAGTTACAGCGCGAGGGTTTTGGCGTGGTGCTGCATATGGCTTTCTGCAAAGCTAGCAACGAAATAATAGGAATGATCATAGCCTGGTTGCAGGCGAGAGGTGACCGCTTGTCCATGTGTTTTACAGGCAGCTTCAAATAACTCCGGGCGCAATTGTTCTTTTAAAAACTGATCGGCTGCGCCTGTATCAATCAATATGTGCGCGCCGCTTTGGCGCTCTTTGACGATCTCTGTGGCATCATAAAGTTCCCAGAGTGGATTTACCTCACCAAGGTAGGCCGTGAAAGCTTTTTGACCCCACGGGACTTGTGCAGGGGATGTGATCGGCGAAAATGCGCTGCACGTTTTATATTTGTCTGGCTGTTTCAAGTGCAGCGTGATTGCGCCGTGCCCGCCCATCGAGTGGCCGGTTATCCCGTGGCGGTCTGGGTTTAACGGGAAGTTGTCATGTGCGAGCTCCCACAGCTCTTCGGCTATATACTGATCCATTTTAAAGTGCGCTGCCCATGGGGCTTCGCGCGCGGTGAGGTAAAAGCCAGCACCTTGGCCAAGGTCGTAAGCCTTATCATCGGCGACGCCTTCTCCGCGCGGGGAGGTGTCTGGCGCGATAATCGCAAGGCCAAGCTCGCTGGCCCAACGCTGGAGCCCTGCTTTGCTCATCACATTTTCCCACGTGCAAGTGAGGCCTGAAAGATAGGTAATCGCGGGCACACGGCCATGCTTTGCTTGAGGCGGCAGATATACCGCAAAGCGCATGTTTGTGTTAGTTGCGACCGAGGCATGATCATAAACGCTGAGTGTGCCGCCATGATTAGCCCAGGATGAAACAGTTTCTAAAGTCATGATGGACGAACACCTTTTTGCGCATATTGCTGTGCGATATCGAGGAAGTCTTCCATGGGCGGGGTGCCTTCAAAGCTCATTTCTGCGCCAGTGGAGACGCCGGGAAGTTTGTCAACGGTTTCGATATCGATGAAGGGGATAACCCAGCTAGCATCGTCGAGGATGGTGGAGCGGACATTGACGATGCTGTCCATTTGCGCCGGGCGGGTGAACAGCCAGCCTTTGCAATGGCCGCAATAATATTGCTTGTGTTCGCCATGGACGCCGCCGAGGACAGGCTCGCCCTCAAGCACTTCAAAGCCCGCGTCAGGCACGATGAAGGCCATGGAATAGGCGCTGGAGGTGAGCTTCTGGCAGCCCTTGCAATGGCAGGCAAGCGAGAGCATAGGCGGCGCGGTGACTTGCATTTTGACTTGCCCGCACAGGCAGGCGGCAGACCATGGGAGGTTCCAATTATCGCTCATTATGATCTGCCGTCCTTTGTTTTTGTGTAGGATTATCCGCGGCAGAGGGCGCAGAGTTTGTTGCCGTCCGGGTCGCGTAGATAGGCCAGATACATTTTCTGACCGCCGCCTTCGCGCCAGCCCGGTGGGTCTTCGATCGGCTTGCCGCCTGCGGCTGCGC
>CAYUFN010000144.1:0-6749 GCA_964443965.1 uncultured Hyphomonas sp. | reverse complement strand
GAACAGGCTCTACGGATTGAGGGCATGGGAAGCGTTGTGGCCGAGTTGCAATCCGGTCCGGATTTAAGAGAAAGCAGGCGGTTGCAGATCGCAGCTGAGGAGAGCGGGGCGATCGGTCTCCTCCTTATTCGCGGGCGCGCGCAAACCTCGGCGGCTGAGACGCGCTGGCAGTGTGAGGCGGTCCCATCAAAGAATGTGATGTGGCGCTGGGCCTGTACGAAAAGCCGACAAGGGGCTGGGCAGGTTTGGGATGTTAGTTGGCAAGGGGGTGGCAATGGTCCGGGTATTATCCATATGGCTGCCGCAGCTGCCGCTTGACCGTCTTGTGCGGCGGGGCGATCTGCGCCTCGATGGTCCACTGGCCATAACGGGTGTCACCAAAAATGCATCGCGACTGACCCATCTCAACCAGGCCGCCTATGCAGCCGGGCTCGTCGCCGGCCTCTCTGTTCCTGATGCGCGTGCGATCTGTCCTGATCTTCTAACAGAGCCGTCTGATGCATTACGCGAGAGGCAATTGCTTTTCGCATTATGGCGCTGGTCGGATCAGTTTAGTCCGCGTGTAGCACCTGATGGCAAAGATGGGTTGCTGCTCGATATTACAGGCTGTGCACATTTGTTTGGCGGCGAAGCGGCGATGGGCGAGGTGGTGCAACAGCGTCTAACAGACATGCAGATTGTGTCACGGATCGGGATGGCGGACACAAAAGGCGCAGCGCGGGCCATGGCGCGGTATGGTGCGAGCGATATTGCGATTGCGCCAACGCAGGCCACAAGCGAAGCCTTAAAGTCGTTTCCGGTTGAAGCCTTGAACATCTCAACGAAGCTGGCGCGCGAGCTTGTTCAATCTGGGCTCAAGACGGTTGGCCAGCTTTATGAGATTAAATCGAGCGAGCTTGCCCGCAGGTTTGGGTTGGATCTGACCAAGGCGCTTGGAACCTCTACGGGGCGCGAACCTGATCCGGTCAGTCCGGCGTCTGCTGAAACGGTCTATGCGGCGCGGATGACCTTGCCGGACCCGATCGGGTTTCAGTCTGATCTTGAGAATGTGCTTCAGCGTCTTGCTACTTCTGTCTGCGGACGCTTGCAGGATCAACAAAAAGGCGCGCGGCGATTTGTTCTGACGGTACGCTGCGTTGACACCGGCGATCATCCTTTGACCGTCGGATTTGCCAAACCCTGTTTTGAGGTCCAGCGAATCTTGCAGCAATTTGCACGTCCGCTCGATGATTTGAAGATAGAGTTTGGCGCGGACTGGTTTCGATTGGAGGCGCAGAGTGTTGAGCCTATTCGCCAGCGGCAGATGCAGATAGGCGAGAGGGTGGACCGCGCGGATGCAAGAGCCCGTGCGATCTCAACACTTGGTAATCGCATCGGGTTTGATCATGTGCTCCGATTTGGCCCTCATGAGAGCCATTTACCGGAACGCAGCTTTGTGGCCACGCTGGCTGTTAATCGACAAACGAATCCGGTTTGGAAGCGGCCAAAACGCACAAGACCGATCAGGCTATATACGCCGCCTGAATATTTGCGCGTGACGGAAGCGGGCCGTCCACCGATCCGGTTTGAATGGCGGCGTAAATCCTATCAAACTGTCGTCGCCAAAGGGCCGGAGCGCCTGACAGCAGAATGGTGGTGCGCCGGGGATATGCGCACGCGCGACTATTGGCGCGTTGAGACCGAGGAGGGCGCAAGGCTCTGGCTTCTGACTTATCCTGGAGCCGAGCCGCCATATTGGTATGTCGCAGGGCTCTTCCCATGAGCTATGCTGAACTTTGCGCCATGAGCAATTTCTCCTTTTTGCGTGGGGCCTCCCATGCCGAAGAAATGGTGGCGCGCGCACATAAGCTGGGCCTTGGAGCCATCGCCATTACAGACAGGAATACATTTGGCGGCATTGTGCGCGCCCATGGCGCAGCAAAAGAGCTGGGGCTTCGCTTTATTGTCGGGGTTAGGCTTGTCCTCACCGATGGGGCAGAGCTGCTTGCTTATCCAAAGACAAGAGAAGCTTTTGGCAGGCTGTGCCGTTTGCTTACCATTGGGAAAAGACGCGCAGCCAAAGGAGACTGTGAGCTTGATCTTCAAGACGTTCTGGACTGGGTTGAAGGCAGTGTTCTGATCGGGCTTCACGCGCCGAATTTCAAAGCCTTATTGCAGCGCTTGAAAGCGGCTTTTGCAGATGATGTCTATGTCGGACTGATCCCCAAATATGATGGTGAAGATCAGGAGAGATTTGCAGCATGCGCTGATCTGGCAAAAGCCCTTGGTTTTGAGACAGTCTCTTTAGGTGATGCGCTGATGCATGAAGGCCGGCGTATTCGGATTGCTGATATTCTCTCCTGTCTGAGAGAGAAAACGACAATTGACACGCTCGGCCATCATGCCCAGCCAAATGCGGAACGCCGGATCAAATCAGAATTTGAGCTCAGGCGTTTATTCCAAGGGTTCGAGACAGCCTGCGGTAATACATGGGTGATTGCCGAGCGCTGCAGGTTTTCGCTTGATGAGCTAAAATATGAGTATCCGGATGAAATCACTGATGGAATGGAACCAGATGCGCGATTGCGGCGGCTAACCGAAGAGGGGCTAGAGCGGCGTTATCCAGATGGTGTGTCGCTTAAAGTCCGGGCCATGGTCGAAAAGGAATTGAACCTCATCAAGGAGCTGGACTATGCGCGCTATTTTCTGACCGTGCATGACATTGTCCAGTTTGCTCGCTCCAAGAGTATTCTCTGTCAGGGCCGGGGAAGCGCTGCCAATTCTGTTGTCTGTTATGCGCTTGGGATTACCGAGGCCTCGCCAGAGATGATTACAATGGTGTTTGAACGGTTCATCTCTGAAGCACGCAATAAGCCGCCAGACATAGATGTCGATTTTGAGCATGAGCGGCGCGAAGAGGTCATCCAGCATATCTATCAAAAATATGGCCGCCACCGGGCGGGGCTGTGTTCGACCGTGGTCCATTTCAGGTCACGCCGCGCCATTCGTGAGGTCGGCAAAGCGATGGGTCTATCCGAAGATGCGGTAAGCGCTCTATCGAGCCAGGTCTGGGGCGTATCCAGTTCTGGTCTTGGCGATGAGCGCGCAAAGGCTGCGGGTCTTGATATCAAGGATCACCGCCTGCGTCTGACGCTTGAGCTAGCAAAAGAGATTATCGGGTTTCCCCGCCATCTGTCTCAGCATGTGGGCGGGTTTGTCATCACCAAGGGCCGCCTTGATGAGCTTTGCCCGATTGAGAATGCGAGCATGGAAGACCGTACAGTCATTGAGTGGGACAAGGATGACATTGAGAGGCTCGGCATGTTGAAGATCGACGTGCTGGGCCTCGGCATGTTGTCCTGTCTGAGAAAAGCCTTTGATCTCTTGCAGACATGGAAGGGCGAAGCGTACACGCTCGCTACGGTCCCGCAGGATGACACCGCTACTTATGATATGATCTGCAAAGCCGACACGGTCGGTGTCTTCCAGATTGAATCCCGCGCCCAGATGAACTTCCTGCCGCGCATGCGCCCGCGTAATTTGCAGGATTTGATTGCTGAGGTCGCCATCATCCGCCCAGGGCCTATTCAGGGCGATATGGTCCACCCCTATATTCGGCGGCGGCGGGGCGAAGAGACCATCACCTATCCGTCCGAAGAATTAAAAGAAGTGTTGGAGCGAACCTATGGCGTTCCGCTCTTTCAGGAACAGGCCATGCAGATTGCGATTGTGGCTGCTGGGTTTACGCCGACGGAGGCCGATGCGCTTCGCCGGGCGCTCAATGGGTTTCGCAGGCAAGGGGCTGTTGAGGATTTCAAGGAACGGTTTATCGCTGGCTGTCTGGAGCGGGGCTATACGCCGGAATTTGCGGGCAATTGTTTCAAACAGTTGCAGGGCTTTTCAAGTTATGGGTTTCCGGAGAGCCATGCGGCAAGTTTTGCGCTTCTGGTCTATGCCTCTTCCTGGATCAAATGCCGCCACCCGGAAGTCTTTTGCTGCGCGCTCCTGAATGCGCAGCCCATGGGGTTTTATGCGCCAGCACAGATTGTCCGCGATGCGCTCCAGCATGATGTGACGGTCTACCCGATCTCGGCAGAATACTCCTATTGGGACAATGTGCTGGAATATGATCATGATGGAACGCTAGCGGTGCGATTGGGCTTTCGTCAGATCAAAGGGTTCAAGGAAGAAGATGGTCATTGGCTCGCAGCCGCGCGGGGGAATGGCTATCGCTCAATTGATGCGATCTGGCGGCGGGCAGGGCTCGGTCGGCCCGCTTTGATGAAGCTTGCGGACGCGGACGCATTTGCCGATTATAGACTGAGCCGTCGCGACGCGATATGGCAAGTCAAAGGCCTCGGCGGAGACAAGCCGCTACCGCTCTTTGAGCGGGATGGGGAAGGGTTGCCAGACATTCAGGCGATGCTGCCTGCGCTCTCTGCCTGTGAAGAGGTCTTTGAAGATTATGTCTCAACCCGTCTGACCTTACGCGCGCATCCCGTTAGATTGCTCCGAGAACAGCTGCCAGAATTTTGTTCCTCACAGCATCTTCGTACCATTCCGAATGGCACCTGGCTGAGTGTTGTGGGGCTCGTCATCACACGGCAAAGACCGGGGACGGCAAGTGGTGTCATCTTCTTAACATTGGAGGATGAGGGAGCAGTCTCAAATATCGTTGTCTGGCCAAAGACATTTCAGAAATATCGCAAGGCCGTTATGGCTGGCAGACTGCTGCGTATTCGGGGCCGCTTACAGCGCGAAGGGCCGGTCACCCATGTTATCGCCAGCCAGATTGAGGACTATTCCTATCTGCTCGACAGTCTTGGCGACCCAAAAAGTGCAGGCGGCACGATTGACCCCTCCCAAGATAGTATGGATGAAGCCAAACGCCCCGTGCAGGAGAGCCGGACAGGCCCGCGCAAACCAACAAACGAAACCAGCGATATCACGCACGCTCTCCAACAAGCGAGGAACGCCGCCTATGGCTCAGGCGCAAGACATCCCCGCGAACAAGCCAAGAAACTATTCTATAGCCGTGATTTTCATTAGGGCTGTGTGTCTTAGATGGGGCGATAACAGGACGCTCTCAAATATAAAATGTGGCTAAATCAGTCACATTTGGATAAGCCGGTTGCATGAGTAAAGTTGCCCAACATTCTGAGCTTTATCGCCGCATCTGGCGGTGGCATTTCTTCGCCGGCCTTTTTGTCGTGCCATTTGCCGTGATCCTGGCTGTCACGGGTGCAATCTACCTCTTTGCAAATGAGATTGAGAACAGGATCGACAATCATATATTTACGAGAGCGGCGCCTACCAACATTATATTACATGCCGACGAGTTAATCGAGCGCGCCATCAGTGCTGATGATGGCAGTCAGCTCGTTCGATACATTGTCCCCGCAGAAGGTGACCCAGCGGCACGCGTGCGCATTCGAACGGAAACTGGGCAGCGTCTCTTGTGGGTGGACCGATCCACTGGCGAAGTGCTCCACGATACAAAAGTTCAAAGCCGGTTCTTGTCCACCGTCGCCCGTATCCACTCTACCGTATTGGCAGGTGATCTTGGCAATCGAGCCGTTGAGCTTGCCGCATCCCTAATGATCATTCTGATTATCACAGGTGCATGGCTGCATTGGCCGCGCGGACGAAGTTTTGTGTCAGCACTGATACCGCAGTTCTCTGTTAGTGGCCGCACCTTCTGGAAATCACTGCACGGTTCGGTTGGCATGATCGCTGGCGTCGTCATTCTTAGTCTGTTGATTACAGGGCTTCCGTGGACAGGTGTTTGGGGTAAACAATTCTCCAAGGCTCGAGACGTCATGGGCTGGACGGGGCAACAAGTATCCACCCCATTGGAATCCTCGCCGCGGCCAGACCAAATCAGCGCGCAGGGAGATGGCCTAAAGCTTTGGTCAACCGATGGTGACGATGGTGAAGTTACAGTGACCTCTATATCTGAGAGTGGCAGTGCAACACCAAAGTCAGCGGCCTGGATTATCGAAGCAGTTGCTGATGAAAACCTCGTTCCACCAGTGTGGGTGCTACCCCCCCGCGGCGATAATGGCGTCTGGAGCGTGCGCTCCATGCCGAACATTCGACATCAACGGCAGACCATTCACTTCGATCAATGGACGGGCGAGGAAATCATGCGCGTCGGATTTGCCGATTATCACCCGGTTGAAAAAGCGATGGGCCACGGGCTCTCTTTTCACGAAGGTGCACTGTTTGGTGTGTGGAACCAAATACTAGGTGTCCTTGCTGCTTTGAGTGTTCTTACGCTCTCTATTGCTGGCACAATTGCTTGGCTAAAGCGAAGGCCCAAGGGTACCGTCGCCGCTCCAGCTCTCCCTGATGCGCCGAAGAGGCTACCAATAGGGCTTGTCGCTATTGCCATTAGCTTATTGGCGTTTCTGCCGGTGGCGGGCGTCACCGTAGCAGCGATATGGGTACTCGATAAACTCGTATCCCTTGTACGTCCCAAATCTATTATCCCCGGCGAGTAAGGGCTTCTAGGTTTATTCTGGCAAGCTGAAAGCTAAAAAGTATTTATCTCCTCTAAGCGACATTTTGTCGGTGTTCACGAAAACGTGAGCAGTGTATTTAAGTGGTATGGGGAGAAGAAACATAACACTGATGAATAGACTTTTTGCTGTTCTCTTTGCCATGGCTTTCCTGGGCCACGGCGGTCAGCTGCACCTGAAGTTTTCTCAGGGTGAAACTGTTTCGGTCTTAATGTGCGGCTCGGGAACCCACCACATGGTGGATATATC
>CAYUFN010000143.1:0-6853 GCA_964443965.1 uncultured Hyphomonas sp. | reverse complement strand
GGCTAGTCCTGGGGTAAGCAAGCTGGCCCAATCCATTAGCCGCGCTCCACTTCCGCTAAGACCGCCATCATCACCCGCAAGGTTTCCAGATCAGCCTGCCCTGTCAGCCGGCTCGGCAACCAACGCCGCTGAAAGGCAAGCACACAAGCCTGCGTATGCGTGTCATAAGTCCCGTTGGCCACAATCCCATAGCCAATCCGCGCCAGCATCTCTTGTAAGCGCTCAACTGGGGCACCCTTATCCCCTCTCCCAAGACCCCGGCCTATCATATGTAAACCAGACGAAAGGGTCTCAACAGGTTCAGGCCAAAGTCCAATGCCTGTATTCGCAAGTCTCACCCAAGGAAAATGTTCGCCCGGATCTTCCTTGCGCGCCGGGGCAATATCTGAATGTCCGACGATGCGGTTCTGAGGAATATTATGCCTGGCCACAACCGCCGCGCTTAGCGCAATAACCGCCTTGATCTGTACATCTGGATAAGGCGGCAAAGACCCATCCGCCAAAAGCACATTATGCCCACCGTTTACAATTTCAATACCAACCGAGCAGGAGTTCAAATCCGTATCGCCCTGCCAGATTCCAACGCCCGCATGCCAAGCGCGTTTGGACTCATCGACTAACTGGATAATCCGGCCATCTTCCCAAATCATGTAATGGGCAGAAACCTCAGCCTGCTTATCGCGCATCCGCTCCAGCGCTGCCATGCCGCTTTCCATGCCAGTATAATGCAGGACCAACATGTCGATCGGCAATTTGCGGTCGTTAAAGTTCGGGCTGGGCGTTTGCTCAATGGTCATGAATTGCCACTCCCCAATTTTTTACCAAGCGCGGCCTCAGGGAGCACCTTGTTGGGCCTAATAGCAATGACAAAGACCCCGCCAAGCGAAATCACCGAACCAAGCACAAGTTGAGCTGTTATGGGCTCGCCGAGCATAATGATACTTAGCACAACTCCCCAGATTGGCGTCATCAAAGTTAAAGGCGACAAGAGTGAAATATCATACTTCTTAATCAGAAGGTAAAAGCCGCCATGTCCAAAGATTGAAACACCGACAACTGCAAACAGGGTTGCCGCCCAAACGAGCCAGCCACCATTCACGTAAGTGTCTACCTGCCCGCCTTCCAACAACGCCGATAATGCAAATAATGGCGCAAAAGAAAACAAACCAATCCATGCCTGCATTTGTAATGCTGGGATTGGCGTCATCCGCTTCATCAAAATACCGCCTACAGATCCGATGAAAGCTGCACCAACAATATAGAGCAACCCAAATGAAATAGTAAAACTTGCCGGGTCAACAGCTATCAGCAAGACACCTGCAAAAGCCAGCATAATGCCCAGCCCGCGCCGCCATCCGATAACCTCGCCGAGAAAAGCCATGCTCATAAGCGTTGAAAACGGTACGCCTAGCTGTCCAACAACAGCGGCCGCCGACGCTTCGGCATTTGCAAGGCCAACGAAAAGTAGAGCAAAATGCCCTGCGCCGATAAAAAAGGAGATTAAGAACAACATGCGGATATCTTTTGGCACAGGCCTTAAAAAAGGTACTAGAAGTGCAGCAACACCTAAAAACCGAACAGCAGCAAAAAAGATCGGCGGCACACTCGCGTCGAAAACAGCCCAGCGCGTAACGACAATGTTAAGTCCCCACACAAAGCATACAGCAAATAATAAAGAGAAATCGCGAAACCCCATGACGGTGTCTTATCAGGGTTTGGCGTTTCGCATAGAGAAAAGCATTCTGACTCTAAACGATTACTCGACCGTCCAACCTTCGCCAGTTTTGCGCGCTTCGAGTATAACACCGCCTTGTGCGGTCTCTTTTTGACTAGGTTTTTTAGCTGCTTTTTGGTGAGCCGAAAAATTGCCACCACGCGTCAGACGCAAAATTAACGCCGCCAGAGCGATCAACACCCCCAGAAATGCCATTGCCATAGCAACAATGCCAGCCGCAATTATCGCTAAACCACCTAGCGCGAGGCGTCCGGCAAAGCGATAGGCAGACCGTAGTCCGTTCCCAACAGAGGTAAGCATGGATGCGAAAGTATTTGCAGAGCTATTAGCGGTCATTGATTTTCCTTTGCGCACCTAAGATGGGGGCATTATATACAAAGGTCAATCGGGGCGCACTAACATACCGCGCTCAACCCGGATACGAGCATAAGCAGATGTAATTGTTGCGGCTTTATCATGAGCAGCCTGCTCAAACTCTCGCGGAGCACCATTTGTGACAACACGGTCGGGATGATTATCAGCCATAAGGCGCCGATAAGCCAAACGAATTGCCTCAAACTCAGCGTCATGCGACACCCCCAAAACCGCATAAGGGTCATCAGGGGACGCACCCAGGTGGCTGGCCTTAATGCGCCGGAATGTGGCCTCATCAAACCCAAAAGCGCTGGAAACAGTTTCCAGATATGTCATCTCGTCAGTCGTCACGACACCATCAGCACCAGCAATATAAAAAAGTCCATCCAGCACACCCTCAAGCAAACAGGGCCGATTCTTGTATTTCTTGCCTATTTTACGTGCATAAGCTTCGTAACCGCGCACGGTCTGCTGAGCTAATTGGAAAACTCTTCGCACTGACGGTGCATCCTCGGGAGCTGTACGAAAGACATGTGAAAATACTGCAATTTCATCATCCGTCACTACGCCATCAGCCTTAGCAAGTTTGGCACCTAACCCGACAACGGCAGCTGTAAACCCGACATCACGCGGATCAGGTGCGCATTCCATTCCTGCGGGCACGACTTCAGGCTCTCCTTCGATATCAAAGAGGCTGCGTCCAATTTCCAGTATGCGCTTCCAAAGGCTCATCTGTTTATGATAACAGTATTCACAGCCTTAATGCGAATATATTTGCAAATTTTACCCAGTAAAACGCTTAATCATGATCTGTCTCAGATTTTGAATGTAACGCGTTACGCAATTGCGCCATTTCATTGCTTAATCCCCTCAAAATTTCAATCATCTCGTCACGTGCTAGTTTGGCATCATCGGCTTTGTCGTCCAGCTCCTCAATGCGCTCATCCTGCGCACTCTCATGTTCAGCCTGCAAAGCATCTACAAAGATAGCAATAAAAAGGTTCAACACTGCGAAACTCGCAATAAACAAAAATATCAGGAAGAATATCCATGCATAAGGCTGCCCATCATCGATTACTTTTTGCATAACTTCAAATCGCCAACCATCCATTGTCATAACCTGAAAGAGACTCAGTGCTGAAGATGGTAGATCACCAAACATCGCTGCGACTTCTGGATCGTCAGTATGTCCAAACAGATTGGTTGCAATCACTGCACTAACGTAAATCAAAAGTGCCATAACTGCGATGATTGCGCCCATGCCAGGCAGAGCGCGAAACAACGCCTCAGTAATCCGACGCATCATTGGAACAATATGAAGAAGTCGAAGTATCCTGAGAACACGCATCGCCCGCAGAACAGCAAACGTTTGTGAAGTAGGCACTAATGAAACGGCCACAACGATAAGGTCAAAAATGTTCCAGCCATAGCCAAAGAAACTACGCCGCCAGGCGAGGATTTTCAAAAACAATTCGAAAACGAAAAACCCAAGGATCAGATTATCAGCTAATGTTAAATAGCGGTGATAACGTGTCCCCACCTCGGTAAAAGTCAAAGCGCCAAGAACAATTGCGTTGAGAACGATCATAATGGCGATTGTCTGCTTGAACAGCTCAATTGACACAAACTTCTGCAGTCGCGTTACAGGTTCAGGGTGTACATTCAAGCTGCTCGTCATAGCCAGGCTCCTATACGCTTAGCTTGTAACATTAACCAGCAGATGTCGTTGTATCACTAATAATTATCCAGCCTTGTCCAAAATTTCGAAATATGAGCGTAAAGAGACCAGAAGGACGGTCAGCTGCTCGCTCAAGAGCCCAACGCCCATGAAGCACAGCCGCGTCATTAGCAAGCACAACAGTTTCCAGGTTATCAAATGTCAACTGACCCATTGCAGTACGGTCTTTATAACGGGATTTATATCTGGCATTGGTCTGTGCCCAGCCATAAGTTACATCGCCTCCAGAAGCGAACCGTAAGTCATCGCTTTTCCAATAGCCTTCCATGAAAGCATCAATGTCACCGCGATTCCATGCGGCCGACTGATCTTGCAAAACCGTCAATATGTCAGCCTGAATAGATGATGTATCGCGTACCAAAGCCGCATTGGCTGGCGTGTGGCCAACAGATACACAAGCCCCACATAGAAAGCACATATTCAACACGAGCAAAAAAACTCTCATGCGTTATTTCTCCATAACACCGCACCACATACAACAACGTATTCTCTATCTGAATAACCTGTCATGATTTGTTGCATGAAGCACGCAATCGCGCAAACTTCACAAGGGTGTTCCAGTCACCTGCAGTTTAGCCCCGCCAGTTAAACGTCTTAAAAGACGACTGATCGGCTTCATCGTCATCAAGCGGAAAACGGAGGGGGTGAAGTAAAGCGCGAGAAGCGCTGAACCAAACACGCCAACAGCAATGGCCGTCGCCAAGGGTAACCAAAAAGGGTCCGCGGCTAATATTAGAGGTACAAATCCGCCCATGGTGGTCAGAGTTGTCGCCACAATATGTCGTGTCGCATCAACGACCGTTTCCCGCTGGGCAATTACATCGTCAGCCATGGACTCCGGGCTTGCACGCAATTGAGTGAGAACAACAATCGATCCGTTAATCGCAATACCAAGTAAGCCTAGCGCGCCGACGATTGCATTGAACCCCATAGGTAAGTTGAATAGCCAAACACCTATAAATGCCATGCCAACGGCTAAAAATCCGGTTATCAGAACCAAAAAAGCCATGCGAAAAGAGTTGAACACCAGAGCAACTGCTCCCGTTATCATCAAAATTAAAGGGATCGCCAAAGCCGCCAGATTGTTGACAGCGTCCCCGCGCGCTTCTGCTTCCCCACCGAAGCTAGCCTTGTAGCCTGCTGGCACTTCGAATCCAGCTTCATCCAGGCGCGCTGAATAATCCTCAAGAGCGGCTGAGGGTAAAGCGTAAGGCTCCAGAAAGGCTTGTATTATGTTCACGCGAGCGCCATCACGCCGCGTTATAATGGCTGTATCAGGTGAGAGGCGAACATCCCCTAATGCCGACAGGGGTGTGCCGATATTACCAGGCTGGACACCTATGGTCTTCGAGCGCAAACTAGCAAGCTGCCCTCGGCGTTCGTCGTTTGCCAGCACACGCACCGGAAGCTCTTCAACGCCCTCCAGAACGCTACCTGCGATAATCCCCTCCAGCTCGGCATTTAGATCACCAGCAAGATTGGCAAGCCTGGCTCCAGAAATTGCCGTTTCAGCCTCATCAACATCGAATTTAATAACCGGTGCGCCTAGTTGAAGGCTTGCAACCGTATAGGTCACACCCGGCGTCTCGGCCAAAATACGCCGCGCCTCGTCGCCAAGTTGACTGAGAACAGATAAATCGTCCCCCGTGATGAACATTTCTATGGGTGCATTAATGGGGGGGCCTTGTTCATAGGGCGTCACCAGAAACTGCGCTTGCGGAAACTCAGCCCGCATTCTGCTTTGCAATTGTGATACGATTTCACGTGCTCGGCCGGGGCCATCTAATTGCACCCAACCATTTGCTGAACTGATGACCCCGCTCGCATTATTGAATGAATTATAATAGACCCGGGGTGCCCCTTCCCCGATTGTCCAATTGATTCCCTCTACACCCTCTTCGGCAAGGAGAATATTGCTCGCTCTTTGTGTCGCTGCAATCGTTTGCGCAATTGAAGCCTCCGGTGACAGGCTGAGCGATACCTGCATTTGGTCACGCTCCGTTTGCGGGAAAAACTGTGAAGGTAACCCGGCCCCTAAAGATAAGCCGATAAAGGCTGGAATAACACCTATCAGTATACCTAAAGGTGGAAACCGCAAACAGGCTTCTACGGTCCAACGGTAGCCATCACTAATAAAGTCAAAAGATAATCCATCACGCCACCAACGGCGCCTGGTTAAATCAAGCCCAGCACTGTCCAACCAGCCGGCAACGGCAGGTATGAGCGTTATGGCGATTAAGAAAGACGAACAGACCGAAAAGATAACAGAGGCACCGATCGCGCCAATAAACTCACCAGCAGAGCCAGGCAAAAGCGCAATTGGAACAAAAGCAAGTGCAGTCGTCAAAGTAGACGCCGCTAAAGGCGCAAAGAGGTGCTTGATGGAATCATCCATCGCCTGAATTTTGCTGAGGCCCTTCATTCTCTTTTGCTGATATTCATCCACCACAACAATCGCATTATCGATCAGTAAGCCAAGTGAGATAACAAGCCCTGTAACCGACATCTGATGAAGCGGAATATCGAATAAGTTAAAGATAATCAGAACAAGGCAGACCGTCAGCGGCAGAGCCAAACCCACAGCAATCGCAGAGCGCCAGCCCATTAAAAAGAACAAAACCCCAAACACAATAAGCGCGGAATAAGCAAGATTAATCGCAAGTCCGTTCAGGCGCGCCTCAGTATATGCGCTTTGGTCAAACACTGTTTTAACCGCCACACCTGAAGGCGCTGTCTGCGCAAAATCGACGACCACTTTGCGCGCGCCTATGGCCCAGGTATCCACGCGTTGCTCTGGCTGAATAAACACACCAATGAGGATTGATCGTTTGCCATTGTTGAAATTCGCCGAGGATGGCGGGTTACGTAAACCCTTGGTTACAGAGGCAACATCACCTACACGTATTGCTGAGCCATTTTGGCGTTGAAACAGGGGCACCTCGCGTATCCGCGAAATCGTATCGAAAGCACCATCCACTTCCAGGCTCAGGCGCGAATTGTCAGGGCGCAATTGCCCAGCGGGTGCA
>CAYUFN010000142.1:0-6888 GCA_964443965.1 uncultured Hyphomonas sp. | reverse complement strand
AATGACAGCATCAAGCCCAATCAGACAAAAATCAGATGCCGGGCCACCTGCGTCGAGAACCTGCACATTTTGCAAATCAAGCTCGCGATACCCCGCGCGTGCGGGCACACGCTTAATATAACGAACACCTGCGCCCTTACCTGTATGTAATCCTGCCGCGCGCGCCTGTCGCCGGCTGAGCACTTCAAAACCAAGCGCATCACTGTGCCGGGCAATAATCTCACGGGAAAAAAGTGAGCGCGGCGCACCTGTATCGAAAATACAGGAGTAAACAGCCCCATCAACAGTTACGCGGATATATGGCTTGTCATCACGTATCATCATATTCGGTTTCGTATGGCTCTGCTGCTCGCCCTCCTGGCGACGAACGCTCACATTCGTAACCCGCGTGCCATCAACCTGAAACGACACCTCGCCCAGGCGCGAAATTAGCGGAAACCCTAAAATTCCGGTTGCCCCCTCATTCAGGAAAAACCCAATCACGCCGTCTTTTTGCGTCTGTACACCCAGCGGCACACCGCCAAACTTTGCGGCCCCAATTTCCAGGCTGTTCAATCCGGCAAGTTGTGTGTATCGCGGTCCATCGACCGTCAGCATACTAAAATAAACACCCGAAGGCTGCGCGCCATACGCATCGGCATATTGATCAGATAGAAGACTTATTTCTGCACCCGTATCAAATAGTAGCGTTCCAGCAGATCCATTAAAATTTGCCGCCACCACAATACGCGCATCATCTGGAGAAATATTCTCAAGTGTAAACTCGGGCTCGGCCATATATGCGCTCGTGAAAAGCCCAGCCTTATACGCCACGATCCGATGCTGAACTGTGCCGTTTTCCGGCCCTCGCGAAAGATGATTTGCCAACGCCTGATAGCGCCCTTGTTGACGCATCAGCACTTGCTCGACCCGGTCGACTTCTATTGCCAATGCCCGGTCCTGACGGACGTGTGCATAGTTACGCGCATATCCAAGCGCCTGATTAGCCGCCTGAAAGTCATGCGAGAACGCGCCAATATAGGCCGCGCCGAGCGCTCGCACAGCATCAGACACTGGCGGGGTCGCATCCAAAGCATCACGTAAGGCAAAAAGATTACGCCGCCCGCGCAGCTGATCCCAGTCGTCAGCATCCTGCGAGCCGGTTTGCGCAGCCATATCCATCGCCCCCATCCCCATAATGAGACAGAAACTAATAAAAAGGCGTAATATATTCAGCATATTTACGGAAACCAGTTTTTATAGGACACAAGCCTTATTCCAGTTTCAAGATACATGCCGGACCCTTAGCTTAGGGTTTATGAAAACGACTTAATTTTCCAACCATGATGAACAGGCCCATGCCCCGCACCAAAGTTAGGTGCATTTGTAATTGCACCCAAAAGATAGCCCCGCGCTTCGTGCACCGCTTCAGGCAGGCTTTCCCCCGCCCCCAAAAGCGTTGCAACAGCGCTTGCAAGTGTGCAGCCTGTCCCATGCGTTTCGTTACTATCGATGCGTGGTCCTTCAAAAATACGCTCCTCATATTGGGTCTGCAACACATCACTGATCACCTTGCCTTCAATATGCCCGCCTTTAACCAGCGCTGCCTTTGCCCCGGCCTCAAGCAAGGCTTCAGCCGCGCGACGCTGCCCGCTCACATCCTCAACCACCTTACCGGTTAAAAGCTCAGCCTCCGGCGCATTTGGTGTCACCAGCGCTGCGCCATTCACCAATAGGCTTTTCAGTGCGCCTACAGCCGTCTCTGCTAGCAATTTATCACCTGATGTTGCCACCATGACCGGGTCAATCACGCAAGGCACAGCGTGGGCTTGCGCTGCCAATGCTTCAGCCACCCCCTCAATCACTTCGCGCGTGGCCAGCATGCCTGTCTTAATGACATCCGCCCCAATATCGCTCAGTGTGACCTGTATCTGCGAAAGAATTGTCCCAATCGGCACCGCATGAATGTCGTGCACGCCCAGCGTGTTCTGCGCCGTTATGGCCGTGATGGCCGTCATGCCATAGCCACCAAGCGCCGTGACGGTTTTTAAATCCGCCTGTATGCCAGCCCCGCCTGAACTATCTGACCCGGCAATGATCAAAATACGAGGCACTTTTACTGTTTCAGAGGCCATAACCACCATCACAATTAAGCACCGCACCCGTCATTGTCGCGCTTTCTGGCCCCAACAGAAAGCTGATCATGCCCGCCACCTCACCTGCCTCGGCAAATCGGCCAAGCGGTACAGTTTCGCCAAGTACTGCCCAGGCCCCTGCTTCGCCGCCATGTTCTGCCTTGAAGCTTTCAAAGAAATCCTGATCTGAAAACATCGGTGTTTTCACCCCGCCCGGCGCAATCGCATTTATGCGAACATCGCGCTCTGCATTCTCCAACGCCGCCACTTTGACAAGCTGTGACAGCCCGGCTTTCGAGGCCGCATATGCCCCTGTCATCGCTGCTGCTTTGTGCCCACTCGCTGAACTGACTGCCACAATAGATGCCCCGTCTGAGCAATGTTGCAACGCCGCCTGCAAGCTTAAAAAAGCCCCATCGAGATTCACCGATAAAACGCGCCGCCACGCCTCAAAACTCATATCCGTTATGCGCGCAGCATCCGAAACGCCAGCACACAGCACAGCGCCGGTAAACCCCGCATCTTTAAAATCAAGCCGCGCCCAGGCCTCAGGGTCAGACACATCCATCGTTACGCTCTTCCAATCAGCCATACCAAGGTCAGCCGTCAAAGCTTGCAGTCCCGCATCAGATTGATCAATCAGCGTCAGCGAGACATGCTGTCCGCGCATTGCTAACAGGCGCGCGGTCGCGGCCCCAATGCCTGAAGCCGCACCCGTGATAAGAATGTGTTCATTCATCGCTCGCGCCCCATGGCGCTGGCGGCGTCGCAACCGGCTCACGTGTATCAAACTCAACTCGGAAAAAGCGGTTTTCCCGGCGTAATTCGTATGCAAACAGATCCTCTGTTACCTCAACTGCCCAGACATTCGTGACCGAGGCCGTTAGCCCTTCACGCTCAAACATAGCAATCGAAAAATCATCAACCGGAAAGCGCTGACGCTGGACGCTGCCTCTGTCTTGGGTATCCCCGCCATATTGGGTGACCGCATCTTCGCTGCCATCTTCATGGCGATGGTCATGCTTCAAGCCAAGCCCGTCTTCGGTCTTGGTGATCACCCATGTCCGAGAGTGATCCTCGCCCACATGAAAGGGAATGCGGATTTCAGTTTCGCTGCACGTGCGCACATGCATCACCATGCTCTGGCTGGCAAAGTCTGCATCTGCCGCATCTGTGCTAACAAGCTGGCCTTCGAACGCTTGCCCGCAATGCCTGCTAAGCGAGGTAAAGAAAGCCTCTCCGGGTGTCGATAAGTCTCTTTCTGCCGCTGAACATGCTGCAAAGACAAAGGGGGAAATGGTGAGGATAAAATATTTCATGCCCCTTATGTAGCCCAAGCCCGCCGCGTGGTCATCCTGCTTTTTAAGGCAGCCCGTAATCACCCGCACCTACCCTGTAAAGAACATGGCCAGCCCCTTGGAAGAGACTGGCCATTTAGGGTGTTTTCAATGTGATAAAAGCAGCTTCTAAATCGGGTTCGGTTCGCCTACACCGCCAAGGCCGCTATCTTTTTTTGGCTTGCGCTTACCGATCACCGGCACAGCAGAGCTTGGCCCGCTATCGCCGCTATCATCTGGCCGGTCGATGGAGCCGCCATTGATCAGCGTGTTAATCTCTTCGCCTGTCAAAGTTTCGTACTCAAGCAAGCCTTCAGCAATCGCCGTCCACTGGTCCTTAAACTCATCAAGAATACGCATGGCTGTATCCATGCCGGTTTGAACCAATTGTTTAACCTCAGACTCGATAACCTGAGAGGTTTCCTCAGAGACATTCGCTTGGCCAATTTGCTGGCCAAGGAAAGTGTTACCCGGACTTTCAGAATAATCGACAAAACCAACCTTCTCTGAATATCCCCATTGGGTAACCATTGCGCGCGCCAGCTTCGTGGCTTGCTGAATATCCGACGACGCCCCTGCTGTAACGTTCTCCTTACCAAAGCGCACCTCTTCGGCCGCGCGCCCGCCCATCAAGATTGCAAGCCGGGAAGTCATCTGAACCTTTGACATAGAATATTTATCATCAGCCGGCAGCTGCATCACCATGCCGAGCGCCCGTCCACGTGGAATAATCGTCGCTTTATGAACAGGGTCTGCTGAAGGTGTCTTCAACGCCACAATCGCGTGCCCGGCTTCGTGCCAGGCCGTCAGGGCTTTTTCATCCTCAGACATAATCATGGAGCGCCGCTCTGGCCCCATCATCACTTTGTCTTTTGCATCCTCAAATTCCTGCATTGCCACCGCGCGCTTCCCGCGCCGCGCCGCAAGCAAGGCCGCTTCGTTTACGAGATTTGCCAAATCAGCACCAGAAAAACCAGGTGTCCCGCGCGCAATCACTTTCGGGTTCACATCATTAGAGATTGGTACGTTCCGCATGTGAACAAGCAGAATTTTCTCGCGGCCTGTCACATCAGGATTGCCAACTGTCACCTGACGATCAAATCGGCCCGGGCGCAGCAAAGCAGGGTCCAGCACATCCGGACGGTTTGTTGCTGCAATCAGGATAATACCTTCATTGGTTTCAAATCCGTCCATCTCGACAAGCAACTGGTTCAGCGTTTGCTCGCGTTCATCATTGCCCCCGCCCATGCCAGCACCACGAGAGCGACCGACCGCATCAATCTCGTCAATAAAGATAATACAGGGTGCGTTTTGCTTTGCTTGCTCAAACATGTCGCGCACACGGCTTGCGCCAACGCCGACAAACATTTCAACAAAGTCAGAGCCTGAGATCGTATAGAAAGGCACATTTGCTTCGCCAGCCACTGCCCGCGCAATCAGCGTTTTACCTGTTCCTGGTGGACCAACCAAAAGTGCGCCTTTTGGAATCTTCCCACCCAAACGCTGGAATTTGGAAGGGTCCTGCAAGAATTCGACAACTTCTTCGAGCTCTTCCTTCGCTTCGTCAACGCCGGCAACATCTGCAAATGTCACCTTACCATGCTTCTCAGTCAGTAAGCGCGCGCGCGACTTACCGAAATTCATAGCGCCGCCGCCACCCCCGCGGCCGTTCATCTGGCGGTACTGCATAAAGATAAAAAGACCGATCATACCTATAAAAATAAGTGTCAGGAAATTTGTAAAACCAAACCCACCCTTATTCGTCTTTATCTCCAGTGGAACGTTTAACTCAGCCATTTTAGCCGCAAAATTAATGTCTGTTGGCGAGATCATGCTGTGGAAATCTGTCCCATCGCTAAGCTCGCCTCGCAACTTGGTATCTGTCAGCACCAGCTCGACGATTTCACCCGCTTCGGCCTTATCGACTACTTGGGTATAGGTCAGCGGTTGCAAATTCTGTGTATTAGCGGCGCTCTGCATCATCATCGCCAAGGCAATAATCAAAGAACCAATCACAAGATACAGGGCAAGATTTCGCGTATTCATAGTTTATCCTGACAGATGTTAAGTCGCTCAAATCGTTTCAGCTATACTATATAGGACTCAATCCTTGCGAAGCGAGAGGCCATCGCCCTTTTTAACGCTTTGATTTATTAAATTATCATAATCGAACATAAACGCTACCTGATTCAATCGCCAGCGATTCAAGCACAGAATCTCTGTTTCATCGGCATCAATCATCGGGTAAGTCTCACGCGCCATAGCCGAGATTTTTGTCAATTCCGGTGTATTTTTTAAATTTCTTGCCATATTCGCAGTATATTTCTCTGTCTGGCGGTCTCGAAATAAGAACCGCCCATCCCAAATCTGCTCCGTTTTAATCCTTTGTGGCTGAGCTGCGATCCGGCCTGGATCTCGCGCAAGTGTGATCTGCTTTTTTCGCAGCGCAACCCATGCCCCTCCCAGAGTCCGTGCCTGAAGCGCATGCGGTTCAGCCAGAATGTCACCGGCCAGCTTCATGCGGCTCTCCCGATTAGCACGTCGATCGTGCCCGGCGGCACACATCAATAGCCAGGCCAACCCTTCTGCCAACTTGTCTTGATCAAGTGCAAAGGCCCTCAATTGCGCAGGATCAAACTGGAGCAAACCATCATCAAATGTGCTGACGCCTTCGCGAAACCAGCGTGCCAATCTTTCATCGCATTTCGCCCGCGCCTGCTCTGCCATCAGCCCAAGCTCCGTCGTCTCATTCTGCCAGCTTGACCCAGTGTTACACTCCAGGGCTTTGCGCGTTCGTACACGCTCATAATGCGGATCAAAATTACTAGGATCGTCGACCCAGTCGATCTGCTGCTCACGTAAATAGTCCCGTAGAGCTGTCCTTCGTATACCCAGCAATGGCCGTCCGATATTCACATCACGTCCCTCAGGCCAAACCGGCGATACGGCAAATTGACGAATAGCTGCAAGCCCGTACCCTACTGCCCCTCTGGCACGGCGCATTACCAATGTTTCTTGCTGATCATCCTGCGTATGCCCCATCAGGATAAGCTGGCTGCCCGCTGCCCGTGTAGCCTCTGCTAGCAAAATATGCCGAGCCCGGCGTGATCGTGCTTGCCCGACATGCCCTTCAGCGGGTGTCCACTTTAATATTCGGTGCGTAATCCCCAGTTTTGCACAATGCGTGCCAACAAAGCGCGCCTCATCAGCCGCTTCTGCGCGCAATCCATGATCAACTGTCATGCAGAAAAGTTGACGCTGACTTTGCCTTGCCCAGTGATATGCCATGTAGAGGAGCGCTAATGAGTCTCCGCCGCCAGACACGGCCACACCAATTGGCCCATCCGTACTGGCCGCACAGCCCTCAAAAACAGAGTGAAGTTTTGTCTCTAACTCTCGCAAGAAGATCGCGCACGTTCCACATCCGCCAAGTTGCG
>CAYUFN010000141.1:0-6928 GCA_964443965.1 uncultured Hyphomonas sp. | reverse complement strand
ACGCCCTTGCCATCAAGCACAGCCTTCTTTTCGGCATTAAAGGCTGTTGCATCATCTTTAAAGTATTGAATCAGTGTTCCAGGCTCAGGGCCTTCATAGAGAATCTTTGCTTTGCCCTCATAGATCATGCGTCGTCTGGACATCCGTATTCTCCGAATCGTTTTGGCTGAGGCATCAGTTTGCCTGAAGAGATGCCCCTATATCAGCTATCGTCACTGCGACAAATCCTCATTTAACAGTTTTCAGAGTTTCCGCTTATTGAAATGTAAGGGCAGGAATGACTATATCTGCCCAACCAGTTACAGGGAATTCAAAACATGGCTACATTCGATGATCGCAAGCGCGGTGAAGAAGCTAAATTTGCTATGGATCAGGCGTCTGAGTTCAAGATTATGGCACGGCGAAACAAATTGCTTGGCCTTTGGGCAGCTGATCTTATGGGACTGTCCGGAAGTGATGCGGATGCTTACGCAAAGACCGTAATCATGTCTGATCTGGAAGAGTCTGGTGATGAGGATGTTTTCAGAAAGGTGCGGGGCGATTTTGATACCAAAGGTGTTGACCGATCAGATGCCCGCATCCGCGAACATATGGCTGAGTTGTTGCCAATTGCCCGGGAGCAAATCGCCAAGGAGAATGCTGGTTAGATATCCGCTCCATCATGCCAGCTATACTATATAAGCCCTCATCTTTAAAATGAGGGCTTTTCTACTCGTGAATAAATTGTCAAAGCAGTCATCTAAGAACGGTTTCAAGATGACCATAAAGCGTTACCAGTTGCCGCTTGAACTAACGGAGTGGAGGCGGGCAGTCTGGTCCCTGCGGCATACGTGTTCCCGGTGTGCGGCGCTTTGAAATAATCTGCGCTTCACGCAAGCGGTCGGCAATTGCACGCTCATCCAGAATGCGGTTTATGCATGAAATAGGCTCGCCATTATCAGCAGAAATAATTGTCGCCAGACCTGTCACCCCGCCATACCAGTCCCACAAATATCCGGCCTGATGGCTGTCAGCCAGCCGAATCGCGTCGGCATATACGGCATTGCGGCGTTCAAAAGATGCCCCTCGCCCAGCCAGCGTCATATCAAGATTAATGACCTCAATTTCCCCATCAGGAAATTCCGTGAGCGCATTGTTAATAGCCGGATTTAAAATCTGGCAGTTTGGGCACCATTCTGCTGTAAAGTTTACAATTTTTATAACAGGATCAGCTTGCGCCCACAGCGGTATCATAAGGGTAGCAATTAAAAAGGCGATTTTGCGCATATTAGCTCCTGAAACAAAGAGGACTATACTTTATATATATAACTTGGACACAATATCGATGCCATATCTTATATGAGCCTTAAGTGAACACGCGCGTATAAATCGTATCGATCTGCGCTAGATGGTATTCCATATCAAAGAGTGCTTCGAGTTCGGCATGTGTCATACGCTGCGCGATCTCTTCATCAGCTTTCAGGAAGTCAAGGAAGGCACCTTCACCAGCCCAGGTGCGCATGGCGTTGCGTTGAACCAGTCGATAGGCATCTTCACGGCTGACTTCCTTTTCAACCAGTGCCAGCAGAACGCGTTGCGAATTATGCAGCCCGCCCAGCTTATCCATATTGGCTTGCATGTTTTCCGGATAAACAACTAGTTGCTCAATAACACCCGCCAGGCGGTGTAAAGCAAAATCCAGATGTATTGTGGTGTCCGGTGCAATCCCACGCTCTACTGAGGAATGCGAAATATCGCGCTCATGCCAAAGAGCAACATTTTCAAGGGCAGGGGTAACTGCCGAACGGACAAGACGCGCTAAGCCAGTCAAGTTTTCTGTTAAAACAGGATTGCGTTTGTGCGGCATTGCAGAGGAGCCCTTTTGACCCGCTGAGAAGAACTCTTCTGCCTCCAGAACCTCTGTGCGCTGTAAGTGTCGAATCTCTGTGGCCAGGCGTTCAATAGAAGAGGCAATCACACCAAGTGTTGCAAAATACATGGCGTGTCGATCCCGAGGGATAACCTGCGTTGAAATAGGCTCCGGTGTAAGGCCGAGTTCTTTAGCGACATGCGCTTCAACGCGTGGGTCGATATTTGCAAAGGTTCCTACAGCCCCTGAAAGTGCACATGTTGCAATTTCTTCCCTTGCAGCCAGCAATCGCGCGCGTGCGCGGGTGAACTCTGCATAATAGCCAGCAAGCTTCAGACCAAAGGTAACAGGCTCAGCGTGTATACCATGGCTGCGGCCAATAGTCGGGGTCAGCTTGTGTTCCTCTGCCCGCATCTTCAGCGCAGCCAACACCCGATCAAGCCCCTTAAGTAATAGGTCACTTGCCCGATCAAGCTGTACAGCAAGGCAGGTATCAAGCACGTCTGATGAGGTCAGCCCTTTGTGCAAGTATCGTGCTTCTTCACCGACATGTTCTGCGACATTGGTCAGGAAAGCGATGACATCGTGTTTGACCTCGCGTTCAATCGCATCGATGCGTGCCACATCAAAGCCGCTTCTTTCCCGAACAACGGCGCTGGTGCCGTCGGGAATCTGTCCAAGTGATTCCATTGCCTCGGCTGCAAGCGTTTCAATTTCCAGCCAAATACCGAACTTTGATTCGGCAGACCAAATTGCAACCATATCTGGTCGTGCATAACGTTCGATCATGTTTTTTTCCTGATATTTCGGTGATTCTGCACCAGCGACTCGTTTAACTCGTGATGCATTTATGGAATCAATTGTAAATTACCAAGAGAAAACATGCCCACTTGTGCAACTGGTTGGGGTATTACCCGATTGTTTTATATATAAATGCAGCCAAAAGCCTAAAAAATAGCACTTTGTGTCTAGTCTGTAATCTTTTACTAAGTTAAAACCATAGGCGAACGTGGCTTGGGGGCTCCGGGCCACGTAGTTTTATCGTTAAGCGTCAGTTCATCTTACGCTTTGTATTTGATCAGCCAATGTCTGGCGCCGGATAGTCCGGTGCTCGATTAAAGGGGAGTATACCATGAAGAAGATGCTTTTGGCGTCCGTTGCTGCAACCGTATTCTGCGGTGTAGCCGCTGCACAAGGTGCAGACTATCCACCAAGTGCAGACCCAGGCGAGTGCTTTGCACGCGTTCTGATTCCTGAAACAACGGAAGTTCTGACCGAGCAGGTCATCGACCGCCCGGAAACAAGTGAAATTACAGTCATTCCTGCAACCTATGAAACTGTCACTGAGCAGGTTCTGGTTAAAGAGGAAACAAAAGTATATCGCACAATCCCTGCGACTTACGAAACTGTTACTGAGCAAGTTGTTGTTGAGCCTGAGCGCACTGTTACACGTGTTGTTCCGGCTAAATTTGAGACTTACACTGAGCAAGTTCTGGTTCGCCCAGCTTACTCAACCTGGAAACCAGGTGCTGGACTCTTCGGTCGCGGCGCTGCGGGTACAGGTACAGGCGCAGCTGGCCCTAATGGCGAGCAAGCAACTGGTGAACTTCTTTGCCGCGTTGAGGTGCCTGCACAGTACGACACTGTCACACGCACACGCATTGCTCAGCCAGAAACAACAACGACAGATGTGATTCCGGCGAAATACCGTACAGTTTCACGTGAAGTTGTGGCTCAGCCTCCACAGGTTATCGAGGATGTTGTTCCTGCTGAATACGGCACAGTGACAAAGCAAGTTCTGGTTTCACCAGCTTCTGAGCAAGTAACTGTTATCCCTGCGACTTACAAAACTGTTGAGAAGCGCGTTGTCACCGGTGGTGGCGGCCTTGAGTGGCGTGAAGTTCTTTGCGACACAAACACTTCAAGCTCAAAAGTTGCTGAAATTCAGCGTGCTCTGACAGCTGCTGGTTACAATGTTCCAGATGATGGCGACTTCGGTCCAGCTACTCTGCGTGCAATGGAATCATACCAGCGTGCCAACGGTCTTCCTGTTGGTTACCTGACAGTTTCAACTGTACAATCTCTAGGCGTTTCACCTTACTAAGGTAACCGCTAAGAAGCATTAAAAAGCCCCCGTGCCTTTATGGTGCGGGGGTTTTTCTATGTACAAAACGACTATGTGCAAAACTGCGCTTTAGGCAGGTGTGCAATTGGTTCATGGCCTCTTATAGAGGCTTAGCTGAGCACACGCGGGAGCTTGAACACAACGTTCTCATGCGTCACGCGAATCTCTTCAACCTGAATCGAAAAGCGCTTACCACATGCGTCAATAAGGCTCTGGACAAGATCTTCTGGTGCGCTCGCACCTGCTGTCAGCCCCAGAGTCGTAACCTTCTCAAACCAGTCCCAATTAACGTCTTCTGCGCTGGCCACAAGCTTGGAGCTGCCAGCACCCGCCCGCATGGCCACTTCCACGAGCCGTTTAGAGTTGGAGGAGGTTTCCGCACCGATGACAAGAACTAACCCTGATTCGCTTGCCATCGCCTTCACCGCTTCCTGACGGTTCGTCGTCGCATAGCAGATGTCTTCCTTGTGCGGGGCGCTGATCGCGGGGAAGCGCGATTGAAGAATGCCAACAATTTCTGCGGTGTCATCTACAGAGAGTGTTGTCTGTGTCACGAAAGCAATATTCTCTGCACTTTGCGGCATGAACGCTTCGGCATCGGCGACCGTTTCAATCAGGGTCATGCTTTGATCAGGCAGTTGCCCCATTGTCCCAATCACCTCAGGGTGTCCGGCATGGCCGATGAGAATAATTTCTTTTCCATCAGCATAGTGGCGCTGAGCTTCAACATGTACTTTGGAAACCAATGGGCATGTGGCATCGACATAAATCATATTGCGGGCCTGCGCGGCCGCCGGAACAGATTTCGGCACACCATGAGCGGAGAAGACAACCGGTCGATCTGGCGGGCACTCATCTAATTCTTCAACAAAAACAGCCCCCAATGTTTCAAGGCGTGAAACGACATGCGCATTATGGACAATCTCATGGCGGACATAGACAGGCGGCCCCCATTTGGAAATAGCTTCTTCGACGATTTGGATCGCACGATCAACACCTGCGCAGAAGCCCCGCGGCGCTGCCAATAGAATGCGCAGAGGGGGTTTATTACTCTTCAAAGCGTCTTCTCCTGCTTATATGGCGTTGCGCCTTTTGCTGACCACGGTTAAACCAAGAGCTATCAGATGGTCGGAAATATACTAGAACCTATTTCCCGATACCAAGGAAGGACATATCGCCCCATGCGCGTGACGACGATCTTCTCACTTTTAACAGTGACTCTACTGGCCGCTTGCTCAACAGTCACTGGTGGCGGGTTTCTCGATGACAGGCCTAATGCTGGCCCATGCCCAACCGTTGGCGCGCTTTATGATGCCGGGCGGATTGTCAAATTTGAAGGCGATAGTGAGCAATATCCCGATATTACATATACTGGTGAGGTTATCGGTGTGCGCCTTTTTTGCCGCTATGTTGATGATCAGCCGCTTTTAGCAGAAGTAGAAATCGGTTTTGCGTTTGGCCAGGGGCCCAAAGGCACCTCAGATCGACATGATTATGAATATTTCATAGCCGTTACACGCCGCAACCGCGTCGTCCTTGCGCGTGAAAACTTCACCGTCAGCGCAGACTTCCGCAAAGGCCCGGTCACATCGGCAGCAGAAGTGATCAGCAGTATCAAAATTCCACGCCTCGATAGCAGTATTTCAGGCGGTAACTTTGAGATTCTGGTTGGGTTTGTCCTGACTGATGAGCAGTTAGAGTTTAATCAGGCTGGCAAACGTTTCCGTCTCGATGCGGGTGAGTAAGCTTACCTGAACTTATTTTAAAAATGGAGATGGGGGCCTGATGGGCAAGCTAACCGATATGCTTGGGACTGCTTTTGCAGACGCTTTTGAGGCAGCGGGCCTGCCGCGCGCTCTTGGCGTCATCCGTCGGTCTGATAAGCCTGATCTGGCTGACTTCCAGTGTAATGGCGCGCTCGCCGGGGCCAAGGCTGCAAAGCGTAATCCGCGAGACATAGCAACACAAATTGCTGCAGCTCTTGCCGATCACCAGGCGATCGCCTCTCTGGAGATCGCAGGCCCCGGCTTTTTAAATATTCGCGTGAGCAATAAGGCCCTGGCTGAATCAGCTCAGTTGATCCGCGCTGACGCATTGCGGGCAGGCGCAGCATCAGCGAGTGATCCGCAAAACCTGATCCTTGATTTTGGCGGTGCCAATGTCGCAAAACCCATGCATGTTGGCCATTTACGGACAGCCGTTATAGGAGACACGTTACAGCGCGTCCTGCGTTTTTTAGGCGACAAGGTGACCTCTGATATCCATATGGGCGATTGGGGGTTGCAAATGGGACACCTGATTACTGAGCTTGAGGATGAGCAGCCCGGCTTGCCATATTTCGAAGTGGCAAATCAGGGTCCATTTCCTGCCGAATCGCCTGTGTCAATTGATGATCTTTCCCGGCTATACCCGCAAGCGTCTGCCAAAGCGAAAGATGATCCGGAACGAAATAAGCGCAGTCAGCAAGCCGTGGCGCAAATGCAGGCCGGACGGGCAGGTTATCGCGCACTCCTGCAACACTTTGTCGATGTTTCAGTTGAGGCACTCAAGATCGATTATGGCTTTCTCGGTGTAACCTTTGATCTCTGGCTGGGCGAGAAAGATGTTGAGCCCTTGATTCCAGGCATGGTGGAAGACATCAAGGCGCGCGGCTTAGCCGTTGAAGATGAAGGGGCGTGGATCATTCCGATTGCGCGCGAGGGCGAGAATGTGCCGACGACCGATAAATCAGGCAAAGCCTTCATCAAGAATGCGATGCCGCCTTTCATGTTGCTCAATTCACGTGGGGCAAGCATGTACCATACCTCTGATTTGGCGACGATCCTAGACCGCGTGCAGACCTATCAACCTGATCGTATGTTGTACGTGGTTGACCAGCGTCAGGCGCTTCATTTTGAGCAAGTGTTCCGGGCTTCTGAAATTGTTGGCTATATTAGCGAGGAAAGGATTGAGCA
>CAYUFN010000140.1:0-7015 GCA_964443965.1 uncultured Hyphomonas sp. | reverse complement strand
GGATCATCGGATCGTCCAGCTCGGCAATCATCTTGTCCGGATTGGTGATGAAGTATGGTGAGAGGTAACCACGATCAAACTGCATGCCCTCAACAACGTCCAGCTCAGTGTCGAGGGATTTAGCTTCCTCAACCGTGATGACGCCTTCATTACCAACTTTTTCCATGGCTTCGGCGATCATTTCACCAACTGTGCGGTCGCCATTAGCAGAGATAGTGCCGACCTGGGCAATCTCTTCGTTTGTTTTGACCTTCTTGGATTTGTGCGCGAGGTCTTTGACAACTTCTGCAGCAGCTTTTTCGATGCCACGCTTCAGGTCCATCGGGTTCATGCCAGCAGCAACGCGCTTCATGCCTTCGCGAACGATGGCTTGAGCGAGGACTGTGGCCGTTGTTGTGCCGTCACCAGCAACGTCGTTGGCCTTTGAAGCAACTTCGCGCACCATCTGGGCACCCATGTTTTCCAGCTTGTCAGCCAGCTCGATTTCTTTTGCAACGGTTACGCCGTCCTTCGTTGTGCGCGGGGCACCGAAAGATTTTTCGATAACAACATTGCGCCCCTTAGGGCCGAGTGTCACTTTGACGGCATTGGCAAGAATATCCACACCGTTGAGCATTTTTGCGCGGGCTTCCGCGCCGAATTTTACGTCTTTAGCAGCCATGGCTGTAAAACCTCTTTTTTAAGTTTGAAACTTGAATTTAATAAGCAGGCGAGGGGCTATTCGATAATACCCATAATGTCGCTTTCCTTCATGATCAGAAGGTCTTCGCCATCAACTTTAACTTCCGTGCCGCCCCACTTGCCGAACAGGACGCGATCGCCGACTTTTACGTCAAGCGCAACACGCTCGTTGTCGTCGCCGATGGCGCCATTGCCCACAGCGATGATTTCACCTTCTTGTGGCTTTTCAGTAGCTGTATCAGGGATGATGATCCCTCCAGCGGTCTTAGTCGCTTCTTCAACGCGGCGCACCAGCACGCGGTCGTGTAAAGGACGAAATTTCATGTCTGAACCTCTATATGTCTGACTTGAGTAAATTTTATTGGGCTCTCAATGCGGGCCTTTAAGGGAGCGTGTTAGCACTCTCCCTTGTCGGCTGCTAAAAGCTTGACCGGGAGGTAATGTGCCGTGACACGCAGGTCAATGGGGAGAAGGAAATTTTGTTCATGATGGGGTGACTAAAAAAGTAGAGATTGAGCGGCATAGGATCTGGCGATGCCGCTCAATCTTATTTGCAAAGCACCGTTAAGCTGCTGTGTGTCCCCTTCACAAGCTGGTAAACGATAAGATTACCAGCTTTTGCAAATCGACAATGTGTTTTGAAAACTTTGTCTAAATCCAACCTACCTGAATTTGATGACTGTGGGAGTGGCAACAACGCGCGTGCAGTTGCTTTGTGTAAGCTTAGGGTTGCATAGAGTTGCGCGTGCACAAAAAAACAGATAAATACTCTTTCCATTGAGGGAAAGATGGCGAACTTCGGTCAGAAGCTTGAACTAGCATTAAAAATCTTATTGCTTAGCCGCGTAGGCTTGGCAGCTGCTATTGGTGTGGATAAGTCTGTTGCTGGCCGGTGGGTGTCCGGAAAAGTTCATCCTTCCGCACATAATCTTGCACTGATAAGTCAGCTCATTGCTAAAAAAGTTCCTGGTTTTTCTATGCTGGATTGGGACCGAGATTATGATGACTTCGCCAGCTTCCTTGGGGGCTCGCAAGTATCTTCTAATTTGTCCAAAACCATTTGGCCTCTTTTGCCACCAAAAATGTCTGCCGAGGCGACGTATGCGGCGCAGGAACGCACCGCTGCCTATGAAGGCCTCTGGCGAACAACACGGCCATCCTCTGATTTACCCGGTGAGTTCCTTCATGATGTTTCGATTGTACGGCGCGATGAGAATGGCTTTCTTACTTTTCTAAGTGGCGTTGAGGGGTTTTACTATGAAGGCACCGCCGTGATGGTGAACCAGCAGCTCTATTATTTTGCAGCTGATGATACGTTTGGCGCGATCAGTATGGGGATTCTGAATGGTGTTCCGCGTGGACGTGCTGAAGTGGTGGACGGTGTAATCTTAACAACGCTGCGTGACGCGGGCGCATCACCTGCATCTTCAGGGATTCATATGCAACGTATTGGTGACCTAACAGAAGACGTAGCAGCGGATGATGCGCGGTTTCGTGAGCTTGTTGAAAATCAAAAAATGCTAGCGTCGCCGGGTAGTGTTCCAACTGAAGTGGCGAATGCTTTGCATAATGCGGCTAATGCACCGGGCATGCTGCGGATGTTGTTTACCCAGTCGCTCTCCCGTGGTCCAATTATCCAGCCCTCATAGCGACGGCCAGAGATTGCCGAAGCTTGTCCGGCCTGGGCACTGCAAGGAGCGATTAAAAACTGATCTAACGTCCGCTCTGCAAAATATACTCTTCCTGTCGTTTCCACGGCTAATGCGGCACTTTAACAAGATCTGGGGTTAATGCTTCAATATGTGTAGCGCCCATCAGAGCCATCGTGCGGATAAGTTCTGTCTCTAAAATAGTCAGTGCACGCGCGACCCCGGCTTCTCCTCCAGCGCCAAGACCGTAGAGCCAGGCCCTGCCAATCGCAACACCCGTTGCGCCAAGGGCGAGGGCTTTGGCGATGTGGCTGCCACGTCTGATGCCGCCATCGAGAATGATGTCAGCCTGACCTTTTACAGCCGCAGCAATGTCTGGCAACAGATCAATTGTCGGCACGGACGTATCAAGCTGGCGTCCACCATGATTAGAAATCCAAACCGCATCTGCGCCAATATCAATTGCGCTGCGTGCGTCATCAGCTGTTGAAAGACCTTTGATCGCAAAACCATCACCCCAAAAATCTTTCATCCACTTGGCGTCAGTCCAGGTTACTTCGCGAGAAAACTGACGATCTATAAAGCCCATGACACCTTCATTTTGCGCCAGGCCAGCAAAATTGGAGGCCGTAATTGCAGGTGTTGTCAGATAATCAATCAACCAGCCAGGGCGTGCCAGAACTTGTTTGATGAGCGATGGCGAAATTTTAGGTGGTAATCCAAACTTATTCCGTGGGTCACGCTCACGATTGCCCGAGACTGGTACGTCGACTGTCAGGATGCATCCGGTAAATCCTGCAGCTTTTGCCCGGGTCAGGAAATTTTCGACCAGCTTTCTGTCTTTCCAGACGTAGACCTGCACCCATTTGGGTCCGGGATTAACCATGGCAATTTCTTCAACAGTTTGGGATGCCATGGTAGAGCACGAATAAATAACGCCAGATGAGTGTGCAGCACTGGCTGTTGCCAGTTCACCCTTACGGGGATGAAAGAGACGGTTGCCTGCTGCTGGGGAGATAAAAAAGGGTAACTTTGCCTGTGTGCCCATGATACGAGTATGCGTGCTAATTTCACGGACATCTTTCAGCGCGCTCCAAACGAGTTCGTAATCATTGTAGCGTGATTCTGAACGCGCGAGTGTGATGTCGTCACCGGCACCGCCATCAATGTAGTCAAAGGCAAGGCGTGGCAGGCGTTTTCTCGCGAGTTCGCGAAGGTCGGCAATATTTAATGCGGTTTCGATTTTTGTGGGCATGAATATGATAGTGAATAGAAATCGCTTCTGATCAAGCCCCAAATGAGCGTTGACCCTTAAAGCAGTTTACGGCAAAAGAGGCCATGTCAAATAAATTTACAAATTCTGCAGACGTTATTGCTGCTCTAGAAGCGCTTTACACTGATGCTGTCGAGGCTTTGTCTGCATCGCTTGCCCGCTTTCTCAAAGACGGCACACCACCCGATGGCGAAGCCCGGCAAGCTGGTGCTTTTTGTTATCCGGAATTGGTTATTCAATATCATCAGGATGGACCGACCCCGCCAATTAGCCGCTCTTTTGGTAAGTTTTCTGAAAACGGGACCTATGTTGCAACAATAACCCAACCAACATTTTTCAGCGAATATCTCACCGAACAGCTCGATCTTATCCTTGCTGATTATCCAGTCGAAATTGAGGTACGCCGTTCTAAGTCCGAGATCCCTTATAATTATGTCTGGGACCAGGAAAAAGCTGCAGGGTTAGAAGAGATAGCCCCCGCTAAACTTGCACGCTGGTTTCCGACACCAAAGCTTGAAAATATCGGCGACGAGGTGGCGGATGGAGCGATGTTTGAAGCGGGTGATATACGGCCGCTGGCTTTGTTTGATGCACTGCGTGTGGATTTCTCACTTAAGCGACTTGCTCACTATACCGGCACACCTTTCGAACATTTCCAAAAATATATTCTATTTACAAATTACCACAGGTATGTGGATGCATTTGTCGATTGGGCACTTGAGGAGCTGAAATCCGGAAGTCGCTACAAAACGCTTTCTGTTGCTGGCGGTGTGGTAATTGACAAGCATACTAAAAATGCACGCGGCTTGATTGAGGGCGCGCCTTGGCGACGCTTTCAGATGCCATCCTATCACTTAACAACTGAGACCGGTGAGGGCATTACGCTGGTCAATATTGGCGTCGGCCCGTCGAATGCGAAAACGATTACCGATCATCTGGCCGTGCTGCGTCCTAATTGCTGGATTATGGTCGGGCATTGTGGCGGCTTGCGGCATTCACAGGCAATAGGGGATTATGTGCTAGCACATGCCTATCTGCGTGATGATCATGTGCTCGACAGCGTGCTTGCACCTGATATTCCGGTTCCGCCAATTGCAGAGGTTCAGCTTGCCCTGGCTGCTGCTGCTGGTGAAGTTACAGGTGAGCCTCATGACGCGCTGAAGAAGAGGCTTCGCACAGGAACTGTAGTCACAACCGATGACAGAAACTGGGAGTTGCGTATCACCGAAACGGCTCTGCGATTTAACCAATCCCGCGCGATTGCCATTGATATGGAGAGCGCAACCATTGCCGCCAACGGTTTTCGCCTGCGCGTGCCCTATGGAGTCTTATTGTGTGTGTCCGATAAACCCCTGCATGGTGAAATCAAGCTGCCAGGTGCAGCGAATAGGTTTTATGAGCGTGCAATTGGTGAACATATCCGGATAGGGATTAATACGCTAGAGCGTCTGGCGGCTGACGGTGGGGCGACACTGCACTCGCGCAAATTGCGTGCATTTGACGAACCACCATTTCGATAAGGGGTTTTTATGGACAATCGTATCAAGGCACTCGAGGGCGTGCGTAACTTTCGAGATTTTGGCGGTTATGCATCTTGCCATGGCGGGCGGGTGAAGACAGGTCTTCTTTATCGCTCTGGCCATTATGCAGAGGCAAGCGAGACTGACCTCGCCGCGCTGGCCGGTTTCGATATTGCCTTACAGGTCGATCTGCGCCGGCCTGATGAGCGTGAACGTATGGCTGGTAAATGGACCGCCAAGACCGTGATTACACATGAGGGCGGGCGCGAAACTGAAGCGCCGCATCAAAGGTTTCTCCAGCGTGTTGAAGCTAGTGCACAAAAAGCCGACAACTGGATGAATGAATATTATGAGCTTGCACCTTTCAAGCCGCATCATCAGGCTATGTTCACACAATGGTTCCAGAAGCTGGCAAATTTGGATGGTCCGGCGCTGGTTAATTGTGCTGCAGGGAAAGATCGTACAGGTATTCTTTGTGCTTTAACCCATCATGTGTTAGGGGTCAGTGAAGCAGACATTATCGCTGATTATGAACTGACAAATATCGCTGCGAAGGTTGATGAGCGGTTGCCTGAGGCAACTGAGTACTTCAATGAGCTGACAGGCAAAGATTATGCGCCGGACGTTTATAAGCCTTTCCTTGGCGTGCGTGCGCGATATCTGAAGTCCGCCTTTAGCGTTGTGCGCGCAAAGCACGGTTCACTAGATAGCTATCTGGCTGACGCGCTTGATGTAAATGATGCGCTGCGGGACACGCTGGTTAAGCGTCTGGTAGCCTGATAAAATTGGTGCTGGACCGCACTGGAGTGCGCTGCTAATCCAATTTTATGACAGATAAAATCCGCCTCAGTACCATTCAGGCAGCTTCAGCCTTTTTCGATAAGCAAGCCGCGCTCCAAATCGCGCTTGACTGGATCGATAGAGCTGCAAAAGACAAGCCTGATGTAATTGCACTGGGTGAGGCCTGGTTACCCGGGTATCCTTTCTTTATCGACAGCCCCTTAAGCGATACATGGTGGGACGCCGCCGCAGAACTGCTTGCTAACGGCATTCTGCTCGACGGGCCAGAAATCGCCGCCCTCTGCAAGGCGGCCAAGCGTGCGAAGGCTGATATTGTCGTCGGTATTAACGAGTTGGACCCGCAAACCAAGGCCACACTTTACTGCACAATGGTGACGATTAGTCAGGAGGGTAAAGTCCTTAACCGTCACCGCAAGATCAAGCCGACCCATCATGAGCGTTCCATCTGGGGCGATGGTGACGCCAAGGGCCTGTTTCCGCAAGCGCGTGACTGGGGCCGCCTGTCCGCCCTTAATTGCTGGGAGCATAATGCTGTGCTGCCCGCTTATACGATGATGGCGCGTGGTACTGATATACATGTTGCTGCCTGGCCGGGACAAGAGCCAGACCCCGCACCGACAGCGCCGGTTTGGGCTCGGCAACTCCTGCTCAGCCGTGCCTTTGCCTCGCAGGCGGGCGCTTATGTGATCTGCTCGGCTGGGCTGCGAATGAAATCCCATGTGCCAGACCGTTGGGCGGCGCTTTATGAGTTTGACCATAATGGCGGCTCAGCAATTATTGATCCGCGTGGGGAAATTATTGCTGGCCCACTGATTGGCGAAGAGGGTATCCTTACAGCTGAAGCCGACTTGAATCTCGTGCGCAAGTGTAAAGTCTCCTCAGACCCGGCAGGACATTATGCGCGGCCAGACCTTTTCCGACTGGAAGTAGACGGTGAAGAGGTCTATCCTGGTGACCGGGGGTAAAACGTAGCCCACACGCCAATACCCGGAAGAGACGAGATTTTATATCTTCCTGCGCGCTTATTTTGTTTTGCCTCACGGGCCGAAGGTCCTCCGGCGGGGCGGGCTTCGCCCGGCGTACGCTTGTGG
>CAYUFN010000139.1:6201-7107 GCA_964443965.1 uncultured Hyphomonas sp. | reverse complement strand
AAGCCCGCCCCGCCGGAGCTGCTGCGCAGCGTGAGGCAAAACAAGCTAAACTATAATCTTGCCTGGCCCATTCTCGCCCTAACTTCTAGGTAAGGCTTATGTTCTATAATGGGTCAAATTCGTCGATTTTAGGAGCTTTTACGATGAAACGGTCTCTTATTGCCTTTACAGCGCTGGCCAGCCTCTCTCTTGGTGGATGCGTTGTTGCAGCTGTTGGCGCCGTCGGCGCGGGAGCTGTCGCAACTGTTCAGGAACGCTCAGTCGGCACAGCAATTGATGATGCTGGTGCAGGCGCAGAGATTAAAGCCAAGCTCATCTCCCGCGGGGGCTATGGTGAGGTAAATGTTAAAGTGACCGATCATGTCGCCCTGCTGACAGGGCGTGTTCTAACCCCTGAAATGCGCGTCATCGCTGAACAAGTTGCCTGGTCTTCCAGCCGCGTGAATGAAGTTGCCAATGAGCTCAACATCGAACCACCTGGTGGCTTTCGCGCCAATGCCTCAGATGCCTGGATCACGACCAAGGCGCGCACCAGTCTGACAACATCGCGCCGGGTACGTGGTTTAAATTTCAGCATCGAAACGTATAATGGCGTTGTCTATCTTATGGGTATTGCCCGCACACAGGCCGAGCTTGAGGAGGCCGCTCGCCGCGTCTCCTATATTAAGGGCGTCAATCAAGTGGTGTCTTATGTAAAGATCAAAGGCGCAGGCCCTAACGAACCTGATCAGATTTACGAAAACACCCAAATCGCGAGTCAGCAGGAGATCAGTGACGCGCGCGCCGAAGCTGAGCTTGCAGGCTCGGCCTACTAGACACGCACATTACCAATCGCCATATGTATCGGCAGACCGATAAGGACGCCACTACATGACACAAATGCCTCTACGCATCGCGATACAAATG
>CAYUFN010000139.1:1928-6191 GCA_964443965.1 uncultured Hyphomonas sp. | reverse complement strand
TGGAAACCGTGGATATTCACGGGGATACCAGCTTTGCGCTAGCTGAAGCGGCCCAGAAGCGGGGGTATGCTGTTTTTGTTTATGGCCCGCAGCATCTAACCTATTCTGAGGGTAAAGTCCTCGCCCGTGCCCGTCCTGCTAAGGTGCAGCGCGTCGAAGGGACGCCCGGTCTCTTTGGCGAAGAGACCATGCTGGATCTCGCCACTGATATTGATGTCGTGCTTATGCGCCAGGATCCGCCCTTTGACATGTCTTATATCACGGCTTGTCATCTGCTGGAGCTCATAAGCGCGCAAACGCTTGTCCTGAATGATCCAAAATTCGTGCGTGGCAGTCCTGAAAAGCTATTCCCAATGCTGTTTCCTGAATTGATGCCACCGACTATGGTTTCGCGGGATGAAGCTGCCATCAAGGCGTTCCGCACCAAACACAAAGACATTATTCTAAAGCCGCTTTATGGGAATGGCGGGGCTGGCGTCTTCCGCGTTAAAGCCGATGACAGCAATTATGCCTCCCTGATGGAAATGTTTCTGGAACGCTCACGCGAACCTATCATCGCTCAAGCGTTCCTGCCGGATGTCAAATATGGCGACCGGCGCGTCATCATCATTGATGGTGAGGCCGTCGGTGCCATTAACCGCGTACCATTGGAAGGAGAAACCCGGTCCAACATGCATGTCGGCGGTGTTGCCAAGCCTGTTGAGCTGAACGAACATGATATCCGTATCGCCAAAACGATTGGCCCGGAGCTAAAACGCCGTGGTCAGGTCCTGGTTGGCATAGATGTCATCGGCGACAAACTTACCGAAGTTAACGTCACCTCCCCCACCGGCGTGCAGGAGCTTAAACGCTTTTCCGGCGTGGACGCTGCCCAATTGTTCTGGGTCGCCGTGGATAAACGACTCGGGCGTTAGGCCGCTAACCTTTTCGCCCGCCGGGCTTCGAGCTTATTAAGCGCGTGAATGTAGGCTTTAGCGCTAGCCACCAGCGTATCCGTATCGGCACCCTGACCGGTGGCGATAATGCCCTCACCTTTTAACCGGACAGAGACTTTCGCCTGCGCATCGGTGCCCCCTGTAACGGCATGTACCTGATAGAGGTCAAGCTTCGCATCGGTCGGCACAATTTGGCGAATAGCCCTAAATACGGCATCCACAGGGCCATTGCCCTCAGAGGTGGCCTTAGTCTCTTCGCCATCCACGGTGACACATAAATCTGCTACCTGTGGCCCTTCAGTGCCGCAGATAACCTTCAGTCCACAAAACCCGATCCGCTCACCCGCTGCTGACAATTGATCATCAACCAGCGCAGCAATGTCATCATCGAAGACATGCTTTTTGGCATCGGCCAGTGTTTTAAAGCGTTTGAACGCGTCAAGCAATTCGTCATCATCCAACTCATACCCCATGCTTGCAAGCTTGTCGCGAAAGGCATGACGGCCCGAATGTTTGCCCATTACCAAAGATGTTTTGGAAACACCAACATCCTCAGGTTTCATAATTTCGTAAGTTTCAGCATTTTTCAGCATACCATCCTGGTGGATGCCGCTTTCATGGGCAAACGCGTTCTTGCCTACAATTGCCTTATTATACTGCACAGGGAAACCAGTAATACGAGAGACCATTTTACTAGCGGTGGCCAGTTTGGTTGTATCCATAACTGTGTTGAAAGGCAGCGTGTCATTGCGAACCCGCAAGGCCATCACCACTTCTTCGAGTGCGGCGTTTCCCGCGCGTTCGCCAAGACCATTGATCGTGCATTCAACCTGCCGCGCACCTGCGGTCACACCAGCAAGAGAATTGGCCACAGCAAGACCTAGATCATTATGGCAATGGGTTGACCATACAACCTTGTCGCTGTTTGGAATGGTTTCGATCAAGGATCGGATCAATGCGCCATACTCATCGGGATGGGTGTAGCCAACCGTATCTGGAATGTTGATTGTCGTAGCACCTGCTGTAATCGCCGCATCAATACATTTGCAAAGGAAGTCAAACTCCGTTCGCGTGGCATCTTCCGGGCTCCACTCGACATCATCAACAAGATTGCGTGCCTGCGTCACTGAACGGCCAACCGCTTCAAGTACAGCATTTGCTCCCATTTTCAGCTTGTACTTCATGTGCACAGGGCTGGTGGAAATGAACGTGTGAATACGTGGGCGCGCAGCGTGGCGGACGGCTTCTGCGCAGCGATCAATATCACCTGGGGTTGAGCGCGCCAACCCGCAGATGACAGCGTCTTGTGAGCGTCTGGCAATTTCCCGGACAGCCTCAAAGTCACCAATAGAGGCCGCTGGAAAGCCCGCCTCAATGACATTAACACCCATGTCCTCTAGCAATTCACCTAGGACAAGTTTTTCATTATGGGTCATGCTTGCGCCGGGGCTTTGCTCGCCGTCGCGCATCGTGGTGTCAAAGATTACAATATCATTTGTGTGGGTCATTGGAAACGGCCTGAAACATGGAGGTTGGTGAGAACATGCTCCCCTGGCCGCGCGCCGATAGCATAATACCGGCAGGCTACGACCAGGGGCCGATAAGCAAAAGAAGAGGTAAATTCTTTCTCATAACCCTTATATTTTACTCAACACGCACAATGTCAACAAAATTAAGCGACTTTATAGAATAAGTTACCTTATCTTCTCAATTTTCGTCGCCCCATCCAGATCATTCCAATCCAGATCACGCCAACGCCCACAACTGCTGACATAGAAACCCATGCCAAGCCCTGCTCAGCAGCGACTAAACCCCGTGCTGCCAGCGCGACGAGCACCAATTTCGGGCATGCGCCAATCGCAAGTCCGCAAAGATATGCTGGAAACCGCGCTTTGCTGATGCCAAAGGTCATGTTGACCAATATAAAAGGTCCAGTTGGTATCAGGCGCACAAACAGACTGGCTTTGAATGTATTACGTCCTAAAAAGCTTGATAGGCGTTTAGTTCGCGTACCAGCAAATCGGTTGAAGAGTGCCTCGCCCCCAAGACGCCCCGTCCAGTAAGTCAGCGCACCCGAGCATAGCGTCGCCAGCCACGCATAGGCTATGCCTAGCCAAGGCCCGAATGTCACAACCGCAGCGCCGAATAAGACAAATTGCGGAACACCAAGAAAAGCACCGATGCAAAAAACAGCAAGCAAAACCGGCAAAGCCCAGGGCGAGCCTGAAAATGCGTCAAGGTGGTCAAGCAACACGTCCAAACCAGATAACAGGCCTATTTTGCCAAGAACAAAGACAATTAGTACAGCCAACAGAACAAAACCTGGCAGAAGCCACATACGCCGTAATGCCTGTGGCTTTGTGCTATTCGGTGACTCACTCATGCCCTAGCCGTGACGTGTCTACAAGCCTGCGTCAATAGGGAACGTACTCCCTTATCAAGAGGCTATTAAAGACAGCTGACCTTATTCTTCATCTTGCGAATTTTTTGAATTTCACGCGCTTTGGGTTCACAGCATCCTCACCGAGCCGGCGTTTCTTGTCTTCCAGATAGGACGAGAAATCACCCTCGAACCATTCGACATGACTGTCTCCTTCAAAGGCCAGAATATGTGTTGCCATCCGGTCAAGGAACCAGCGGTCGTGCGAAATAATGACCGCACAGCCCGGAAAGCCGTCTAGTCCTTCCTCAAGTGCCTGCAATGTTTCCACGTCGAGATCGTTCGTCGGTTCATCAAGAAGAAGCATGTTGCCACCCTCCTTTAGCATCTTGGCCAGGTGCACACGGTTACGTTCACCCCCGGAAAGCAAGCCAACTTTTTTCTGCTGATCAGTCTTCTTGAAATTGAACGCGCCAACATAAGCCCGGCTATTGACTTCAATCCCGCCCAGATCAATCACGTCTAATCCGTCGGAAATCTCCTCCCAAACGTTTTTCGTGTCATCGAGTTTATCACGTGACTGATCGACATATCCCAGCTTGACTGTATCGCCCAGGCGAAGCGTTCCTTCATCAGGCTGTTCTTGTCCGAGGATCATTTTGAAGAGCGTTGATTTACCCGCGCCGTTCGCACCGATAACACCGACAATACCGCCGGGGGGCAGCTTGAAATCAAGCCCTTCGATGAGAAGATTGTCGCCAAAACCTTTCTTCAGACCTTCAGCTTCCAATACGAGACCACCCAGGCGTGGCCCCGGTGGAATACGAATTTGTGCATTAGAAACTTTCTCACGCTCGGCCTTGGATGCCATTTCCTCATAAGCGTTGATACGGGCTTTGGATTTGGCCTGACCCGCCTTGGCACCAGCACGAACCCATACCAGATCCA
>CAYUFN010000139.1:0-1918 GCA_964443965.1 uncultured Hyphomonas sp. | reverse complement strand
AGCGACCTTTTTCTTCACGCGCCTCTTGTTCCATACGTTTGGCTTTTTGTTCAACCCAAGCGGAGTAATTCCCCTCATAAGGAATGCCTCGCCCACGATCTAGCTCCAGAATCCAGCTTGTAATGTCGTCAAGAAAATAGCGGTCATGGGTGACCAGAATAACACAGCCAGGAAAGTTGATAAGGTAGTTTTGCAACCAGGCAACGGTCTCCGCGTCGAGATGGTTAGTCGGTTCATCCATCAACAGCATATCGGGCTTGGATAGCAGCAATTGGCAGATGGCAACGCGGCGAACCTCGCCGCCTGAAAGCTTAGTGACGTCTGCATCATTGGCCGGACAACGCAGGGCCTCCATGGCCATTTCAATTTTGCTATCAATGTCCCAGGCATCAAGCGCATCAACCTGCTCTTGCAGGGCGGTCATCTCTTCCATCAGCTCGTCAGTATATTCCTCCCCAAGTTTCATGGAGATTTCATTGAACTTGTCGAGGGTCTGTTTTTCTGGGCATTGGCTGGCGATATTTTCAAAGACAGTCATACTCTCATCGAGCTTTGGTTCCTGAGGCAGATAACCAACTTTAACGCCCTCAGCGGCCCAAGCCTCCCCGTTAAACTCCTGATCTATTCCGGCCATAATCTTCAAAAGAGTAGATTTACCTGCGCCATTCACGCCCACAACACCGATCTTTGCATCAGGTAGAAAAGACAAATGAACATTCTCAAAAACTTTCTTCCCACCGGGATAAACCTTGGTGAGACCTTGCATCGTATAAACGTATTGAACGGCCATGGACATGAGCTTTCTTATTGGGGGGGATTGGAGTTCCAGATTGCCTTTTGCGTCAGACGCACGCTAGAATCAAGCATTACAATCGGTCCATCTCACACCTTCGTGATTATGGCGGTCAATTAAGCGTCCTGTATTAGTCATTTTAGTTTTCGTCTGTTGAAAGGACACTGCATGAAACACTTCATCACGCGCACCGCCATTGCAACACTCTTGGCGGGTAGTCTCGCGCTTGGCGGTATGGCCAACGCAGAGGACGCGTCCCTCTCAGAAACTGTGCCGAGCGGCCTTTACAAAATGGATGTGACCCATGGCTATGTCACCTTTACCTACAGTCATTTTGGGTTATCCAATCCGCAAGTCAGTTTCCAAAAAGTAGACGCTTACGTAAAGCTTGATTCTAAAGACCCGACCGCAAGTGTTGTGGATGTCACTATTGCAGCCAATTCTATCGACAGTGACGTACCGATTTTTAACGAACATCTGAACTCCGGCAACTGGCTCGACACTGAGCAGTATCCTGAAATTACTTTCAAATCGACAGCATTGACACATGATACCGATGATCACACCAAAGGCACACTCACTGGCGATCTGACGATCAAAGGGGTGACAAAGCCTGTTTCCCTGGATGTAACAATGCTTGGCGCGGTTGCCGAACACCCGATCAAAAAAGCCCCAACGCTTGGCATTCAGGCGACAACAACTGTTCTACGCTCAGACTTCGAACTTGGCGCCTATGCGCCGGCCGTGAGCGATGAAGTTGAGATCACTATTTCTGGTGAGTTCAATCAGGTCGACCCTGCATCCCACGGCTCATAAAGCCAGCCTTTTAAAGAACACATAAAGTCGCGCCAGGAATCGCCCTGAGCGCGACTTTCTTGTTCAGACAAAACATCTTTGCCGACTTTGAGGATGACAAGGCAAAATCAGGCGTTACAGTCACGCCTATGAACAGATTTATGCTCCCCGCTTTCGCCCTCTCTTTGTCTATGGCACTTGCTGCCTGCTCTGGAGCGCCCCAAGCCCAAACTGCTCCCACCCAATCGGAGGCCGCTTTGCCCAGCTCACTCCCCCTCGAACGTCTCTATCAATCGCCCTCCTTAAGCGGCGCGAGCCCCCGCGCGCTTG
>CAYUFN010000138.1:0-7315 GCA_964443965.1 uncultured Hyphomonas sp. | reverse complement strand
GCTGATGCCTATGGGTTACGATCCATCGGCTTAAACAAAGACCCGGGACGGTGCGCACACGCACCATATTCGCCACTTGCAAGAGTGGCAGTCACATAGGTGTCGTCTCCGCACCGTCCGAGCTTTATTGGCTTGTTTTGCCTCACGCTGCGCAGCAGCTCCGGCGGGGCGGGCTGGCCGCCCGACGCATGCTTATGCTTGCGCGCGGATGCGCGTGCTGGTCATTCCACTCGTGAGCCATCAGCCCGCAAAGCGGCGTCCCATCGCAAGGCGAAGCCGACGCGGGGAACAAACAACAATGCAAGGGGAGCCCATGTCCAGTCATAAGCATCAAAGCAAGATACCGAGCGCAGCTCGCAAGCGTGACCACGCGTCGGGCGAAGCCCGCCCCGCCGGAGGGCCCACGGCCCGTGAGGCAAAACAAGATGCGCCAGCGTGAGGCAAAACAAAAAATCCAATGCTTTAGCTTGGCTGTCTTTTCTCGTAAGGGCTGTCGAGTGAGAAAGTCGGGACTTTTGCTTTCAGGCGCTTCCCGGCCACGTTTTCCAGTTCATAGTGCCCGCTCATAATGCCAGATGGGGCATTTAGTGGGACGCCGGACGTGTAGCGGAATACACCGCCTGGTTCGAGTTCTGGCGTTTGCCCAACAACGCCGTCACCGTCAACGGTCTGGATTTGGCCATTGGCATCAATGATTTTCCAGTGCCGACGGAGCAATGTCCAGTCAATTGAGGCTGTATTCTCAATCTCTATTTTATAGGCCCAGATATAACGCCCTCTTGATGGGGTAGATTCGTCGGCCATCCAACGCGGTTGTACGCGGACAATAATTCCCTCTGTTTCAGCTTCATAAGGAAACGTCGTCATAATCTACCCGATTGCGTCAAGCGCGGCCAGCACATCATCTTCAAGGTCATCTGCATCTTCCAGCCCGACTGAGAAACGCACCCAGCTTGCATCAAGTCCCATACTTGCTTGCTCATCTTCTGAGAGCGCGCGGTGCGTGGTGGTTGATGGGTGGCATGCCAGAGATTTTGCATCGCCCAGATTGTTGCAGATATCGACAATTTGCAGGCTGTTGAGAAACTTGAAAGCTCCGGCTTGGCCTCCCTTAACGGACAGTGCCAGCATAGTCCCGCCCGCGCGCATCTGTTTGGCATGGACCTCATAGTGTGGATGATCCGGGCGATGTGGGTAGCGCACGGCCAGTGTATTCTTATGCGCGGCAATGGAATCAGCCAGGCGTGCTGCAGAAGTGCTGGCCGCATTAACCCGCAGGTCCAGTGTTTCCAGGCCTTTCAGGATAACCCAAGCATTAAAAGGTGCCGCCGCCGGGCCAGTATGGCGCAAGTACGGGTCGTAAACCTCTTCAATATCTGCAGTGCGGCCCAGAATGGCACCTGCCATGACACGGCCCTGACCGTCCATATGCTTAGTGGCCGAATAGACGACAATGTCTGCGCCAAGGCTCAGCGGTTGCTGGAGGACAGGCGTTGCGAAAACATTGTCAACGATCAGCCAGCCGCCAGATTCGTGCGTGAGTTCAGCAATCGCGGCAATATCCACTCCGTCCAGAAGTGGGTTGGCGGGACTTTCGATGAGCACAAGCTTTGTTGGCCTGGACAGCGCGTACTTCCAGGCTTCCAGATCCGCGCCGTCAACAAATTCAATCTCGACGCCGTATTTAGGCAGGAGATTGCTGATAATCCAGCGGCAGGATCCAAAGAGGGCTTTTGCGGCAACGACGCGATCGCCTTGTTGAAGGGGTGCTGTCAGTGCAGCAGAAATTGCACCCATGCCAGAGGCTGTGATCCGGCAGGTTTCAGCACCCTCAATAAGGGCCAGACGTTGCTGGAGCATCTCTACAGTTGGACTACCATAACGCGAATAGACAAAGCCCGGTGCATCGCCGCGCATACGGGCGGCAGCTTGCTCAGCGCTGTCATAGGCATAGCCCGATGTCATATAAAGCGCCTCGGAAATTTCGCCATGCGGGGAACGGTTCAGCCCACCGCGTACAGCCCGGGTCGCAGGCTTCCACTGCTTTTTAGACTTTTTGTCCGCCGAATCTGCCATGATGCTATCTTTCCACACTTGTCTACAGGTCTTATGAAGGTCTGTAACACAGGGTCAAGATACGGGTGCTAAATTGGGCGTTTTGCCAGATACAGATTTGCGGCAATTATTTAAGGATGGAGCGATCAGCTCATCTACTGCGTTGGATGAGGATCAGATTCAGCCGGCCAGTCTTGATTTGCGTCTGGGCAGGGATGTTTATCGCATTCGCGCCAGCTTCCTGCCACGTCATGCCCGCACGGTCTCTGATATGCTAAGCGAACCGGGCCTGCAAATGTATAAGATGGAGCTAACCGAGCAGGGTGCTGTGCTTGAGACGGGGTGCGTTTATCTGGTGCCGCTACAGGAAAGTTTGACCCTACCTGCAGGTATTTCAGGCCGGGCCAACCCGAAAAGCTCAACAGGGCGCATTGATGTCTTTACGCGCGTTGTCACCGATAAAGGGCGCGCATTTGATGATGTGCCAGAAGGGTATAGCGGCCCACTCTATCTGGAAATATCACCGCGCACGTTTTCAATTCTTGCCCGGCCCGCAGACAGACTGGCCCAGCTGCGCTTAAGGCAGGGCAAGGCGACGAATTTAACAGAAAAGACAGTCAGCATTGATCTGCAAGCGCCCGATAATGGTCCAGTTGGCTGGCGGGCTAAACGTCACGCCGGAATGATTGATTTACGTAAAATCGGTCAACATGAACGGGCAGCGTTCTGGGAGCCGATCCACACGCATGGCGGACGTATCGTTTTGAATCCGGAGGAATTTTACATTCTTGCCTCGCAGGAAACCGTGCATGTGCCAGCCGGTCAGGCCGCCGAAATGGCTCCAATCGCTCCCGAACTCGGTGAATTTCGCGCGCACTATGCAGGCTTTTTTGATCCGGGGTTTGGCACCAATCAGGGGGGCAGTCGTGCTGTTTTGGAGGTTCGGTCGCGCGATGTGCCATTTATTCTTGAGCATGGTCAACCAGTGGCCAAACTCATCTATGAGGCGATGGCCGGGCCACCGGCTGCACTTTATGGCGGAAAAACCAGCCATTATCAGGGGCAGGGGCTTAAACTTTCGAAGCATTTTAGGTGAAGGATGAATGGTACCGCTTCTCCGGTTTGAACGGAGGACCTCTGGTTCCACAAACCAGCGCTCTAACCAACTGAGCTAAAGCGGCACAACACGATGTCAGATACTACCAGATGCGCCACGCTTCAAGCCGTTTAATTAGGCAAAAGCAGATTTCAGGCGGGTAATACCACGACAAAGCGATTTTTGAGTAACTTAAATCATATCTGAAAGTTTACGGCTCAGCGCATAGCCGCTGGTGTAAGCGGCCTCAACTTTCGAACCAAGGCACCAATCTCCGCAAGCTGCCAGCTGATTTGCTTCATCAATGAGATAAGGCTCTAAGCTAGGCCGAGGCGTTGCTGCATAACGCCAGCGATGGAGGCCTGTATGTCCTGCCTGGCTAAGGTCCACGCCAGTCAGTTTGGAGCCTTCGCTCAACAATGCGGCCTGCACCTCTGCCCGATCATCTTCAAGGTGTTTTTCAGCCCATTGATTAGTCGAATGAATCAAGACCGAACAAGCCGCTTGACGTCCGGGCTTGGCAGAGTTCAGCGCGATCCAACCAATTGGGGAGTCGGCAACCCGCGCGGCTGGCCAAGGTAGATGGATCTCCTTCTCAAAGCCTAACATCAGGGCAAAGCAGCCGGTCATTTCAACAGTGATAAGTTTGTTATGGCTTGCAAACGTTGCTGGCAGTAACGCATGCGCCTGTGGCGCAGGTGCGGCCGAAACAACCCAATCATAGGGACCATGTATAGTTTCTTCTGTGTCGTGGATCTGCCAGTGCGTACCTCTCTTTTCGATCTGCGCGACTTGAGTTTTCAAGCGGATATCCAGTCCGTCAGCCAGCATCTTGCAGAGCGTATTCATGCGCGGACTGGCGACATATTTTTTGGCATTGGTTTCGCGCGCTCCGTTAAGGCAGGCTACGTCTGCAGACCATGCCCGCACATGCTCGCTTTTTTGCGCTTCTTCAATCTGACGAGAGAAGGTAGGGTCATTGACGGTAAAATACTGCGCGCCATGGTCAAATTCAAAGTCTCCAGCGTAGCGGGTTGCCATGCGCCCACCGATCCCGCGGGACTTTTCAAAGAGTGTCTTTTCAACATAATCGGGCAGGCTGCGCGCGAAGGTAATACCAGCGAGACCAGCTCCTATGATTGCAATTTTGGTCATGTGTTTGCTTTGTTCAACTTATTTTGCCCTGTCTCTAAGTCAAAGCTGATGTAATGTCGAACTTATCTTTATGCAGTTCAAACAAGTAAAATGCTCAGTTGTAATTTGTAATCCTGTGAACATATAAAGCCCAAGCCAGAGGATACAAACCATGGACAAAGCACAAAAATACGTAGAGCTTGCTGCAGAGATTGCCAGCGTCGTTGCTGAGGAAACTAGTATGACGGCGCGATATGCAACAGCATCCTGCCTACTTGCCGAAGCCTTTCGTCCGCGGTTTTTTTGGACGGGATTTTATGTGGTGGACCCCTTGAAACCCGAAGAACTGGTCGTGGGGCCGTATCAAGGGACACTTGGGTGTTTACGTATCCCATTTGGACGTGGTGTTTGTGGAACCGTCGCAGTCTCAAAAGAAACACTCATCGTTCCGAATGTGCATACCTTTCCAGGGCACATTGCGTGCGATAGTGCGACGAATTCTGAAATTGTCGTGCCGATATTTAACGTTGAAGGCGCGCTGGCAGCGGTTCTTGATGTTGATTCAACTGAGCCTGACGCATTTGATGAAGATGATCAGCTAGGGCTTGAACGTATCTGCGCTGATCTCTTGAAGGGCTAACTCGGTTGTTTCAGGAGTTAGCCGGACGGCCTTGCTTATCGCGATGGAATCGGCAAGTTTTGTTTCCAATTTACGGGTCATAATATCAAGCTTAGCAACGCGTACACCAGTCCATGGCGCGATAATATGGGAAAGATGAAGCCATTCATCATTGGTGCTGTCATAGGTGGGCCATTCAGGAACGCCCGCGCCGTTAGGATTACCCGTTTTGGCAAAATTCGTCCAATAGGTGCCCATCGCATCCGTTAGTTTCAAGTCAGCTGAGTTAGCTTCAAGAAACGCATTATGGCTGTCGAAAACAAAGGCCAATTCAGACGCATGAAACGCACCGAGTGTTTGTGTGGTTGCGGCCGGTGTGCGGGTGAAGAAATAGAGCCAGGTCGGCAGGCCTTTATCGGCATTTGCTCGGGCAAGATAGCGCATATGGACGCCAAAAATATCGTCGCCTAACATGTCTGTTGCACCCTTGTCCCAACTTTTGGCATCACTGAGATTGTAGAGCGCTGTCAGTCTGGCGGCCTCCTCCTGGCCGTAAATCTCGTTTAATAGGGCCAATCTGTCCTTATGGGCTGTTGGGAAAGGGCCGGGCTTTAGAACAGTGGGTTTACCGAGTGTCTTATCATAAAAGAGAGTTCCTTCATCCGCGTTGTAACCAGCCAAAACAGGCACACGTAGCGCAGAGCCATCCTTTATGCGTTCGCCTATCATTTGAGGTAAGACCCAACCATCTACATTGGGCAGGAAGTAAGGGGTTGCTTCTGGCATTTGCGGAATTTGGGCAAGGATAGCCTCAGCTGGGAGGTTACGAAGCTCAGCGGCTGCTGCTCGCAAGGCATCGCGCGGTAAGAGTGGGCGCAGAAAATCTGCTCCAATGGCTTCAGCGCTTTTCGTTTCTTCGATAGGTGCCTTCAGATGTATACGATTATATGTGCTTGACCCGCTTTGTAGAATAGCTCTGTGATATAATCCGTCACCAAGAGGAGACGCCATGACTTCAGAGACCGACTGAGCCCCGGCTGACTCGCCAAAAATCGTCACATTGTTTGGATCACCGCCAAACGCTGCAATATTGTTTTTTACCCACTCAAGCGACTTGATCTGATCGAGCAGCCCATAGTTTCCAGAGCTATTGTTTGGGTCGTCCTGACTAAGTGATGGGTGCGCAAGATACCCAAACGGTCCAAGCCGATAATTGATCGTCACCAAAACCACGCCCTTTTCAACAAGCCCATTCGCCTGATAAAATTCATCATGACCAGCGCCTGTCATGTGCGACCCACCGTGAAACCATACCATAACGGGCTTGGGCGTGCTGCCGTTTAAATTATCTGTGCGTACATTTAAGTAGAGGCAATCTTCGCTTTCCCGAGGCTTTGGCGCAGCGGCAACGACCCGCGCGGCGAGCCACTGCTTCCAGCTTGGTAAACCATGCCCGGCGATAAATTGTTTGATGAATTGCTGAATACCTTCGCGATATTGCAAACACTCATTCCCGAACGTGCGGACATCGCGCACCCCTGTCCATGTAAAAGGATCTGCAGGTGGTTTCCAGCGCATTGGTCCAATCGGCGGTTCTGCATATGGGAGACCATTATAAACGGCGATTGTTTCGGCATCATCGACCCATCCGCCGGAGGCAACTCCGCTTGTCAGCTGAACATTAGGACTGGGTGTGAGAGGAGCAGGCGGCCTGTTTATAATCCAAGGCAGGATGTACGCCAACCCAATATAGACAAAGATCAAGAGGCCGATCAGGCCAAGTCCAATTTTCTTCAACATGTTATCGCCTGCCAGTAATGGGTCAGAATGTGGGACGCATCAAAGATGACACTTTTACTGTTTCGTCTTGATGGGACCTTGAAAGCGAGGAGTCAAACATCGAACTGTTATCATCCCGGCACACAGGCGGAGCACCATCATTCAGGTAAAAAGTTACAGGTTACCGACATCGGGCAAGGGTAAGCTTGTCGTGTCGATCAGTAATTGATGCGCGAGCCCAGCTTCACGGTGATAATGGATGGCTTGATAATCCTCGCTTGTGCCCATACCGACCATCACGGCGCGGCTTGGGTATTCAACAATCGCGACCATGTCCCAGTCGCCTGTACCAATCATCATGCCGTGGGCAGGGCCTGCGAACAGCGTCTTGGCACCGATCTTGGCAAGGATCTTAGAAACTGCTGCGCCATAGCGGGTATATGCCTCTTGGCCTGTAAGGTTTTCGCCTGCTTCTTGGCGATCTGCCTCATAAGTGGCTTTGTCTTTGAATTTTAAGAGATTGACCATTGCGACAGGTGCGTCTGCGCCGCGCGCTAAGAAGGCCTGGACTTGATCTGGTGTGGGCTGGGTTGCTGTCATGGGATTAGGTCTCGACTGTGGGGCGGGTGGTG
>CAYUFN010000137.1:0-7436 GCA_964443965.1 uncultured Hyphomonas sp. | reverse complement strand
CACTCGCCTGGGGGGCGAGGGGTCGGAGGTTCGAGTCCTCTCGCTCCGACCATTTAATTGTTGAGTGTCAGCAGTAAGGCCGGGTCGATATAGAAATCGCCATCTCGATTATCAGTTTCAGTGTTTCGCCATTTTACCGCCCAGTGCAAATGTGCTCCGGTCACACGCCCTGTTGCGCCGACCTCGCCAATTGCGTCTCCAGCTTGCAGCACGTCACCGACCTCCACATCCACATCTGACATATGCAGGAAGAGCGACACCAGACCATGTCCATGATCAAGGAAGACGGTGCCGCCTTCATAGTAGAGATCATCTTCTGCAAGCGTCACCACACCGCCAGCCGGTGCGATAATCGGTGTGCCGGTTGGTGCAGCAATGTCATAACCAAAGTGTGGGCGTTCTTTGGTCGGGCATCCTTCGGTGACATATTTGCGGACATAGCCAAACGGCGAGGAAACAGGGCCTTCAGTTGGCCTGATAAAACCATCCAAAGCACCTCGCCCCGGATTGAATGCTTTCCAGCCAGCCTGTTTTTTGACCCATGAGCGAGAGGCATGCGCTTTTTGCTCTTCTGTACGGGCATCAATCTTATCGCAATCGATCCCACGCAGTATGGCTGTTTCATCATTGCGGGGGGAGACTGGCAGCTTATAGCTGGTCATCGCACTGTCAGGACCAGAGGCCGTGATTGTAACAGAGGCAGCAGCCTTTCGCCCGAGCCCGAAGGCGACGGCCCCTGTCTCATCGGCCGTTAGCGTCGTTGTACCGAGTGTAAACCGTGTACCCGGTGTGCCTTTGCAAATGATTAGTCCGCCTTGTGTTAGGCCACCACCGCATGAAACTGGCTGCGCATCGACAGGTTTGATGTCAGGGTGTTGGGTATGCGGTAGGGCTTGTCCAACAAGAAGACCAGCTATTCCAAAAGCTACAGGCATTTTGGCCGCACTCGACATCAGCATAAGTATGATCGCTGACAGGGATACCATCTATGTATCCTCTGTGGCTTGTTGCGTCATCTGCTCGGCTCTCAGTGCAGCGCCTGCGTCAATATAAGCCTCTTGACGGTCAACGCTCCAGTACCGGAGCGCTTCAAGTGGAATTTTCCGTTCAGTAACGGCGCAAATAACATAGTCGCCACGTACCAGAACGTGCACATCACCATCTAAATAACGAATAGAGGCTTCGCCTGGTTGTTTTGGGAGTGTTTTCAGCATTGTTCCTATATGCCTAAATTCAGGGAGAAATGGAAGAGGTAGAAGGCAGTTTCTTGATGTGCGAATAAATAAATATTCCCTCTTTGTTCATGAGAACAAATATGGTACAAGCGAGTCATGAGAGGGCGCGCGACCCTATGCAAAACGCGCTTTATTAACTACCATTAGGAGACGACTCATGGCCAAAGGTAATTTGCAACTTGTAGATAAGGACGGCAGCGTGGATAAACAAAAAGCTCTCGAAACAGCACTTGGTAATATTGAACGCTCCTTTGGCAAAGGCTCGATCATGCGCCTTGGCGATAAACAGGCCATGGATATTGAAGCCGTTTCCACAGGATCGCTCGGATTGGATATAGGCCTTGGCATTGGCGGTTTGCCCAAAGGCCGCGTTATCGAAATTTATGGGCCTGAGAGCTCCGGTAAAACAACGTTGTCGTTACATGTCATTGCTGAAGCACAAAAGAGTGGCGGCGTCTGTGCCTTTATTGATGCTGAGCATGCCCTTGATCCGGCCTATGCTTCCAAGCTTGGGGTTGATCTGGATGATCTGCTGATTTCACAACCCGATACGGGTGAGCAGGGGCTTGAGATTGCCGATACATTGGTACGTTCTGGGGCTGTCGATGTGCTCGTGATTGATTCTGTAGCGGCGTTGACACCACGTGCAGAGCTTGAGGGCGATATGGGGGATAGCCTGCCGGGGCTTCAGGCCCGTTTAATGAGTCAGGCTTTGCGCAAGTTAACGGGGTCTATTTCAAAGACAAACTGCATGGTTGTCTTTATCAATCAGATTCGGATGAAAATCGGTGTCATGTTCGGTAGCCCTGAAACGACAACAGGTGGAAATGCGCTAAAGTTTTACTCGTCCGTCCGCCTTGATATTCGCCGCATTGGTGCCATTAAAGACCGTGACGAGGTCATTGGGAACCAAACACGCGTCAAAGTGGTGAAAAACAAGGTTGCTCCGCCTTTCCGTGTGGTCGAGTTCGACATTATTTATGGTGAGGGCATCTCCAAGACCGGTGAACTTATTGATCTTGGTGTTAAAAGTGAGGTCGTTGATAAGGCAGGTTCTTGGTATTCCTATAAGGGTGAACGGATTGGTCAGGGGCGCGAAAAAACGCGTAAATTCCTCAAAGATAATCCGCAAATTGCAGCTCAGATAGAAGAAGAAGTTCGCCATAAGGCTGGGCTCCTGTCTGAAGAGATGCTAATTGCTGAGCGAGATCGCCCAAAAGAAGATGATGATTCTGATCTGGATTTAGCCGCAGGCGCTTAAATTAGCACTTTATTTGCGTAAGAATTCGCAGGAGGGAGGCACCAAGGGATTGGCGTCTCCCTTTTCGCACTCTATATCCCTGTTTTAATATTTTGCCCGCAGGCTCAAAGGTAGGACTGACCATGACCAGTGTGAACGACCTTCGCGAATCTTTCCTCTCCTATTTCGAGAAGCACGGGCATGTCCGTAAAGCGTCTGCGCCGCTGGTGCCAGAAGACGATCCAACACTTCTATTCGTCAATGCAGGCATGGTCCCGTTTAAAAATATTTTCACTGGCGATCAGGCCGCCTTTGCGCCGCGTGCCACAACGTCACAAAAATGTGTTCGCGCCGGCGGGAAGCATAATGATCTTGATAATGTCGGCTATACAGCGCGCCATCACACATTCTTTGAAATGCTGGGAAATTTTTCCTTTGGCGATTATTTCAAGGAGGATGCAATTAAATTTGGTTGGGATTTCGTCACAAAAGAGCTCGGGCTGCCAACCGATAGATTGCTTGCGACCGTGTATGCCGAAGATGATGAAGCAGCACAGCTGTGGCGAAAAATTTCTGGCTTGCCCGATAGCCGAATAATTCGCATTGGGACAGCGGATAATTTCTGGTCGATGGGTGATACTGGCCCTTGTGGTCCGTGCTCGGAGATTTTCTTTGATCATGGCGAAGACGTAGCGGGCGGGCCGCCGGGAAGCCCTGATGAAGATGGCGACCGCTTCATCGAGATATGGAATTTAGTATTTATGCAATTCGATCAGTCTAAGGATGGCACCCGCACGGCGCTGCCCAAACCGAGCATCGATACCGGTATGGGGTTGGAGCGTGTCGCGGCCGTTTTGCAAGGTAAGCATAACAATTATGAGACTGATCTTTTTCTCGCACTCATTGCAGCCGAAGAAGATGTCTACAAAACAAAAGCAAAGGGCGACCAACTTGGTTCATTCCGCGTTATTTCAGACCATTTACGCGCGTCCTCTTTTCTGATTGCAGATGGCGTGACCCCCTCTAATGAAGGGCGTGGCTATGTTTTGCGCCGGATCATGCGCCGTGCCATGCGCCACGGGCATATGCTCGGTGCGCGTGAGCCACGCATGCATTTGCTAACTAAGGCCCTGGTATCGGAAATGGGAAGCGCCTATCCTCAACTTGGGCGCGCACAAAAAGCCATCGAAGCGACATTCGCGCAGGAAGAGGAACGCTTCCAGCGCACGCTAGGTCGTGGGCTAAAATTGCTCGATACCGCGCTTGAGGATCTGGGCAGTGAAAAATCATTGCCGGGTGAAACAGCCTTCAAACTTTATGATACGTATGGGTTTCCGCTCGATCTGACGCAGGATATTCTGCGCGGCAAAGGCCTGGAAGTTGATAAGGCTGGCTTTGATGTCGCGATGGCCAGGCAGAAAGAAAATTCAAGTGCTGGTGGATTTAGTTCTGGTGATACAGCCACGAACAAAATCTGGTTTGATCTGGCTGAACGCCTTGGACCAACAAGCTTTACCGGCTATGAGGCCGCCCAAGCCACACAAGCTCTATCGGCAATTGTCCGTGACGGGGCCGAACTTTCTGAGTTAAAATCTGGAGAGGCGGAGCTCCTTTTCCCGTCAACACCTTTTTATGCCGAGAGCGGCGGGCAAAGCGGTGATCATGGCGAAATACATTCTACCTCCGGTGCGCGCTTTATCGTGCGCGATGTTCAAAAACGCGCAGGGCAGTTGCACGCGCATATCGGAGAGCTGATCTCTGGTGAGCTTCGTCTGGGTGATCAGTATGAGTTGAAAATCGATCAAGATCGGCGAGCACGTATCGTGTCAAATCACTCTGCCACGCATCTTATGCATGCTGCGTTGCGGAGTGTGCTGGGGGAGCATGTTACGCAGAAAGGGTCACTTGTAGAAGCTGATCGGTTGCGCTTTGACTTTTCCCATTCCGGCCCGATGACCGAAGCGGAGCTGGAAGCTGTTGAGGAGCAGGTGAACGCAATCATACGCCGGAACGCGCCAAGTGAGATTCGTCATATGGAGCTGAATGCAGCTGTGGAGTCCGGCGCGCTGGCCATGTTTGGCGAAAAATACGATGATGAAGTACGTGTGCTGTCTATTGGTGGTTATGCGCAGGCTGGCGAGCGGCCGTATTCAGTGGAATTATGCGGTGGAACACATGTCGAGCGCACGGGTGATATTGCCGTATTTTCCATCATGTCCGAAGGCGGTATTTCGGCCGGTATACGCCGGATTGAGGCGACAACCGGCGCTGATGCGCTTGCCTTTTTGAAAGGTCGCGCGCAAGTTGCTCTTGATCTATCTGCTGATCTGAAAGTGCCGCTAAAAGATGTCACTCGAAAAGTCACTGCTATTCGTGACGAACGCAAATCTTTGGAAAAAGAACTAGGTGAGGCTAAACGCAAGCTGGCTATGGGTGGTAGCGGCGCTAGCGCGCATGAGGAAATTGGCGGCATCAAGCTTATCGCCCGCATTGTTGACGGCGTAGGTGGCAAGGAGCTGCGCACACTTGTCGAGGAAGTCCGTGCGCAAATTGGCTCTGGCATTGCTGTTTTCGTGGCAACCAATGAGGGTAAGGCAACTGTCAGTATCGGGGTGACGGATGATCTGATAGACCGTTTTTCGGCTGTTGATCTTGTGCGCGCTGCAAACGAAGCGATTGGCGGAAAAGGCGGAGGGGGTAAGCCATTCCTAGCACAAGCGGGTGGTCCAGCAGGCGGGGATATGGAGGCTGCGCTGCAGGCTGTGCGCGACATGCTGGCAAGCTAAAGCGGTTTGGCCATCACAATATCATCATAGATTTTGCCGCCAACATTAAATTGCCGTGTGCCGATGGTTTCAAACCCGTGCTTAGTGTAGAAGGCCATGGCGCGATGGTTTTCTTCATAGGTGCCAAGCAAAAGGCGCGGAGCATTTTGTGTGCGTGCATGTTTGATCGCGGCGTCTAACAAATCTGCGGCCAAGCCCCGACCGTGAAGTTTTGACAAAACATAGATACGCTTTAGTTCAAGGTCTCCGCGCATCGGTTTAACCGGTAAATCGGGTGCGCAATTAAGGGCATAGCCCACAGGCGCGCCCGTTTTATTCTGTACGGCAATCCACGCAGCGGTCATCTGATTTTCCATATAACGCGCATAGACGCCCATTGCATGCTCGCGCGTGCAATGGGCGATCATCGCGTTGCCATCAATATCGTTCGTATAACTCTCGATGAAGGTTGCTACGCCAATATGAGCAAGCATTTGTGCGTCATCATGCCGTGCAGGACGAATTCTGTATTGGGTCATAGTTAAAGATCAGGCTGTGGCGAATGTTAGATACGTATAGCTCTCTTCTTGCGTGACCGCGTCAGGCTTTTCAAGTTGAATTGCGATTGCGAGCTCAGATCATACAAATGATTGGACGACATAGGCTATAGCAGAGCTTGCGACGAGGCATTAAGGCATGGTGCCACAACATAATAAAGCGGCAGCAGATTGATCTGCCGCCGCTTTTTAAACTGAACGAAATGTTTGGTGCTTAGTTGGCTGACATCGCATTTTCGAAATTATCAGACACCGCTTTGAGGAAGCCTTCAGTGGTCAGCCATTCCTGTTGCGGACCGACGAGTAGGGCCAGGTCTTTGGTCATCTGGCCGCCCTCGACAGTCTTGACGATTGTATCCTCAAGCAGCTGGGCGAACTTGGTCACCTCTGGCGTGCCATCCATCCGGCCACGGTGCATGAGCCCGCGCGTCCAGGCATAGATCGATGCGATGGAATTGGTCGAAGTTGCTTCGCCTTTCTGGTGGTTGCGGTAGTGGCGGGTAACCGTGCCGTGGGCGGCTTCAGCTTCGACTGTCTTCCCATCAGGTGACATTAGAACGGAGGTCATCAGGCCGAGTGAACCGTAACCTTGCGCCATTGTGTCAGACTGCACATCGCCATCATAATTTTTACAGGCCCAAACATAACCGCCAGACCATTTCATGGCTGCAGCAACCATGTCGTCAATCAATCGGTGCTGATACTCACCATTAAATTCAGCAAACTTATCCGCAAATTCAGTATCGTAGATGTCTTGGAAGATATCTTTGAAGCGGCCATCATACTTCTTCATGATGGTGTTTTTCGTGGAGAGATAAACCGGCCATTTGCGCTGTAAGCCAAAGTTAAAGCTGGCGCGTGCAAAATCGCGGATCGACTGATCGAGGTTATACATACCCATAGCGATACCGGCTTCTGGGAAGTCGAAAATCTCTTCTTCGATCTTCTGGCCGTCTTCACCTTCCCATGTCATGGTCAACTTGCCTTTGCCCGGCACAAGAAAGTCTGTGGCTTTATACTGGTCACCAAATGCGTGACGGCCAATGACAACTGGCTGGGTCCAGCCGGGCACTAGACGCGGCACGTTCGAAATCACAATCGGCTCGCGGAAAACCACGCCACCAAGAATGTTGCGGATTGTGCCATTCGGGCTTTTCCACATTTGCTTCAGATTAAATTCTTCGACCCGCTGCTCATCCGGTGTGATCGTTGCGCATTTAACCGCGACGCCAAATTCCTTAGTTGCGTGGGCGGCATCATGGGTGATTTGATCGTCGGTCTTATCACGCGCTTCGATGCCCAGATCAAAATATTTCAGGTCAACATCAAGATACGGGTGGATCAGTTCATCTTTGATCATCTGCCAGATGATACGGGTCATTTCGTCCCCATCCATTTCTACAATGGGGTTTTCAACCTTAATCTTCGCCATGAGCGGTATTCCTTTTGCAAATTCGTTGAGTGGGCTATAGCAGAGCTTGCGACGAGGTCAAAAGACAGCCTGATAAAAACCGTCATTTGCAGGGCTTTTCACATCATTGTGTTTGACCCAGGCAGGGCTGATACGGCAGGAGGGGCTCATGACCAAACGACAATTTCCAGCTATTCTCCTCCATACGCCCCAGCTTGGCGAGAATAT
>CAYUFN010000136.1:0-7437 GCA_964443965.1 uncultured Hyphomonas sp. | reverse complement strand
ACTATATCGGCGTCGATCAGCAAGGACCGTTCAAGCCGGAGCACTATCGCTACTAAGACGGCACCTACATGCTGCAAGCTGGCTCGATTCTTTTATTTGGGGCGGGTTTGTTATCTTGGTTCCCTTTAAACCCCAACAATCTCGCTCGTTGCGGCTTCGGTTTTCAGCCATTTGATAAAGGCGCGCACGTCGGGGGAAAGGTGGCGTCCCTTGGGCCAGACCAGCCAATAGCCAAAATCAATGGCGGTTGACCCATCTGCAAACGGTGCAACCAAACGCCCAGCCGCAAGGTCAGCAGCCGCAACTGCGCGTTTGGCTAGCGCAACGCCTTGCCCGGAGGCGGCCGCTTCGATCACAAGGACAGCTTGATTAAAGCGCGGGCCGCGCCGGGATGTTCCACTGGTAACTTTTCTTGCGGCTAACCAATTAGGCCAGTCCGGGCAGGAGGGGTCGTTTTCGGGGCTCTCATCGTGAAGTAATGTGTGATGGACAAGGTCGGCGGGTTTGCGAATGGCGTGTTCACCCTCCAGCAGCCCGGGCGCGCAGACAGGCATCACTGTTTCATCGAGCAAGAGTTCGGACTTCAACCCTTCATAAACGCCTTTACCGTACCTTATTGCTATATCAGCATCTGCAGTAGCAAAATCAGTTAAGCCCATATCAGCAGACACCCAAGCTTCTATGCCTCTGTGCTGGCGGTGGAAGGTTTCCAGCCGCGGGGCTAGCCATTTAGCAGCAAATGAGGGTGCACAAGCGACCATTACGCGCCCCTTGCGGGCTGGTGCTTGCATTATCCGGCCAGCTTCAGAGATTTTTTCAAACGCATCATGCACGATTGGCAGCGCGGCTTGAGCTGCATCTGTTAAAAGGACTGATCGCCCTGTCCGTTTGAACAGCGGCGTGCCGGCGTAATCTTCCAGTTGGCGGATTTGCTGGCTGATTGCACCGGGTGTGACATTTAACTCCTCAGCCGCTTTTGTGAAAGACAAACGTCGCGCAGCAGCTTCAAAAGCTTTTAGAGCGTTCAAGGGAGGAAGACGGTCTGTAGGTTCGGTCATAAAAGAATAGTTTCTCTAAAGGGTAGTCTTAGCCATCTACGCTTGAAGCTGCCGCGTCAACTGCCATTTAGTCTCTCTATAGATTAAGTGTTTCTCTCATCTCTCCTGAAGGAGCAAAATTTGCGCCAATTTCCCGCCTTTTTCCAGATGGAAAATGCATCTGTCGTTGTTTTCGGCGGAGGTGAAGAGGCGCGTCGCAAGGTTCGGTTGCTTGCAAAAACACCCGCAAAAATTACAGTCCTGGTCGGTGATGAGATCGAACCCGGCTTTGCTCAGGAGTTTGCCGGGCGCATCACCATTACGCCTTTTGAGCAGTTTGGTCCTGCACTTGATGTTGCAAAATTTGCGATTATCGCCTGCCGTGTTGACAAGCGCACTGAAGATGCCATCACGCTCGCGCGTCAGTTCGGTGTCCCGATAAATGTCGTTGACCATCCTGAACTGTGTGATTTTTTCGTGCCTAGCATTCTGGATCGTGGGGATATTGTTGCTGGTATCGGCACAGGCGGTGCGGCGCCAGTGTTGGCAAAGTCTGTGCGGGAAAAGCTTGAAACCCTGATGCCGCCAAAAATCGGTAATCTTGCAAAATTTGCGAAAAACCTCCGTCCAGCCGTCTATGCTGCGCTTGATGATTTTGGTCAGCGGCGACGGTTCTGGGAAAAGGCTTTAAATGGTGCTGTTGGGGAGCGTGTCCTTGCCGGCGATGAGGCTGGTGCGCGGTCATTAGCTGAGAAGATGCTAGCAGGCGCGCAGCCTGAAGGCGTGGTCCATATTGTTGGGGCAGGCCCCGGCGATCCAGACTTGCTCACATTAAAAGCGCTGCGTTTATTGCAGCAGGCAGATGTAGTCTACTATGACAAACTCGTCAGCGAAAGGGTCATGGACTTGATCCGTCGCGACGCCACCCGCATTTCTGTTGGTAAGTCGAAGGGCAATCATACAGTCCCTCAGCCTGATATCCACAAACTACTTGTGCAGGCGGCACAGGAAGGCAAGCGCGTTGTTCGCTTAAAAGGCGGCGACCCTTTCATCTTTGGCCGGGGTGGGGAAGAGCTTGCCGCGTTGCAAGAGGCAGGTATTGAGGTGCACGTTGTGCCCGGGATTTCTGCTGCAATGGGCTGCGCAGCCTCTGCGGGTTTGCCGCTTACTCACCGTGATCACGCACAAAGCGTCACCTTTGTTACCGGGCATGCCAAAATAGCCCCTGATGGAAACAAAGTCCCTGATCTAAATTGGAGCGCACTCGCATCTGGCAATCAAACTGTCGTAGTTTTTATGGGTGTTGGTATGTCTGGGCAGATTGCAGCCAAGTTGATTGAGGCTGGCCGGGCCGGAGCAACGCCGATCGCTGTAATCGAAAATGGTACCCGTGAGAATGAAATACGTGTGTTTGGGAAACTGAACGAGTTGCCGAATCTCATTGAAACGGGTGGTATAAAAGGCCCGGCCTTACTTATCATTGGCGAAGTGGCCGCTTTACCGCTAGAAGTGCTTGTAAAGCAAAGTATGGAGAGTGCAGCATGACATCTGTTCGGCCCAAATTAAAACCGGAACAACCTAAAGCTGTAACAGCCTGGGAAACAACAACTGGCGATGTGATATGGATGCGCGCTGATGGTAGCTGGACCAAGGATATCTCTGAAATGGGTGCTTTTACAGGCGATGCCGCTGAAGGAGCGCTTGCAGCAGCTGCAGCCGACGAAGCTTATGTCACCGATCCGTATTTTATGCAGGTAACAGAAGACGGCCAAATTGATGGGCGTGAAACGCTCCGGGAGCATATCCGTGCAAGCGGGCCGACTTGTCATCCACAATTCGCGAAAGGCGCCTGAATGCCGGATCGAGAGATTAGCAGGCTCACGCTTTACGGCAGTTCCATTTCCGGTAATTGCCTGAAAGCCAGATGGGTCGCAGACTTGCTAAAAGTAAGATATGACTGGGTCGAGGTTGACATTCTGGCTGGCGCAACCCGGACACCTGAATTTCTGGCTATGAACCCGGCTGGCCAAGTACCTGTTGCGCGTATGCCAGGACGTAGCGCTTTGGATCAATCCAATGCGATTATGCTATTTATTGCTGAGGGAGAGGATTCAGACCTTATCCCAAACAATCGTTTCAAACGCGCTCAAATGATGAGTTGGCTGTTCTGGGAACAGTATTCTCATGAACCGGCTATTGCAGTGCGACGTTTTCAAAAGGCTTATAAAAACCTACCTGATGAAGAAATCGACCCATTGCTATTGCCCAAAGGATATGCCGCGTTGCAGCGCATGGAGGATCAGTTAACGGATAATGCCTGTATGGTTGAAAATGATCTGACTTTGGCCGATATTGCGCTTCTGGCTTATACGCGCGTCTCGCATGAGGGAGGGTATGATCTTACGCCTTATCCAAATGTCATCAAATGGATCGCGCAGACCGAAGATGCGCTGGGTATACCCCATGCCAGGGAAGGCCTGTAGATGAGCTTATCCCTCACTCCTCCTTTTACAGAAGAAGCTGCGCGCGCCAAAGTGCAACTCGCTGAAGATTTGTGGAATACGCGCGATGCTGAACGTGTGGTGTTGGCCTATACTGAAGATACGGTCTGGCGTAACCGATCTGAGTTTTTACAGGGACGCACGGCCATCCTTGCTTTTTTGAAGCGTAAATGGTGCACTGAATTAGCCTATCGCCTGAAGAAAGAGCTATTTGCATTTTCTAATGACAGGATCGCGGTGCAGTTCCAATATGAGTATCACACTGATAGTGGTCACACGTTCCGCGCCCATGGGTTGGAACATTGGGTGTTCGCTGCAGATGGGCGTATGCAGGCACGTGCGGCTAGCATTAATGATGTGCCAATTGCCGCTGACGCCCGAATTTTACCTTTTGTCCAAGGAGCGACGTAAACAATGTATCGCTATGATGAATTTGACCACCAAATGGTGGCAGACCGTGTGGCCCAGTTCCGTGGGCAGGTCGAGCGCCGTATCGCGGGCGATATTACCGAGATGCAATTCAAACCCTTGCGCCTGATGAATGGTGTTTATTTGCAGATGCATGCCTATATGCTGCGTATTTGTATTCCATATGGACAGATGTCCTCTCGCCAGCTTCATGCTTTGGCCGATGTCGCGCGCGATTATGATAAGGGATATGGCCATTTTACCACGCGCCAGAATATCCAGTTTAACTGGATTGCACTGAAAGATATTCCTGACGTTTTATCTAAGCTTGCAGAAGTAGAGATGCATGCTAACCAAACTTCGGGGAATTGTATACGGAATACTACTTCGGATCAGTTTGCAGGCGCGGCCGCAGATGAAGTTGAAGATCCGCGTGCCTGGTGCGAGATTATTCGTCAGTGGTCGACCTTTCACCCTGAGTTCACTTATCTGCCGCGCAAATTCAAAATCGCTGTAACCGCTAGCCGGAATGATCGTGCTGCTATTCGCCTGCACGACATAGGCTTGATTATGAAAGCTGGACCAGACGGCACGACAGGCTTTGCAGTCTATGTCGGCGGCGGGCAGGGGCGCACCCCGCATGTTGCTCCGCTCATCCGCGATTGGATCGCCAAAGACGAATTGCTTTCTTATCTCGAAGCGGTGATGCGGGTCTATAACAGCTATGGCCGTCGTGATAATAAATATAAGGCCCGGATTAAAATTCTTGTGTCTGAAACTGGCGCAGATGTCTTCCGCGATCAGGTGGAGGCTGAGTTTGCTGCGCAAGGACCTAAGGAAAAAGTTGTGCTTCCACAAGCAGAAGTCGATCGCATTAGCGCTTATTTTGCTCCACCCGCATTTGCAGCTCCTGATGATGCAAATGCCTTCGACGTAGCCAAAAATGATGATGCAGATTTTGCGCGCTGGTGCCGAATAAACCTCAACCCGCATAAAGAAGCAGGCTATGCCTCTGTTACGGTCAGTTTGAAGCCAGAAGGCATTCCGCCCGGGGATGCCACCGAAGCACAAATGCGCCTCGTTGCTGATTTGGCTAAGGATTACAGTTTTGATGATGTGCGCGTCACGCATGAGCAAAACCTTGTCTTGCCGCATGTGAAGCTAGTTGATCTTTATACGGTGTATCGTAAATTGAAAGAAGCAGGAATTGCCGCAGCCAATGCCGGGCTAATTTCAGATATGATTTGCTGCCCCGGGCTTGATTATTGTAATCTTGCGAATGCGCGCTCTATTCCACTTGCGACAGATATCCAGAAAGCTTTCACAAGCATTCAAGAGCAAGAAGATATCGGCGAATTGAAGCTGAAAATATCCGGCTGCATTAATGCCTGTGGGCACCACCATGTTGGTCATATTGGTATTTTAGGCGTCGACCGCAAAGGTGAAGAATATTACCAGATCAGTTTTGGTGGGCGTGCTGATGAGAAGGCGACGATTGGCGAGATTGCGGGTAAGGGCCTAAAGCAGGAAGAGGTGCCAGGGGCCCTTCAGCGCGTGGTTAGCCATTACCGGGCTGTCCGTACAGATAAATCCGAACGCTTTATTGATGCGGTCGAGCGTCTTGGGACAGATACATTCAAGGAGGCACTTTATGCCGCTGATTAAGAACGGACGCTTAGTCGATGAAGATTGGGCTTTTGCGGACAATGAAACCCCGCTTGGTGAAGGGCAGGTTAGTGTTACGCTGGCGCGATTTAAGGCTGAGCGGGAAGAGTTGATCGGACGCAATGTTCCTTTGGGTGTGCGCTTGATGCCGAGTGATGATCCGCGCGATCTGGCCGATGATCTTGATAGGTTATCTTTGATCGAAGTGTCTTTTCCCAAATATGCTGATGGCCGTGGCTATTCACAGGCGCAATTACTGCGCCGCCGTCTTGGTTACACTGGAGAGCTGCGGGCGGTAGGAGATGTCTTGCGAGATCAGGCCCTCTTGATGGTGCGCTCAGGCTTTGATGCTCTGGCGCTGGCTAATACTGATATAAAGGGTTTTGAGGCCGCACTGGCAGAGTATCAGAATGTCTACCAGAGCGATGCGCGCGGGGCTGTGACTATATTTGAGCAACGCCATGAAAGCACCTGATATGGCTCATTCCAGTAGCATTAGTCTTGATCTTGATGAGAATGTTGAAGAGCGGTTACATCGGCTGAACATGGAGCTGAGAGACGCGTCAGCGCAGACTGTTCTACGCGTGTCACTCTTGCGCGAATGGGCAGGTCAGATGACATATGTATCCAGCTTCGGTGCTGAAAGCGCCGTTATGTTGGCCCTCATTGCGGATGTTGATCCAAGTATGCCTGTCATCTTTTTTGATACGGGTATGCATTTCCCGCAAACGCTCGACTATCGGGACGAACTAATCGAGAAGCTCGGTTTAACCAATGTGATTACACGTACACCCGAAGCAGCAGACCTAGCGGTTGACGACCCGAAAAACCTGCTGTGGAAAACAGATACAGATGCTTGCTGTGATATTCGCAAAGTGCGCCCGCTCGCACCTGCCTTAGACGGCTTTGAAGCCTGGATTACAGGCCGCAAAAGGTTTCACGGCGGTGCAAGGCTCTCCCTACCAGTGTTTGAATATGCAGATGGTCGTTACAAGATCAATCCATTGGCCGGATGGACGCCTGATGATGTGACACTTTTCTTTGAACAACGCCTCTTGCCCAAGCATCCGCTTGTTGCCCAGGGCTATCCTTCAATCGGTTGCTGGCCGTGCACCGCGCCTGCGTCTGACCCTGGCGATATCCGCTCAGGACGATGGGTCGGACAGGATAAAACCGAATGCGGCCTTCACGTCGAAAAGAAAGAACGCCCGCGCGCATTTTAGGTGTTCAGGTGTCTGATTATTTATAAGTCAGGCCTTAAGGGCGCCTGGCGGCATTCATACCCGTGGCAAGGACTTTCGCTTGACCAACCCAGTCATCGCGCTCGATACGACCGTTAAAGCCATCAAGCATATCATCGACCCACTCGATTTCACTCGGGCCCCATTCAGCAACTTGCCAGAAATAATAGACACCTATCTCTGTCAGTAAGCCATGTAGCATTGGACCGACACCGCTGATTTCTTCTAGATCATCGGGCGTTCCAAAAGCTGGGCGGGTGAGCAGGTTGGCTTTATCATTGGGGCGACGCGCCTCACTAACGACATCTCGCGATGGTGGCGGCGGGCTTGGCTCATGCGCGTATTCGTAAGAGCGTGGCTCAGCTGGTGCCTCAAAGGCAGGCGGCATTGGCACCGGATCAGCCCATGGCTCGCGTGGGGGAGGTGCCCGATATGTTTGTGGTTCAGGGCGCGACGATGTCGTAAAAGCCGACGCGGGCGGCGGTTCTGGTGCGCGCACGGGGGCACGATTTCGTCGTGTATCCGGTTCAGCCGGGCGTGTGCGCATCATATGATGCAGCGCCGCAAGGCCATACTGAATTGAGG
>CAYUFN010000135.1:0-7459 GCA_964443965.1 uncultured Hyphomonas sp. | reverse complement strand
CACGAAGAGCGGCCCAATAGTTGCACCAATCGCAATGCACCAATCATACGCTCGAATAGAAATATCGCCCGTAGGTTTTCGGAAAATCATAAACACGATGATTGCAGCTTCTGAGATTACCAGGAGCATCGTGCGCAAAGAATATAGAAAATAATTTTGAAAATCGATAAAGGACGGCCAGACTTGTCTGAAAAACCAGATTAAAGCTGCAAGCAACAGCACTTGTTCAACACGGTCTAATATGCGGGCAAACGGCATCATATCTGTAAACCTTATGCGTTTATGAAATCGGTACCAGAACGTAACTTCATTATGTCAGCCTATTACAGACTTCGCTACCGGTTTCACACCAACTTGACTGGTTGACACTTCCTCTTGATAAGGTTGGATAAACAGCAATACTCTGCGATATAGCATACATATAATAATATAACTCCTTGAAGGCTCACAACCATGAAGCATCTTATAATATTCACACTGATGATTTTTCTGACTGCTTGTGCGACAGATAATCGCCCAACACCAGCTTTTGCGAGCACGGTTGAAATTGAAACTGATGCCCGTGCATCCTGGAAAAATTTCATGGAAACTAATGAGGGTGCACGCGCGCTCAATGATGAAGCAGTCGCTGTTTTAATTTTCCCTAACATTGTGAAGGCAGGGTTTATTGCAGGCGGGCATTATGGCGACGGTGTCATGATTGATGGTGAGAAAACAATCGACTTTTACAACAGTTCAGCAGCTTCTTACGGGCTACAAGCTGGCGCTCAGCGCTTTGGATATGCACTTATCTTTACAAATGAAAAAGCATTAGATTATGTCAACACATCATCCGGTTGGGAAATTGGTGTGGGGCCAAGCGTGGTTATTGCCAATAAAGGGCTGGCTACAAACCTGACCAGCACAACGCTGCGTGCAGACGTTTATGCCTTTGTCTATGATCAACAAGGCCTGATGGCAGGTGGTGGGATCCAAGGGACGAAAATTACGCGACGTTTACGCAAGAATTGATACAGATCTCATCCTCAATAAACAAGGAAGCGATAGACTATGCAGTCACTCTACTGGGTCCTTACATGGGCATGCCACAGGCGGTGCAAACATTGCTACGATGATCGGTTCCGTCCTTATGTGCGGGACGCGCTAAGTGAAGTAGTTGGTGAAGGTCAGCGCGCTTTTGAGGCGATTATTGAGAACCTACCTGATGATATGACATGGCTTGATGAAAAGACGGGGAAACGCGAGCCGACATTGCTGGTTATGGCAGGTGGTGAACTATTAATTGATGGCGTACGCGAAGAACTATTCTACCCGGCTCTTGATGCCCTAAAAACCAAATATGGCAGTGCCATGCCAAAAATTTCGATACAGACAACTGGCGATATTTTGACCGCAGACATCCTCGACACCCTGCTTGCAAAAGGGGTCGATAGCATCGCCATTGCATCCATCGATGATTATCACGTTGGCATGAAAGGCGAGAAGAAGTTTAAATTCATGGCCGACATTCGCCAAATGATGACTTCACGCGGCGTACGCGAAGTTTCCCTTGGCGGGCAAAAAGATGAGCGACTAAAGGCGCCTGATCTTGATTCAAAATCAAAACGGGAAGGACCAACCTTCCTCTTTTTCGGTGCACAGCCTGATTTATGGATTGGCGAGTTGTGGCCGCGCGGGCGTGCTTTTGCCAATGGTTTGTCAGACGCAGCCTATGATACAAATTTCTGCGCGCGCTGGTCTGGCGGATTAAACTTTCTGAAGATTGGCAAAGCCGGATCGGAAGTGTCGATTGAACCAAATGGTAATGTCTATCCCTGTTGTTTGAAAACCAAAGCTCCCATTGGCAATCTCACCGAAGAGACACTGAACGAGATATTTGACAGTGTCGCAACCCTACCCGCAATTCAAGCACTCAATCGCGGCGCTCCCGAAGAGATGGGCGCAGCACATGAATGGGATGCGGCCACCTTCCGTAAAAAATCTGCCAAGGAAGATGGCAAAGGTCGCATCGTTGAAAATATGTGTCTTGGGTGTGATGCTTACTTCGAAGAACATCTAGGTACGCAATTGCGGGAGCTACAAGAGATACGTCGTGCCAAGCGGGGCAATTCCCCTCTTAAGCCAAAAGAAACGCTGATCGGCCGTGCGCGGTTAATTTAGAAACTTATTAAGGTCTGAGGTTACCAACGATACGCCATGACGGCTTGTCGGGGTCTGCAGCACCAGTCTGGTAGCGATTCACCAAATGGAAGGCGAGCCAGAGCCCAAGCGCTCCAAAGAAAATACCACCAACAGCCTGGCCCACCAAAACCCCTGGCGCGCCACCTATGGCAGCCCCTATCAAGACAAAAGGCAGGACACCAATCGTATTCTTACCCCAGTTTAAAAGCGAAGACCAAAGAGGGCGTTTGAGATTGTTAAAGGCTGCGTTGGAAATAAACAGCGATCCGTTAAAAATGAACAGCGGCGCAATCAGAGCAGAGAACCAAAAGACTATATCGCGCCCTTCAGCCTTGAGCTTAAAGAGATCGGAAACAAAACCATTGCTTATCAATAGCAAGAGCCAAGCCAGTAAGACAAACCCTGCAGCAAATATTACTGCCCGGCGCAGTGTTTCCTGAACACGATCAAACCGCCCTGCGCCAAAATTCTGGCCAATAATTGGCCCAACAGCACCAGATAGCGCAAAAATAACACAAAACGCCAGTAAGGTCAGCTTGCTGACAACCGCCATGCCCGCAACTGCCTCATCGCCAAAAGGTGCCAACACACGCGTAACAATACTATTGCCCACTGGTGTAGCTACATTTGTTAATATCGCAGGAATGGTTAAAGCCAGTATGGGCGTCAGGTCCCGCTTGAAATATCCGGAGTTAAAGCGTGCAAAGCCACCATAATGCTTTGTCACTGGGTACAGTGCAGTCAAAAGGGTAGCAAACCGTGCGCATACAGATGCGATTGCAGCGCCCTCAAGCCCCCAGTCGAAAACAAAAATAAAGATCGGGTCAAGAATGGCATTTACCCCTCCTGCAACCAGCGTTACATGCATCGCTCGGCGTGCATCGCCATGTGCCCTCAAAAGGCCAGCTGTCATCATCCCGATCGTCGCAACCGGCATAAATGTCACGATAATCCGAAAATAACTAATCGCATGCACCTTGGTTTCTCCGCTCGCCCCAAGCAAACTCAGCAGATAAGGCGCAATCATCCAAAAAACCGCGCCTATGACCAGGCTAATACCAATGCCAAAGACAACAGCATTTGTCGCCATATGTCTTGCATCCTCAAGCGCACCTTTCCCAATCAAGCGAGCAGATAAGGCGCTACAGGCAATGTTAAGCCCGAGCGTCACTGCGAATGTCACATATAGGATAGTTTGTGCAAAACCTACGGCTGATGTGAGTGATGCATCACCTAGTTGTGCAATAAACAACAAATCGACAAAGTCGACCAGGAAGATAGAGATCAACCCTACACTCGCTGAAAGCGACATGACCGCCACATGCCGCATCAAGTCTCCCTCAAGAAACTTAGCCGTTTTTTGACCGACTGGATTTGGCGAACGGGTTTGGTTCAAGACATTAAATTCCTTAAAGCAAGAACCAGAAACTGCAGAGTAGGTAAGTAAATTTACGCGCTAGCCGGCGAGATCTTCTTCCAACACGGTCATCTGGAACTGATAAGCCGTTTCACCTTCATCGACATCCTTGTAAACGAGTGCCAAAAACTCAGCACCAAGGTAAACTTCTACACTATCAGAAGTCTTGTCGCGTGCTTTCAAGGTCAGGCCCGGATGCAGTTTTTCCTTGAGGTATTTTTCAAGCCTTAGCGTTTCTTCACGTTCCATGAAAAGCTCCATATCTCTTTGCGCGCAACCTAGTGGCTGCGACGAGCATGGCAAGTCCTAAAACATCATTCGGGAATAGATTGGTCCATATTTTTCGCCGCTTCAGCGCAGGGTCCACCAACAGGAACAGCTGGCACGCCAGCAACCGTACATAGCGGCTCAACGTTTTTAAGGACAACACTCCCGGCAGCGACTTTTGCCTTGTCGCCTATTGTCAGGTTTCCAAGAATTTTAGCACCGACAGAGACAAGCACACCATTTCCGATTTTCGGATGTCGGTCACCAATTTCCTTGCCGGTTCCACCAAGCGTTACACCCTGTAATATTGTGCAATCATCACCGATCACCGCGGTCTCACCAATCACTATGCCAGTTGCATGGTCGAACATAATACCAGAGCCTATCTGTGTCGCCGGATGAATATCGACTTGAAAAAGTTCTGAAGCACGCGATTGGAAATGAAATGCCAACGTATCCCGCGCGTCATTCCATAGCCAGTGCGCCAGCCTATGAACTTGCAGCGCCAGAAATCCTTTGAAAAACATAAAGGGTTGCAAATACTGATGGCAGGCTGGATCACGCGTATATACAGCCGCCATATCGCGTAACGCCGCCGCAACAATAGCAGGGTCAGTCTGGTAAGCTTGATTACATATTTCCCGTACCTGCAGTGCATTTAAGCGTTTGCCAGACACCTTTTCTGCCAAATGGAAAGCCAAAGCCGCTCCAAACGTTGCATGCGAAAGAATGGCTGCATCAATATAGCTTGATAAGGCTGGTTCGCGCTGAGCCGCCATGCGAGCTTCATATCTGAGTGTCTCCCAGACTGGCGCGGACTGACCTATTGTTTCGGGTGTATGCTCAACCATAAACATCCCTTTCATGGCAACTTTGGTGAATACATGGAGGCAAATACAGGACTGCGCAAGACAAAATCCCGTGCGCTGCAAGAACTTGCAAAATCCATATTTCCTGCTTTTCACCCTGCTTGGGCTACGTTAAACAAAGCCATGACAAAGCGCTTCCCATTCGTTCCGTCCGTCGGTACCCCAATGTTGCAAACCCGTCCAAGTGCACAAGCACGGGCCATGCTGGCACTGCGTCGATCGTCTGGATCGAAGGTTTTAAAATCGCCGGGCCCCTCCAGCGAAGCCCTTGATGAACTTCTTTCGGTTGCGATGCGCGTGCCAGATCACCGTAAGCTGGAGCCTTGGCGATTTATCGTCTTTCAGGGTGAGGCACGTAAGCGATTTGGCGCCGAAATAGAAGCGATCTACAAGGCTGAAAATCCAGATAGTGATGCACCAACATACGCGTTTGAGAAGGACCGACCGATGCGCGCGCCCTCTGTTGTGGCGGTTATATCATCACCCAATCCAGATCATAAAACACCTGTCTGGGAACAAGAACTTTCAGTAGGTGCGGTTTGCTACAACTTACTGCTGGCAGCGAATGCAGCCGGGTGGGCCGGAGTCTGGCTGACCGAGTGGCTGGCCTTTGATGCGAGTATTGCAAAATTATTAGGACTTGACACAAACGAGCGTATTGCAGGCTTCGTTTATCTTGGCACATCGAGCGTTCAAAACCCTGAGCGACCACGCCCTGATCCTGCAAAAAAGATCACCCGCTATTAAAACCGATCAAGCAACCGCTTAAGGTATTCGCGCTCATCAGGGTCGGTTGCTTCATTATAACGTCGGCGTAACTCCTCAAGGATGTCTAACGCGCGTTGCCTTTCTGACTCTTCGGGCACTTTTACATCGCTTGATGTCCCGGTTCCATTGGTTGGGTTTCCAAACGGGTCTGTGCTTTCGCCCTGCTCACCTTCTTCTCCGCGCAATTGATCAAGCTGGGCCGCCAAATTACCCGCAAGCGTACGCAACCCGTCGGTAACTTGCTGCTGATTACGCTGGGCCCGGCTAAATTGTCCATTGCGCAACGCATCTTCTGCGCGTCGTTGCGCGTTCAAAATATTTTCGAGCTCTTGAGCCCCAAGGCCACCTGCGCCCTCCCCTTGTTCGCCTGCCTCGCCGCCATTAGTGCCTTCTTCATCACCTTCGCGCCCGCTGCCATCAGCAAGCTGCTGCAGCAGCTCTCCGATCTGAGCCTGTCGTTCGGCAAGTTCCTCACGTGTGAGGCCAGCTGCGCTCTCACCGTCTTGCGCTGAACGACCACCACCTTGTTGTTGCCCACCGCCCTGCTGCTGGCCGTTTTGCTGACCATTCTGGGCCTGCTGGCGCTGGCGGTCTCGTTCCTCTCGCCCCGTTTCCAATGTGTCATCGTTTAGTTCACGTTGCTCACGAAGGGCCTCCGACAAGTCTTCGATTTGTTCAGCCAGCTCCTGAAGTTCATCACTCTGCTCGCCCTCTTCGCCCTCATTACCCTCACTGGGCAAAGCAAAGCCATCGCCCCCAGAGCCATTTCCTTGCTGGAATTCAAGATTTTCGAGCAGGTTCGTGATATCAGACAGCAATTGTCGCGCCTGATCAGTCGCGCCAGTTTGGGTCAAGTCCTCTAGCGCACTTAGCATTTCCTCAAAAGAATTCTGTCCCAGACCTTCACCGCCACCGGCCTGCTGATTATCCAGCCCTTCTTCAGCGGCGTTTTCAGGCAAACCATTGGCGATTGCTTCAGCGAGCTTGGCTTGTACATAGTTTTCTGCTGCTTGCCGAAATGCTTCTGTGAGACGCGCAATTTCCTCCTCCGAAGCTCCATCACGCAGGGCCTTCTCAAGAGCTTTTTTGGCCGCCAATAAGGCAGCCAGCGCATCAGCGGCACTTCCATATTCAGCCTTCAGAGCGATAGCCCACAATAGCCCATCGATCTGGTGAGCCTCTTCAAGGCTTCGCGCGGCTTTCAAGCTAGCCTGTGCTGAACTCAACCCCAAAAATGGTTCATAGCTGGCAAAGAAGCGATAGGGCGTGTAGGTCAGTGCCTCAAGCATGAGTGAAGCCCGCTGAATACCTTCTGGTGCCGCTTCAAGCCTGTTCAACGCGTCAACGCTTTCTGCGTAGGCACGTGGCTCGCGAAGCGCAGTGACCCGCACCTCCTGGGCAGCTTTTGCCAACGATTGAAGGAAGAGCTTTTCAGGCAAGACAAATTCATGCGGCGTGCTGTATCCCTCATTGCCGCCGCCATCTGTCGCCACAAGACGTGCACGCACCATCAAACCGGCCCAGGGATGGCGTGTCATATCGAGCGATACCGCCTCTTGTCCCTCTTTCATTGAGGGTGATGGTAACTCGATTACAACACGGCGCTCTTCATCAGGCACAGCCGGGTGTGGTTCGACCAAAGATAAGGTCAGCTCTAACTGAGCGACCCCATAATCATCGCTAATTTTCCATGTCAGCTCTGTCCGGTCATTTGCGCCAAGAACAGGCAGCATAACAAATTCAGCCGTCGGTAACTCATCCACAGAGGCCAAAATGTTCCAACCTGCCCGCTTTCCCCACCAATTGACTGAGACGCGTGTATCTTCTGTCAAGACGGCTTTAGTTTCAAAAGCCCCGTCGGGTGTGCGCTTAAATTTTTGGCCGCGACGTTTTGATGTGCCGCGCAAAGCAAGCTTCGGCGCGGATGGTGCCTGCGCGCGAAGCGTAACTTCCGATC
>CAYUFN010000134.1:0-7616 GCA_964443965.1 uncultured Hyphomonas sp. | reverse complement strand
CTTAAAGACTTTGAGTGGATTGTCGGCCTTGTTGATGCAGCAGCCCCGAAAGTTGGTTGCCCAAAAACTTACAAGAAGAAAAATTCAAACTGATGCACTACCCGAAGTTTCATGTTGTTACAACTCGTTTTCACAGAGTTCACAGGCTCTCCATCGGGTTCTCCTTATCTTTGTGAGATCATAATGAAAATCCCAGCAGTGAATGGTCCGAATGTCGCGAAGCAGGTCACCCCGCAGACCGCAAAGTCTATTATGCAAACTTAGATAAACTAGGACGCTTGGGCAAAGCTATGTTACCCAAGACGATTGCTGAGAAGCAATAAAATACATTTTTTACTTACCAAGCGAACGAAGTTTAGTCGCTTCCTCAAAGATCTACCACTCAGGCTACGATGCCTCCGTGCACTATTCCACGGTTATGTAGAAATCAAAGTAAAAGAAGCCCCCGCCAATAGCGAGGCCCCTCTTAGCGTCACCAGCTTAGCTGGACGAGGTCATTACTGATTTGTAAAGCAAGCTGCGCAGAGTTTATTGCCATCATGATCACGGAAATAAGCGCCATAGAACATGCCTGGTATGCGCTCGCCCGGCGCGCCCTCACACGTCGCGCCAAGTGCAATCGCCTTATTATAGACGCGATCGACTGTGGCCGTGTCTGCGCAAGCAAAAGCTGGCATTGTGCCATTGCCAAAAGTCGCCTGCTCTTCATTCGACGGTGTGCCGACGCCCAGCATCGCGCCCTGACCATTGGAATAGAACTGCAAACGCTCATTATTAAATGTACGCTGGCCGCCAAGCTCGGCAACGATGGCATCATAAAATTCAAGCGCTTTTTCTTTATTGTTGGATCCGATTACGGTGTATGCAAGCATTGTAAGCTTCCTTCTTTATAGGTTTCCCAAATATGTGCCCTGCGGTGCCTTTTCTGGCAAGGCGTGTCCTTTCGGAAGGCTTTATCAACTTCTCGCGAGCCTTGGTAAATCGCCCATAAAGAGAAACGGGTATGCAGCCATTTTTAATTTTGAGGTTTCTTCAAATTATGTGAAAGCTGACAATTTCTCCTTGCGTGTTGATACGCCCATCCTCATTTCTTCGGTGAGCGCAAAGCAAAGACCATATGTTCTAGCTCGAAAAGAAACTCTACCACCCGTCTCCAAAAATCTCTGGCATATTTTCTTCACCTCAGCTGCGCCAATAGCATTTATAGGTGCTGGGTTTTAAAACATATTCCGCGCGCCATTGTGAACCTGCCAGAACGTCTCAAAACAATTCTCAAAATTGCACATTAACGTAGGGCGAAGAGTTGACGTTTACGTCAGCGTCTGGTCTTTCCACCTGCAAATGTAGATGAACAGATCAGGAGTCTCCCCCCATGTCCGATATTCGCTTTGATAACCGCGTTGCCATTGTCACCGGAGCTGGTGGCGGCCTTGGCCGTTGCCACGCGCTGGAGCTGGCCCGTCGCGGCGCAAAAGTCGTCATCAATGATCTGGGTGGCTCGCTTGATGGGACAGGCGGCAATTCTGAAGCAGCTGAAAAAGTGGTCGCAGAGATCAAAGCCATGGGCGGGGAAGCCATCGCCAACGGTTCATCCGTAAATGACGAGGCTGGTGTCCAGAAAATGATTGATGACACGATGTCCGCCTTTGGCCGTATCGACATCCTAATCTGTAATGCAGGTATCCTGCGCGATAAGTCTTTCTCCAAGATGACTAATGCTGACATTGACCTGGTGCTAGATGTGCACTTGCGCGGTACGTTCAAACCAATCAAGGCAGTCTGGGACATCATGAAAGAGCAAGGCTTTGGTCGCATTGTGGTGACCACGTCCTCAACAGGCCTTTATGGTAATTTTGGCCAAGCCAATTATGGTGGCGGCAAGCTCGGCGTTGTTGGCATTATGAACACGTTAAAAATTGAAGGAGCAAAATACGATATTCGCGTCAACGCTGTCTGCCCAATTGCTGCAACGCGTATGACTGAAGGTTTGATGCCGGAGAACGTATTGGCACAGCTAAAGCCTGAATATGTGACCCCTGGCGTCATGAACCTTGTAAAGGATGATGCGCCAACAGGTATGATTCTCTCGGCAGGTGCTGGTGCCTTTTCAATGGCGCAAATTGTGGAAACCAAAGGCGCATTCGTCGGTCAGGGAGAGAACCTCACCGCCGAAGCCGTCGCCGCTAAATGGGACGAGATCACAGACACTACCACGCAGACCGCTTTTAAAGCCGGTAATGAGCATGGCGGCAACATGTTTGCCCGTGTATCAGAAGGGATTGGCGGCTAACATCTGCAACCTTATCCTTACAAAAGAGCCCTGATTGTCCATATTGACAGGCAGGGCTTTTTCTTTGGGAACAACAGATAATCAACTTAAACGTCGAGCTTGATCCCGATAAAAATATCTCGCCCTCGACGCTTCACGCGCAGTAGTAAAGGCTTGTCCGGCATCTCCTCAGCTCTGTCTAAAGCTCTTTCAAAGTCACGTGCTGAACGTATCGTCTCAAAACCCGCTGCAATAATAACATCTCCCTTGCGAATTTGCCCAAAGCTGGGACCGCGTGGTGCAACAGACAATACCAAAGCTCCGGTTACATCACTTGGAATAGCATAATTTCGCCGCGCACCATCCTCAATCTTACCCGTATGCAAACCAACAGAATTATTCGCCAGGCCACCATCAGGAAGATCTGGCTTCTCTTCATCATCTTCTTCCCGCTCAAGCTCACCAAGCGTTACGTCAACCGCTCGCGTGCGACCGTCTCGTACAGTGGCAACGCTAACTTTTTTGCCAATCTCGGTATCGGCCACCACACGGGTGAGGCCACGCACACTCTCAATTTCCCGGCCATCAAAAGAAAGCAAAAGATCACCCACCTCCAAACGCGCCGCTGCTGCCGGACCCTCTTCAACAATGCGCGTCACCACAACACCGGTCGTTTTATCAAGACCATAGGCTTGCGCGATTTCATCTGTCACAGGGTCAACATTCACTCCGAGCCAGCCCCTGCGTGGCGTACCGTATTCAATGATCTGTCCTGTAATCTGCTTCACCAGATTAGCAGGGATAGAAAAGCCAATCCCGATTGAACCACCTGACGGGGAGATGATGGCTGTGTTTACGCCCAAAACCTCGCCTGCAAGTGTAAATAATGGACCACCGGAATTGCCACGATTAATCGCGGCATCAGTTTGAATGTAGGTGTCATAGCGCCCTGATTGTATGTCCCGCTCAAGTGCGGACACAACACCAACAGAGACAGAGCCTTGAAAGCCGAGCGGGTTACCAATCGCCATTACCCAGTCACCTACCTCGGCTTCATCGCTATCTGCCAGTTCAACAAAGGGAAGTGGCGTATCACTTTCAACCTTTAGAACAGCCAGATCAGTATCCTTATCACGTCCGATTAAGACTGCTCGCCGGGTGACACCATCTGAAAAAACTGCCTCAATTTCATCAGCTGATTCAATCACATGATTATTCGTGATAATAAGCCCTTCTGCAGAAATCACAAAGCCAGAGCCGAGCGCGCCCTGGCGGCGGAAGCCTTCTTCGTCACCGCGGTTAAAAAACGGGTTGAACTGCCCCAATGGATTTTCACTATCAAAGCGTGGCAAGCTGCTGGCTACCGTCTGGCTGGTCGTAATGCTGACCACTGCGGGCATCATACGCACAGCCAGTTTGGAGAAGCTTTGCGGAACACTGTGAACATCAACATCTGGCCCATCAGAAAGGTTTAATCCTGTCTGCGCGTAGCCACCATTGGTGACGGCCAATCCTAAAAGCATGGCAATCGCTATGCCGCGAAATGAACTCCAAATATACATTTTGTCTCCTGAGGCGAGCGCGTTAATCAGATAGTGAGCCTAGTCTGCAAGCCGCCGCGAAGCAACTCAGGCAAGCACCGGAAGGCATACAACCATAAACACAATTACGGCACCGATTGCGGCAGATATAAGGCCTGCCTGGCGCAAATCATCAAGTGTGGCCTCACGCATATAATCCAATAGACGGCGCAGGGTCTCCGGCATTAAGCCGAAGACCAAACCGTCCATAAGTATCCAGGTACCAATCCCAAAGACAATAAGCCCCCAAAGATCAAGCGTTATACTCACGCTCTCCTCCAGCCTTGCCTATCGGCCCCCAGCTTGCTCTTCAAAGACCCGGCAAAGGTTCAAATTTTCAGGCGAAACAACAATGCGTGTCCCCTCCTGAATTGAGTTCCGGCACGCCTCAAGCGAGCGATAGAAACGGAAGAAATCTGGATCTTTAAGATAAGCATCGGCATAGATATCAGTCCGCTTAGCATCGCCCTCACCGCGAATGATCTCAGCTTGTTCGCGCGCTTGCGCCTCAATAACGAGTGCGTCACGAGCGGCAATCGCACGAATATCACGAGCTTTTTCCTCCCCGCTGGCACGGATGCCGGTTGCTTCGCGTTGACGGTCAACAATCATCTTCTTGAACACGCCTTCGGCCACCTCCTGGGGCAAGTCAGCCTGTAAGATTCGCACATCGATAATATCAATGCCAAAATCTGTCATACTGGAATCCACAGCCGCACTGATTGAATCCATCAGATTTGCACGCTCACCTGAAATAATGTCTGGAACAACAACCTTACCAAGCTCCTGACGGATCGCTGAATCGGTCACACGGCCAATCTGATTGTTCGCGGCGGCTTCTGTGCGTAAGCTTTGATAAAATTTCAGCGGTTCACTAATCCGCCATCGAATAAAAGCATCAACATTCAGACGACGTTGATCAGACGCGATGACAGCTGGAGAAAGCGTCACTTCGGTTCCGATATTCTTACGGTCCATTAATGTGACAGTCTCCAGAAGGGGCACTTTAAAATAAAGGCCTGCCTCATCAGTGCCCGGCGCATTACGCACGACAACAGGGTCACCGAACCGCAGCACCAGTGCCTGCTGATCTTGGCGTACAGTGTAGAAGGAATTAAACAAGGCGATTGCAGCCACGAAAATTAAAATCAGAGAAAAAGCACCAAACGCTTTCATGATTATTGCCCTCCACTTCTATTGACCCGGTCGAGCGGGAGATAGGGAACCGCCCCTGATTCACTATCCAAGATTGTTTTTTCAGATTTGCTCAGTACTTCTTCCAAAGTCTCAAGGAACATACGTTCACGCGTCACGCGCGGGGCTTTAACGTACTCAGCATATATTTGATTAAATCTCTGGGCCTCACCGTTCGCATCAGCAATCACCTGGTCACGGTAACCTTCCGCCTCACGTAAGAGCCGTTCTGCTGTACCACGCGCTTCAGGAACGACTTGCTCTGCAAATGTATTCGCTTCGCGTTCAACCCGCTCAGCATCCTGTTCGGCTGTGGTCACATCATCAAAGGCTGGAATAACCGGCCGCGGTAGCTCAGCGTCCACGATTGTCACTTCTAAAATATCCACACCGGCATCGTAATCATCGAGAATCGCCTGCATCTGATCACGAACGGAGAGCTGCATAGCCGCACGGTTCAACGTAATGATCTCGGATAGGATACTTTTGCCAACTATCTCCCGCATGACGCTTTCACCTACCAAACGCACAGCTGCATCGGGTTGCTTGACGTTCAAAACATAATCCTGTGGCGCGGCTGTTCGCACCTTCCAGAAAACCGAGAACTTGATGGAAACAATGTCCTCATTACTGGTCAGCATAAGGCTTTCATCCTCATTCTGCCCAATCTTGATTTCCTGGCGTTCCTCAGCTTTCACGATCACATGGCTCTCAATCGGCTGCGGAAAGTGGAAGTTCAGTCCAGATTGAAAATTTGTCTGAAACTTACCAAACCGGAACACGGTTGCCTGTTCGCCCGCATCGACGATTACAACACCAGTCGCAAGCCAAGCAACAAAAGCTGCCGCCGCCAAAAACACAAAGCCACCCTTACCAAAGCCACCGGCACCTTTGCCGTCGCGCCCGCCACCGCGACCGCCACGTCCTCTGCGGAAGCGTTCCTGCATCCGCTTCATCTGTTCTTCCAGATCAGGGCCACCACCACCGCCAGATCCCTGACCACCGCCGCCGCCGCCACTCGGGCGGTTCCAGGGTGAGCCATTATCATCGTTTCCGCCGCCGCTTCCCCAAGGACCTCCGGCGACTTTTGGTGGCTCCATATCGTAATCGTTATTGTCGGGCACGTTTTATGACCCTCCTTTAAGGACAAGTAGAATTGATTATCTTCACAGATATGTGCATGACACCCCCCAAGCTTCAAGGAGTCGCTGCAATGTTTAAGTCAAAATCTTCAAAGATTGCTCAATTGGAAGATAAAGTCCGCGCCGCCCTTGGCGCGCCAGACTGGCTGGAACTTGTGCGTATCACCCCCGAAGGCACTGCAAACCTTATCTTGACAGCCGACCCGGAAAATTTGCAAGCCGCAGAGTCCCGCCGCATCGAAGTTGAGAGCCAAATCCGCGCCATTAAAGGGGTTAAGGCTGTTAATGTTGCGCTTACAGCTGAGCGTACACCCAGAAAAGACTTCACCACAAGCACGCCAGAATCAGCAAAAGTGACGCTAAATACCTCCCCCTCAACGGGCATCCGGCGTGTCCGTAAAGGTGCACGTTTATCAGATGAGGCGCTCACTCAAGGTAAACCTTCTACTACTGCCCCTATGGCCCCAATACCGGGCATCAAAGCGATTCTGGCCGTCGCCAGTGCCAAGGGCGGCGTTGGTAAATCAACAGTTGCTGTCAATCTCGCCGCAGCTCTCAGCAAATCCGGACTGAATATTGGTCTGCTGGATGCGGATATTTACGGCCCCTCCATCCCAACCATGCTCGGTACCGTTGATGCCGACCCGCGGGCAGGCACTGATAGCAAGCTCCTCCCGGTAGAGGCCCACGGCCTGAAATCTCTCTCTATCGGTTATATGACAGATCCAGACGCTCCGATGATCTGGCGTGGTCCGATTGTGATGTCTGCGATTACCCAAATGCTAAAAGACGCGACATGGGGCACAGAAGAAGCCCCGCTCGACCTCCTCATCATCGATACGCCGCCGGGCACAGGTGACGCCGCCCTCACACTTGCCCAGCGCGTGCCGCTAACAGCCGCTATCATCGTTACGACGCCGCAGGAAATCGCCCTAGCCGATGTTCGGCGCGGCGCAGCCATGTTCGCCAAAACGGCTGTGCCGGTGTTGGGAGTTGTTGAAACGATGAGTTGGTTTGAAGATCCAGGCGGCAACCGTCACCAAATTTTCGGAAAAGGCGGTGGGCGCAGAATGGCAGAAACTCTCGGCCTGCCTTTGCTGGCTGAACTGCCTTTACTCACCGATATCCGTGCTGCCGGCGATGCAGGTACACCAGCAGCGTTGCAAGACGGTTCGGCCAGCACACTCTTTGCAACCCTGGCAAACACAGTGCAGCAAAGCCTCACCACGCTGGAGACCAAACCAGCTCCGAAGATCGTATTTGAAGCTTGATCAAAGATTAGAGCCTCCTCAGAATGGAGGAGGCTCTTTTACTTCATTAGACGCTGAGAGCAGCGTTATTCAGCAGCAACCGCTGCAGCCGCATCAGCCGGCGGGAAGCGATCATAAAATCCTTCGCCTTTGGCCGCCATGTCGCGAAGCAGATCATTCG
>CAYUFN010000133.1:0-7766 GCA_964443965.1 uncultured Hyphomonas sp. | reverse complement strand
CGCTGCGCCTGGCGCGCGGCTATCAACACTTGCAAACCGCGAAGAGGCTATACAGTGATTTGAACCATTATTTAATGATAGAGCCGCCCAAACATAGCGGTCAATTGCTCCCGGCAAAACTGTTCCGCCATTATAATCGACATGTTCACCTATAATATTTACACGCCCAGAAGCGCGCTCCAAAACACGCGGGTTCTTACTAAAAGTCTCTTTGTAAAAGCTGCTTACACTCACAGGATATCTCTTAAAGATTTAGCGGCTAATTCCGGCATAATATCGACAGTAAAAACCCCCGTAGCCTGCTCGACTGAGGCAAGGTACTTCACACGACCTGGTGCCCGCAAAAGCGGGTAGAACTGAGCGGTAAACTCAAAGCGGCTGTCATGCCCATAAGGTGCCGCATGAAGGCTCAGCATATATGGCGTCTGGCGTCCGAACATCGCGTCATAGCGCTCTGTAATATTACCGAGCAAGTGCGCAAAGCCGTCAGCTTCAGTCTCGTCAAAAGCCCATGGACCAGAGCGTTTTTGAAAACTGGAAATCCACACTTCATAAGGAAATCGCGCAAACGGTGGCGCATAGGCCAGCATGCCGCCTGCCTCTGCTATACCGAGCCCGTGCCGCCACTCGCTTAGCTTTTTATGAAGGCTGTATCCGGCCTCAAAAGAATCAGCGGCGTTCTGCTGCGGGTCTGGGACAAAAGGAAATCCATAAATTTGGCCATGCGGATGATATAATGTGACACCAACTTCATCACCGCGGTTTTCAAATGGCAGGACAAAGGCACACCCTTGCGCGTAAAGGTGCGCATAACGATCAATCCACGCTTCTAATAATAATCTGCGCCGCGCCTGACCAAGCGTGGCCAATGAACCCTCAGGCTCGGGAGAATAAACAATCACCTCACAACTCCCCTTTGCACGCGCATTGGCAACCCCAATATCGACCGGATCAGAGGCACTGTTGTGGAGGCTCGGAAACCGATTTTCAAACACGCATAACTCAAAATCCTCAAAAGGAATTTCCGTTAAAGGTTTGCCCGGCTGGCTGGGTGACAGAGGATTAGCAGCAGCGCTTGGTTTAAACGTACGATTGTTACGATTACCCGCATAAATTGACCATGTTTTACGCAATGGGTGCAAGCGCAATTCTGCCCCGGCACTCATCTCCAGATCTTCTCCCTCAATGCGGGCTGCAACGTGAGGGGCATATCCGTAAAGGTAAAGGTTGCGCCCATCCTGTTTTTCAAAATGACGTCGATGAACCGGTTTCCCCATAATTTTCCGGTCGAGCTGATCTGATGCGTTTGTTGAATGCGGCAAAGAAGAAGCCTTTATGCTTTATGAGAGATCACGTTTATGACGTCGCTATTAGGCTTACTTTATCTTAGACGCTATACGAAACTCACTCTTGAAAAAAGCAATTTCATCCGGCGTCATATGTAAGCCAAGTTTGGTGCGACGAAACAATATGTCATCAGCTTTACGCGCATATTCATGATCGCATAGGTAATCAACTTCCACTTGATAAAGTCCTGCCCCATAGTGCCGTCCCAAATCTTTAGGCCCCTTAGCATTGCCAATAACTTTTTCCAAACATGTTCCATGGGTTCGCAGCATTCTATGTAGCAGATCATCAGGAAGCCAATTATAGCGCTGTTTTTGGCTTTCAAAAAATGCATCAAAATCTGCGTTTGGCATATTCCCACCAGGTAGACTTGCTTTTTCTGTCCAAGGCTTCCCGGCAGTCTTTAAAAACGGCTTCAAAATTTTTAACGCATGCTCGGCAAGCTTTCGATAGGTCGTGATCTTTCCACCATAGACAGACAGGATTGGTGCACCACCCTCTTCCTCCAAAGACAACACATAATCACGTGTGACTGCTGAAGCATCAGCGCTTTGATCATCATAGAGCGGGCGCACCCCGGAATAAGTCGAGACGACATCTTCTGGTGCTATATCATCGTATAAGTATTCGCTTGCAGCATCACACAAATACTGAATTTCATCCTGTGAAATAACAACATTATTATTATCACCATCGAAAGGAACATCCGTCGTACCAATAAGTGTGAAGTTGCCTCCTTCATAAGGAATAGCAAAAATAATACGTTCATCAGCATTCTGAAAGAAATAAGCGTGCTCACCACTGAACACCTTTTTTACAATGATATGACTACCCTTTACGAGGCGCACACGCTGGTTCTTCTTAAGATCAAAAGCAGTATCCACAACGTCATCAACCCAAGGCCCAGCTGCATTGACCACTGTACGAGCTTCAACTTTGCGTTCCTCCCCCACCTTATCACGTAAAAGCGCTTTCCAGCATTGATCTTCACGGTTCAGTGCAACACATTCTGTGCCGACCACAACTTCAGCACCCTTATCAGCAGCGTCAACTGCGTTCAGGACAGTTAAGCGCGCATCATCAACCCAGCAATCAGAGTATTCAAACGCTAGATTGAAGCGATCTTCAAGCGGCTCAAACTTATCTGAGGTTGCCCGGCGGAGAACTTTGGTAGCTGGAAGAATCTTCCGCCCCCCAATATGATCGTAAAGGAAGAGTCCAAGCCGGATCAGCCAGGCCGGGCGCAACGCTTTATGATGGGGTAGTACGAAGCGCATCGGCCAGATGATATGTGGGGCAGCACGCAGCAAAGTCTCCCGCTCCATCAATGCCTTCCGCACGAGCGAAAAGTCATAATGCTCAAGATAACGCAGCCCGCCATGGATCAGCTTTGTGCTGGAGGAGGATGTGTGCTCAGCCAGATCATCTTTTTCACAGAGCAAGACTTTAAGACCACGCCCAGCAGCATCCCTAGCAATACCACAGCCGTTTATACCGCCACCAATTACAAGCAAATCAAACATTTATGCACCCTTCGCGCACTACACTAACAGCCATACACTTAGTGTGTTGGCTTGAAAATATACAAATTTGCATTTCGCAGAGCCGTCAGGCTGGTACGTGCATGTGCTTTCTAGTGTGGTTCAAACATGATTTGGCTCACTTAAGAATATGCTGAAAACACCCAAGCGGTTCGCCTCTCAAGGAATAGCCCCGTGCGGGATCGGCATTATCGCTTTTGCAAGAAAGGAGTATTGAAACACTTTGATTATCATGCACACCTAAAAAAGCCGAGACATCGGCAAACATACGCTCAGAGCAGGCCAACCGGCCAAACCGTTATTATCTGGTGTCTTTCCTATTGAGGCCGAGCCATCACCAATGATCAGCAAGCGCATTGACGTATAGTCTATCATTCTCAAAAATCTCGTCTCTTATTTTATTGATCTGTATGTAGAAACTACTCCCATCTATGTTTTCGTTACCGAGTTTCTAACGTAACGGAAAAGGAATAGAATATATTTATATTTTCTTTTGCGCGCTTTACATAGTCTATAAGTATGTCAGCTCAGCGTACAAACCGTAGAGCTCGAACCGCGGCCACTAAGGGCAAATAGATGACAAACCCTACCTCGAACAGATCAACTGCTGATAAAGCGGACAAAGCCCCCGAAGCTTGCGATATCACCACAAATGATGCTCATATTGCACTAACTGCGGGTAATACGAGCTTGGTTCTGGAATGCGCAATTGGCTCGCGCCCACAAATTCTCTATTGGGGTAGCCGCCTGGCGGAAACATCACCTGAACTTTTGAAACTTATGACAACACGCCAGCACGCAATGGGAGGGGCAGACACTGAAGTCGCTTCTTCTCTGCTTAATGAAACAGGGTCAGGAATCTCAGGTTTGTCAGGCTTTGCCGCGCATAGGTCAGGCACAGAGTGGGCAACCCTATTTACAGTACAGAGCGTAGAGCAGCCCTCTCACAATAATATTAAAATCATTTGCCTGGATCAGGCCACAAGCGTGCGCGCCATCCACGAAATTGGCTTTAACTCCGATAGTAATCTCATGACCTACCAGACGACGATTATTAATGAGGGTAGAGATGACCTTTCAATCGATTGGTGCGCTGCAGCCAGTCTTCCGCTAGACCCGCGCGCAACCCGCCTATTTGGCTTTACCGGTCGATGGGCAGACGAATTTGGTGTGGAAGAGATTCCAGCTTTTCTAGGCTCTTATGTCAGAGAAAATAAAAACGGCCGAACCAGCCATGACAATTTTCCCGGTCTAATCGCGACAACTGAGGAAACTGTCGAGAAATCAGGTGCGGGTTTTGGCTTCCATCTGGGATGGAGTGGGAATAGCCGTGTACGTGTTGACAGGCTGAGTGATGGACGCGCATTTATGCAAATGGGTGAATATTTCTATCCAGGTGAAATGACGCTTTCGCCGGGCGATAGCTATACAAGTCCTACCCTTTATGCCGGCTTTACAACACGCGGCCTGAGCGCGCTTTCGCGGAAGTTTCACCGTCACCTTCGCCACTCATTACTGGATAAGCGTATCAAGAATAAAGCCCGTCCAGTTCATTATAATACGTGGGAAGCTGTCTATTTCAATCACGATCAGGACAAGTTGCTAAAACTCGCTGATAAAGCCGCGGCCGTTGGCGCTGAACGGTTTGTACTGGATGATGGCTGGTTTGGCGGGCGTAGAAGCGACAAAGCTGGTCTTGGAGACTGGTGGGTGTCCAAGGAGGTTTACCCAAACGGTCTTGACCCGCTTATTAAAAGGGTGACCGATCTAGGCATGCAGTTTGGTATCTGGTTTGAACCAGAAATGGTTAATCCTGACTCTGATCTTTTCCGACAGCATCCAGATTGGATACTAAAAGCAGAAGGCGTCGAACAAGTTCCTTTTCGCGGACAGTATGTTCTTGATCTAACCCGCCCGGAAGTCACGCAATACCTTTATGAAGCCATTAACAATATTCTAACCCGGTATAATGTGTCTTATATAAAATGGGACATGAACCGTGACGTTCATCACCCGGGTAGTCAGGGACGTCCAGCAATTTCCCGTCAAACAAGAGAGCTTTATAAACTACTGGAACGCTTTAGGACTGAATATCCACACCTTGAAATAGAGAGTTGCTCTTCAGGGGGGGCGCGAGCTGATTATGGAATTATTCGCTATACGGATCGCATTTGGACATCAGACAGTAACGACGCACTCGATCGACAACGCATTCAACGTGGCGCGTCACATTTCTTTCCATTGGAGATTATGGGAACACATGTTGGTCCAAAAGTTTGCCACATAACAGGACGTCAAATCTCCATGGAAATGCGCGTGGCGACAGCGTTCTTTGGGCATATGGGCATGGAGTTGAACTTACTTAAGGAAACACCGAAAGACCTTGAAACGCTAAAAGCGGGTATCGCATTACATAAGCAGTATCGCACTTTACTGCATAGCGGCGATTTTGTTCGCCTGGATACGCCAGTCCACGTAAACGCTGTAGGCGTCGTTTCTGTTGATAAATGCGAAGCAGTTTTTTCGTGGGCCAATATGAAAGGGCATCGCGAAACCCTGCCCGGACGTCTATTCTTCACGGAGCTTGATAGCTCAAAAAAATATCGCGTCCAAATTATCTGGCCAGCTCCAGTCTCTTCGCGCAGCTCACCGTCAATCCTGGAAGCTGCAGATCTAGGCGGCAAAGGTATTATCCTGCCCGGGGAAGCACTTATGCAAATGGGCTTGCAGGTTCCCTTAATGAACCCGGAAACCTGCCTTATATATGCACTCAAAGCCGAATGAGTCTCACTACCTAAAACCCTTCAGTGCCGCATTCGTCAGGATTGTGCGCAAGATAGGCAACCTTAAAGGCTTTTGAATCTTGATGCTTTCCATCAGGTGACCATCCGGGTGGCGCAAATATCCGCATGGGCCAGCGCTATACCCGCCAGCCATCACGCCAGCAATCACGGAAGATCGCTCCATATCCATGAAATGCGACAAAGAGCGGATTATAAGTCATGAGCGGCTCAACGAGCCCATAATCAGGCTTGTCTCTATCAAGCTCAGGTACAAATGTCCCGAACATACGATCCCAAATGATCAGAATACCCGCATAATTTGCATCCAGGTACCGCGCATTCCGGCCATGATGTACACGGTGGTGAGAAGGCGTGTTGAACATAAACTCAACCCAGCGCGGTAGCCGATCAATCGCTTCTGTATGTATCCAGAATTGATAGAGCAGATTTAGACCACCAGCAAACCCAACCATGGCTGGATGAAATCCAAGTATAATCTGTGGTAAACCAACAATAAAAAGACCAGATATTGCACCCGTCCAAGGCTGGCGTAGCGCCGTTGTTAGATTATAAAAATTTGATGAGTGGTGGACAATATGATTACCCCAGAACCAACGGATACGGTGCATGGCTCGGTGCTTCCAATAGTAGATAAAATCGTTGAGCACGAGCAAAACAGCAAAGCTAATGGCGCTGAAACCAATCGTTGTGATACGAAACTTTTCATATACCCACACCGAGGCAGCATACGCTACAAAGCCAAATAAAGCGCCGCTAACCGCGCTGCCTAAACCCATAATCATGGACACCCAAGCATCCTTGGTTTCGTAAGTGCCAGCAAGGCGCCGTTTATAAACCCCCCACCACTCCAGTGCGACAAGCAAGATAAAAGCTGGAACGGCCAATAAGGTTGGATCAGGGAAATTGGGCATAGTCATGCAATCTTATGATTTAGGCGGAATTTGGCCAAACCCTACCGCAAGGTAACGCTTGACGCTACACCTAAAAGGTCACCCAATGGCCTAAACAAATCCATATTTTACGACTTACAGTCAGAGGAGTTCTCATGAGCACGCACACCTTCGAAACGATCAAGCTCGACATAGATGATGGCATCGCTACGTTGACACTCCACCGACCGGAAAAAATGAACGCATTCACCGGCAAGATGATGACTGAAATGATTGCCGCTTTCGACATCACCGACGCTGATGACAATGTTCGCGCAGTGATCGTCACTGGCAGTGGCGATCGCGCCTTTTGCGCGGGCGCGGATCTTTCCGAAGGCGCTAAAACATTCGACTATGAAGCACGCGCACAGAGCGGTGAAACTGGGCGTACGAGTGGTGAAGATATCCAACGCGATGGTGGTGGCCGCGTGACGCTACGCATCTATGAAAGCCTTAAACCAGTCATAGGCGCAATCAATGGTGCAGCTGTCGGTATCGGCGTCACTATGCAGTTGCCTATGGATATTCGTATCGCCTCAGACAATGCCAGGTTTGGATTCGTGTTTGCTAGGCGCGGCATTGTGCCTGAGGCTTGTTCGTCCTGGTTCCTGCCCCGCCTTGTCGGTATCAGTCGCGCACTGGAGTGGTGTTACTCTGGCGGTGTGTTTGGAGCACAAGAAGCCCTGGATGGCGGTCTTATCCGCGCAATTTATCCTCAATCCGAATTGATGGATGAAGCGAGAAAAATTGCACGCGAGATTGCTGATAACACGGCCCCCGTTTCTATCACGCTTACGCGTCAAATGATGTGGCGCATGCTTGGGGCAGACCATCCAATGGACGCTCATATCGTTGATTCAGCTGCTATTTATGATCGCGGCCAAACAGCTGATGCCAAGGAAGGCGTAATGAGCTTCCTGGAAAAACGCGCACCTACTTATCCTGTAAAAGTCTCTGACGGCCTACCAAACTTTTGGCCTTGGTGGACAGAAAAGGCGTTTAAATGGATTAGGAAATAGTCGGGATTTCCAAGAAAAATCCAGTTGCACGCATACTAGGCATTGCACTCATATCCTCAACTGGCTAAACCCCAATATTCATAGCGCTGGAGAGGTGGCCGAGTGGCTGAAGGCGCGCCCCTGCTA
>CAYUFN010000132.1:5414-7908 GCA_964443965.1 uncultured Hyphomonas sp. | reverse complement strand
ACGCGGCGCCGCCCGGGGCGCACTGATCGGTGCAGGCGTTGGGGCCGCAGCAGGCGCAGCCAAAGGCTGCGGCGAATCTCAGGATTGTGACTTACCCGGTGTCAAAGACCAAGTCGAAGAGCGCGATAGCGACGGCGATGGTGTCAACGATGCCTTTGACAACTTCCCGGCCGATCCTCGCAGATCGTGACCCACCCCCTCCCTTGCCGGGAACCCGCCCCGCACCTTCTCCCAGAGGTGCGGGGCTTTTTTTAGCCCAAGCGTGGCTCTTGCCCCATTCTCCCCAATCCCTTACATACGCGCTCAACACAACTGCACAGGCCCTTGAACCTGTTGGAGCGAACATAATGAATACGACCGCACCGGCCCCTTATATGGGTGGCCTGAACTCTCTTGGATTCGACAAAGCCCCGGGCGATACGCGCGTGGTCGCGGCCATGTCTGGCGGTGTAGACTCATCCGTCGTCGCAGCCATGCTGAAAGCCGAAGGCTATGATGTTGTCGGGATTACGCTACAGCTTTACGACCATGGCGCGGCGATCCAGAAAAAAGGCGCGTGTTGCGCCGGCCAAGATATTCACGACGCCCGCAATGTCGCCGATCAGATCGGCATCCCGCATTATGTGCTCGATTATGAGAGCCGCTTTCGTGAGCAGGTTATGGAAGACTTTGCCGACACATATCTCTCTGGCGCAACACCGGTGCCCTGTATCCGGTGCAATCAGACGGTAAAGTTTGCAGATTTGTTAAAAACTGCCAAAGATCTCGGGGCGGACTGTCTGGCCACGGGGCATTATATTCGTCGCACGCAAGGCCCGAACGGGCCGGAGCTTCACCGCGCCCATGATGCCAGCCGCGATCAATCATGGTTTCTCTTTGCAACCACCCCGGAACAGCTCGCTTATTTGCGCTTTCCGCTCGGCGATCTGCCAAAAACAGAAGTCCGCGCGCTCGCCGATACTTATGATCTGCCTGTGGCTGCCAAACCCGATAGTCAGGATATTTGCTTCGTGCCCGAGGGCTCTTATGCCAGAGTGGTGGAGTTGATCCGCCCCGGATCTGGGCGTGGCGGCGAGATTGTCCATCTTGATGGGCGTGTGCTGGGCGAGCATCAAGGTGTGATCCACTATACGATTGGCCAACGGCGCGGCCTTGGCGTGGCCGTCGGCGATCCGCTTTATGTTGTCAAGATCGATGCGCCAGCACGGCGTGTCTATGTTGGCCCACGCGAAGCTTTGCTGACAGCCGCCCTGACACTGGAAGAGTTAAACTGGTTGGGCGACACCCCTCTGGCAGACGCGTGCGCGAGTGAAACTGCAGTGCTCGCACGTGTGCGCTCCACGCGTGAACCCTTGCCAGCCAAGCTTTGCTGCATTGAAGGTGAACCAGCCGTTATGTTTGAAACTGGGGAAGAAGGTGTCTCGCGTGGACAGGCCTGCGTTCTTTATGACCCAACAGGAGAAAGCCGCATCCTTGGCGGGGGCTTCATTGCGAAAACTGTAAGTGCTTATACAGAAGAGCAAAAATAATTTTCAAAAATAATTTTTGAGTCATTTTTCACAATCGACCCATTTCGCAAGAGTCCGCTAAGAAAGTTAGCCTTTTTGTTTAGATTCAAAGCTGAACACACGTTCATGCACCAATCCGGCACAGCTTTCCAAATGAAATGCAAACAGGGTCTGCAAAGACCTGACGAATTTTCATGAAAACTCACGCGTTTCATTCAGGGTGACCTTAAAACCCATCCTGTATTGTCGTTTTCAAGGGGCAAGAACTGACCCTTAGAATGAGGTAGATAAAATGACACAGCAGAATGCGCATGTGATGAGTGTATCCGGCCCGAATGGTCGGCCATTGACCATCGATGATTTGCCTGCACCCGGCATTAAACGCTGGGTGACTCGCCGTAAGGCCGAAGTGGTCGCCGCGGTAACTGGCGGTCTTCTGTCAAAAGAAGACGCGTGTAAACGCTATGCCTTGTCGGAAGAAGAATTCTCCGGCTGGCAGCGCCTTTACAACAATCACGGTCCAAAAGGCCTGCGCGCCACACGTTTGCAGCAGTATCGTTAAGCTCTTCTGACGGACCCTCGCCGGTAAGGTTAAAGCTGCGTTTACGCTCTGCGCGCTATAGTAAAAGCTTGATGCCTGCACTTTTGCAGGTCGGAGGCTATTCATGGCGGATGCATACGCGCAAAAAGGACAAAGCGGGCACAGCCCGGTATCCAGCCTGACGGGTTTACCGTCCATGCTGGCCTACGCGCTATTTGCACTTGCCTTGGTTGCACTGGGCTGGCGGGCAGTCTCGGTGTTCACCAGCCAAGCTGCACCTGTTACCAAAAGTGAGTTTGCAATCGTAGCAGATGCGCTCATCGGTCCGGGCAAAACACGTGTCATCGAAGGGGATGCAGGCACCCGTCTCATTCTGATCGACGGTCTTGAAGGCAGTCTGTCCAGCGCAAACATAACCAGATTAAGAGAGCTCGCAGGCGCACTC
>CAYUFN010000132.1:2618-5404 GCA_964443965.1 uncultured Hyphomonas sp. | reverse complement strand
CTACCCAGATGCGCCGACAATCACGATAAAACAATTTGAATTTGCCGATGGCTCGCCCGGTAAACCAGATGCGGCAACACTTGGCGAACTGGCATGGCTTGGGCTTCTGGTCATGCTATCTGCCTGGCTCGCTTTTAGAACACCTGCGGCCACCGCAGCTCTGGCTAGCGCACCACCAGCTTCTGCGTATCTTGCCCAAACGCCCCCGCCCCAACAAAGAACTGTTCGATCACAGTCACCTGACGTGCCCCCGGCCCGTCAAAAGATTCAGCTTGAGCAAGTCGCTGCATTGGCTCAGGACAAGCCACACGAAACAGCCGCCATCATAGAGAAATGGCTGCGCCAGGAAGAAGGTTCCGCATGAACATGCAACACACCCAAAAGAGCGGTCTCAATCGCTCTGCCAGTCTACTGCACGCCCTTGGCGCAAAGGCTGCGCCCGTTTGGGCTGCCCTGGACCCCTCTGATGCAGCCAAGCTGACACAGGCAATGGAAACCGGAACGCTCCAGCAAGATGATGCTGAAGCTGCCGCTGGCGCGCTCCTGAGTGAAGTTGCCAGAACCGCGCACCGTCAGACCCCGGTTTGGACAGCGCTTTCAAACTTGTCGGCCGCACAACTCACCACGCTTCTTGCGCATGAGCATCCACAAGTCATTGCGCTGGCACTCACGCACATGGCCGCTCCTGCCGCTGCTGCTTTTATCCGTCAGTTACCACAACCTAACGCCACAGATATCCTTCAACGTATGGTGCATATGGCCCCTGCGCACACTGCGGCCCTTACAGCCATAGAGACAAAACTTGGTGCGCAACTAACGACGCTCACTCACAGTCAAAAAACTCGTCCCGAAGCAACTGTCGCCAGGCTGTTCGATGCGCTCCCAGCAGAGACAGGTGAAACGCTTCTGAACGCCCTCCACACTGTCGAACCTGATGCTGGTGAGCGCGTGCGCGCCTTAATGTTTACCTTTTCAGATCTTGCAGACCTTTCACCAGCAGGCATGCAAACGCTCCTCTCCCGCACACCGCGCGAAACGCTCACGCTGGCTTTGAAAGGTGTCTCCGGCCCGGTTGCGGACGTTTTCTACAAAAATATGACCCAACGCGCAGGCAATCTTTTGCGCGAAGAAATGACAGCACTTGGTGCACAACCACGCAAAGAGGTAGAAGCTGCGCGAGCTGCCCTAGTATCATTGGCGCGGAACCTTATTGATTCAGGGGACATACGCCCTGCCAGTGACGTACATGACGAGGATTTCATCCTATGACACGTACCGCCGTTAAATCTGTAACGCCATTTACCTTTCGCAGCGATTTTCAGGCACCTGCACCTGAAAGGCCTGATCAGGCAGATACAGTCGCGCTATCTGCCAACGAACTGGCCGAACTGCTTGCCAATGCCCGCAATGAAGGCATGGCCGCTGCCGATGCCCGCCATGACAAGGAAACAGCCAATAAATTAACGGCCATGTCGGTCCAGCTCAACGCCGCGCTTGAACAGCTTCTCAAGCTCGCACACTGTCTTGATGCATCAGCCCTTCCCCCAGAAACCGAAACAGACATAAAACAGCTTCTCACAGCCGCTTGCGCGCACATTGTGAACGGTCAGGGCGATTTGTTTGCAGATCAGTAACCATTTCGCGCTGATAAATAAGATCAGACGCATTATTCATGAAAGCGACGCCATGACTCAGCCTGCCAACCCTGCTCTTGCCCGGTCCTTGATGGACGTGCCCGTACGCGTGGATGTAGTGCTTGGTGAGGTTAAAATGTCGATTGAGGAGCTGATGGCGCTGGAGCCAGGCGAGGTGCTCGCGCTCAATAGCACCGCCATGGATATGGTTGAGATATATGTCTCAGACCGGTTGATGGCGCGCGGCAAACTGGTCATTGCCGATGGCCAACTTGGGGTCTCGCTAACCGAAATTGTCGACGAACGCATCGCGGCTTAAATTTTAAGCCTCTCCCCCCTGCCAAGACCCGAAAATCCCTGCTAGGCTCAGCCTATGCCAGAGCTCCCTGAAGTTGAAACCGTCCGAAGAGGTCTTGCCCCCGTTATGGAGGGGCGAACAATCCTGCGCGTTGAACAAAACCGCCCGGATTTGCGGTTTCCCTTCCCCTCTCGTTTTATTGAGCGGCTAACGGGCGCGCGCATCAGCCGGCTTGGGCGGCAGGCAAAGTTTCTGACCGTATCACTTTCAACGGACGAAATTCTGGTTATGCACCTTGGCATGTCCGGGCGCTTTACAATCAATGGGGGACCAGCCGCTTCGTTTGCCCACGAAACAGGCGGAAACCCTAAACATGATCATGCCGTCTTCCATATTGAGGGCGGAGTCACCGTCACCTATAATGATCCACGCCGGTTCGGCTTTATGGAATTGTGGCCTGCTGCAAGCTTTGACGAATATCCACGCCTGAAAAAGCTAGGCCCTGAGCCCCTCTCCAATGGTTTCAATGCTGCCTATCTGGATAAAGCACTGGCAGGCAAACAGACACCGATTAAAACTGCCCTGCTCGATCAGGCGATTATTGCAGGCCTTGGCAATATTTATGTTTGCGAAGCCCTGTACAGATCGGCCATATCACCAAAACGTAAGGCAGCCACCATTCCGGGCAAACGCGCGATACGTCTGGCCCCTGCAATCAACGCCGTCATTGCAGAAGCGATTGATGCAGGTGGCTCTTCTATTTCAGATTTTACGAATACAGAGGGTGCGCTTGGGTATTTTCAGCACCACTTTGATGTCTATGACCGCGAAACCTATCCTTGCAAAAAATGCAG
>CAYUFN010000132.1:0-2608 GCA_964443965.1 uncultured Hyphomonas sp. | reverse complement strand
CCAATCAAGCGGCTGGTCCAAAGCGGGCGCTCAAGCTTTTACTGCTCGCGCTGTCAACGCTAGACTCGGTTGTGATGGATCATGTCAATCACAACCGAGTCTAAGCTAATTTAGCACCAAGACTATCCATGAAACGCGCCAGTTGCGTATCTTTATCCGTTACGCCGTCAGCGTCATGCGTGGTAAGAATAACCTCAACCCGATTATAGACATTAAACCATTCAGGATGATGGTCCATCTGCTCAGCCTTAAGTGCCACTGCAGACATAAAGCTCCATGCACTTTTGAAATCCGCAAATTGAAAAGTTTTTTCAATCGCATCCCTTTTGCCAGCCACAATCGCCCAACCCGTCAGTCCACTGATTGCCTTTTCGGCCCCTATTTTTGTCGTCATTCGGATGTCTCACTTTCACCAGTATCATGTAAATAATAAACCCAACGCCCATCACGGCTAATCGCCGTGCGTAACCCGGGATAAGCGCGGCCTTGCCGTATGAGCGCAATTCCTTCTTCCCCAACCAGGGAAAGAAGACGCGCTCTATCCTGAAAACTTAAGCGTTCAGGGATCAGATCTTCAGGGGCCCTTGCTGCAAAATCTGGCCAAATATACCAGACCTCAGAGCCAATTTCGCGGAGCGCATAAGGCCCTTCAAACAGCGCTTCGATCTCACGTAACGGATCAACGCCCGTGCGGCGCAGAAGTGACCAGTGATTGAAATGGTCTCCTCCCTCAAAATTAGACGCAAATCCGGTATAGGTCTCTGCCAGTCGCGCAAAGCGGCGCAGGCTGTCGCGCGCAGTGATGGCCAGGATTTCAGCCTGCGTCTGACTGGCGGCCTCAGTTAGGGGCAGCAAGGGTGCTTTTTTGGGAATCTCTGTCAGGCTTGGATCGGGTATCAGGCGTTCAGGCGTAAGCGTTTCAGGCTGGGAACACCCCACCAAACAAACAAGAAGAGGCACACATACCCACTTAAACAAAACCAAACCCTGTAACAGCCGCAAGGTCAGCCAGTATCTGTTCTTCTGAGAGCGCCTTGATCGTGGTCATCCCCATTGCTCGCGCTGGCTTTAAATTAATACCCAGATCATCAATGTAGATGCAATTTTTCGGATCAACATCAAGCGCTTCACACATCAGGGCATAAATGCGCGGATCAGGCTTACGTAATCCCACTTTAGAACTTTCAATTACATGATCAAAAAGCGCCATGATACCCGCCACCTTTTCAGCTTTCTCAGCATCATGCGTCATGCCTGCACCCTTGCCTGTTTTCACATTATTCGTGATACAGCCAACTTTAACCTGCCCCTTACAAACTTTTAGTGCCCCAATAATCGACGGGCGGAGCGTACCGGCAAGCAGCGCCAGCACATCCGCGCCGGGGACATCATGCCCACGGCTCAGCGCCTCGGCGCGGAACAGCTCATTAAATACGGTTGCATCAATATCATTGCGCTCAAATTGCGCCCACGCATTTGTATCGCCATTAACAGCGTTCACGCTGCGAATAAAATCCTGTGGCAAGCCTTTTTCAGCCTCATAGCGGTTAAAGGCTTCAAAAGGGGAAGAGGTGAACACACCGCCAAAATCCCATATAACGGCCTGTAGATCTGCTTTTTTCATATGATGTCTTTAACCGCAAAGTTTAAAAAGCGCGAGCGCCTTTTCAAACTTACCCACCAATCAACGTTGTCCGACCAACCTCCTTTGGCCCAGCCTCCATTTCAATATGGCTTGCAGCTTCCAGTCCCATTACGCTGAGCAGCGCCTCATCTTCTGTAATCTCGGGATTATCAGTGGTTAACAGGCGATCCCCCACGAAAATCGAATTTGCGCCCGCTAAAAGGCAAAGCGCCTGACCTTCCTCACTCATATCATCGCGACCAGCCGACAAGCGCACCCAGCTTTGCGGAAAAACAATCCGGCAAACGGCAATCGCGCGTGCCATTTCAATCACGCTGACAGGCGTACTTTGGCCAAGCGGTGTACCCTCAATCGGCACCAACATATTGATTGGCACACTTTCGGGGTGCGGGTTCAACATTGAAAGCTCGTGTATGAGGCCAATCCTGTCGTCCCGGCCTTCGCCCATGCCCAAAATGCCACCTGTGCAGAGCTTCATGCCCGCTTTACGTGCTTTGGACAGCGTATCAAGGCGATCCTCATAGGTGCGTGTCGTTACAACCGTGTCGTAGTATTCGCGAGATGTATCAAGATTATGGTTGTAGTAATCAAGCCCCGCCGCGCGCAGCTTCTCAGCCTGACCTTCTTCAAGCATCCCTGCTGTCACGCAAGTCTCCAACCCAAGCGCCTTGACCGCAGAAACCATGGCAGCGATCTTTGGTACATCACGGTCTTTCAAGCTACGCCAGGCAGCTCCCATACAAAATCGGTCTGCGCCGTTCGCTTTGGCCCCTTTGGCCGCTGTCACAACATCTTCGAGCGCCATCAGCTTTTCAGCCTTTAGCCCAGTATCAAAATGCGCAGATTGCGAACAGTACCCACAATTCTCTGCGCATCCGCCAGTTTTTATCGACAGTAATTGCGACTTTTGCACTTTCCCTTCAGGCCAATTTGCGTGCTTAACCTGTAAAGCCTGCCCAATCA
>CAYUFN010000131.1:0-8106 GCA_964443965.1 uncultured Hyphomonas sp. | reverse complement strand
GCGGTTGCCTGATGACGTTTGCCGATTTCTCGCTGTTCGGCATCGCGCATGAGCAGATCGGCGATGATGATTATGGGCTGACTGTGGCGTTTACATCAGAGTTTTTGGCCGGCCCGAAGGTTGGCCAGTTGATTGAAGCGCGCGGAGATGTGTTGCGGGCAGGCCGTTCGATCATCTTTGTACGGGGGATTGTGACGGCGGATGGCGAGCCAGCACTGAACTTTTCCGGGACGATTAAGCGGGTCCGGGGGAAGGGGTAATCACCTCCGAGGACTGCTTTTGGTCAAGCGGCAGCCAAAGCCTCGAGGGACCGTTGTGGGGCGATTTTGAGACGCTCGATTCGTTGGGCATGGGGGCAAGGATCGTAGTGTATATTCTATGTTGCAGTCTTTTTCCTTTTAGCTTCCTGGCCCGCAACAAATTCAGCAACTATTGGCCTATCCAAGAGCATTTTTCGAGCAGACATATCGCGCTCAGGTCGATCAGGCGACGGAAGCATGATGCCAAAGGTAGTTATCAGGAAGAATGCTTCACTGATTCTGGAGGCAAGATCGGAGAAGTCATTTAATTTCCAAACCATGACGCTGTCATGCATGTCCTGTTGAATGGATACGGCGTCTTCGTACTGGAATGTTTCATTGACTTTATGAGCTTTCGTTTCAGTCGAAACTCGAGCAATTATCTTCGGATCAACCATGAGAATTCCATCGGGTATCTTGTCGTGAATTCCCCATAAGTGGTGCGCTAATGTATTTCTCCCCCTCGCCGTCGATGCGTAAAGTCTGAGAATTGCGTTCAGAATATCGCGGTCTTTTTCGTCCGGTATCGTTATTATTGCTATTTCGCGAAGCGCCTTCATTTTGGCTTCAAAGTTTTTAACGATGTCAAACACTGCCGCAGCAGGTCGAGGGTCCGCATTTATTAGGGTTGGGATGAGTGCCCCAACTAGAGCATCTATTGTGGCCCACTTCGATATTACGTTGGCGGCATTAAGGGCCAATTCTTGTCGATGTCGTGCAACGTCCGTCAGGGATATTTGCGCGGATAAGCTCTTGGGGAGCGGTTGAGGCACTCGGATATCTCCTATTTGCTCAAAGTGCCACCATCCTCGAACTCGCTCTGCAATCAAAGAAAAATATCGCGATTCCTTGGTTTCAGTCGTGAAAGCTGAACGTCCTTTTTTAGGGTGCGAGTTCAACTGGTCGTCGCAACACATACTTTAATCAGAGTATGTGGAGCATGATCTATGAGAAAGAAATATGTCCGGGTTGGGTTTACACCGGCCCAGAAACACGAACTTTGGGAACGGTGGCGTCGCGGCGAGCAGATGAAGTCAATCGGGCGTGTGTTTGGCAAGCCATCGTCTAGTATCTTCAAGCACATTCGTTCGACCGGTGGGTTCACCCCAGTAGAGCGCAAGCGGTCTCGATTAGCGCTGACACTGGCGGAGCGCGAAGAGATATCGCGTGGGCTTGTAACCGGTGACTCCCTCCGGCTCATTGCTTATCGGCTGCAACGATCACCATCGACGATCAGCCGGGAGATCCGTCGCAATGGTGGCAAGCGTCGTTACCGCGCCGTGCTGGCAGACAAGCGTGCCTGGAAGCAGGCCTTAGGCCCCTAACCCTGCAAGCTGGTGCTTGATGGTCGTTTGCGGCAAGCTGTTATCTTCAAACTGAAGCGCCATTGGTCACCGGAACAAATCGCTGGCTGGCTGAAGCGCAGATATCCTACGCGAGAGGCCATGCACGTGTCGCATGAGACAATCTATAAAACGCTGTTTGTGCAGGCGCGCGGGGCCTTGAAGAAGGAGCTGGTGCAGTATCTGCGATCAAGGCGCCAGCTGCGTGGGGCTCGTTATAAGAAAGCCAACAAGGATCCTCGCGGACAAATCAAGGATGCTGTCTCGATCAGTGAACGCCCGGCCTCTGTAGAAGATCGGGCGGTACCGGGACACTGGGAAGGTGATTTGATCTGCGGACCAAACCATAGCTTCATCGCCACATTGGTCGAGCGCCACTCACGTTATGTCATGCTGGCGAAGCTCTCTGGGCGGCATACCGAGACTGTGGTGAATGCGCTCATCAAGCAATCGAAGAAGCTACCCGATGAACTCTACAAATCCCTGACCTGGGACCGGGGCCACGAACTGGCTGACCATAAGCGCTTCACCATGGAAACGGATATCGACGTGTACTTCTGTGATCCACAGAGCCCTTGGCAGCGCGGGACCAACGAGAACACCAACAGACTCTTGCGTCAGTATTTGCCGAAAGGCACCGACCTCTCCAAATATACCCAAGGCCAACTCAACAAGATCGCCCGGGAGTTAAACGAGCGCCCAAGAAAAACACTAGACTATGAGAGCCCAGCTGAGCGATTATCTAAATGTGTTGCAGCGATCAGTTGAAACCGCAGGGCGGTTTAAGAAGTTGAGGCTTTCGCCTCCTCCTGCGACGGTGACAGACCTCCTCCTACCCTAATCCAGCACATCCTTCACCCAAGGTCCGAACGGCGAGCCGCCGAGCATGGCGCGTTGTGCCTTTGCTGACACTTCGTTGATTTCAAGCTGTGGTTTGTTGCCCGGGTGGACGGGTCGGCGCAAGGGGCGTTTGCCGCGTGGCATGGCGATGATCTCGGCAATTGCGACCGGAATATCGAGCGGATCGGTCTCACCGCCGCCCCCGCCAGCCACACCCATGCGCGCTGTGAGCGCTGGGTAGTCCGCCAACAGATCATCTGACAAGCGCGACTTTAGAGCCGCTGCAATCGGCACCTGATTGTCCCAGATTTTCGTTGGGTAACCACCTGGCTGAATGATCGTAACATCTACACCGTGCTGCGCCACTTCATAAGCAAACTGCTCGCTCATCGCTTCAAGTGCAAATTTGCTTGGCGAATACTGACCAAAGCCGGGGATCATCACGCGGCCAAGCTGTGAGGAGACATTGAAAATCTGCCCGGATTTGGCTTTGCGCATGGCAGGCATCACCGCGCGCATCATGCGCTGAGGGCCAAAGACATTCGTGTCGAACATAAGCTGAGTGGCCACCATATCCTGCGCTTCGATCGGACCAGAGGTCCCAATCCCGGCATTGTTAACCAGCACGTCAAGCGCGCCGCCTGCCAGATTTTCGGCCTCGGCAACCCCTGTAGCAACCTGTTCATCTGAGGTGACATCAATCTCTAAGACGATGATATCAAGGCCTTCAGCCTTGGCAAGGGCGGTCAGTTCACCTGCTTCAGCGCGCGGCAAGTTGCGCATAGTGGCAAACACTTTTGCACCAAGGCGAGCGTAATACTCTGCCCCCAGACGACCAAAACCTGAAGAGCTTCCAGTAATGAGAATAGACTTGCCGCTTAAGTCTGGCGCGGCGTTAAAGACCTGAGCCGTTGCTGGGCTGGCGGCTGCGGCACTGGCGGCCAAGGCTGCACCTGTCATTAGCTGTCGGCGGTTAATATTGGTCGGATGGCTCATACTCGTCTCTCCTGTAGATTTTGTGTTTAACGCGCAGCAAGTGCGGCTGCCAGATCAGCCTGTTGGGCTTCTTTCAGACCGGCGCAGAGCGCGATATTCTCTTGTGTTTGTGCCAAAGCCCTTTCATGGCCAGGCGCCAGATCGCCAACCTCGGCAAAGAGCGCTTTTAATTCTTCAATCCCGCTTGCCTCGCAGAAGCTGCCTGCAAGACCTGGCGTGCGGCGCGGCCACTGGGCGGGAATATTTGAGACAAAGTCAGCATAATTATCCTTCACCCAATTCCATGTAATGGCGCGCGTCAGGCTGCTGCCCATTTGCCCCTGGATCAACGCATATGTTTCGCGCGGACCCAACTCGCCACTTAGAGCCAAGGCGCGCACTTGTGCACTTAAAGCCTGATCACGTGTCGCGGCCAGAGCATTTGGAACGGTACCCGCAAAGACCGGGTCATCAATCTCGGTATAGGCAGCGAGGACTTTATTAAAAAGCACTTCACCGCCATCTTGCACGGCAACTGTAAAGGCTGCTCCATATCGATCGGTGGTGAGCGCTTCGGGCTTTCGTGGACCATCTACCCCCAAAAAAGCCTTTGCATCAGCTAACAATGCTGCGCGCACGCCGGGGTCTCTTGCTGTTAAGGCCAGGAAGGACTCGATACTTCCTTTCAGGACAATATCATTATCGCTGAGGGCCCCTTTTAGAGCGGCATAAGTTGGTGCGTAAAGCGCACTGGAAAACGCATTTAATGGTGCACGCTGATCTTCATCAAGCAGACGCCCAAAACTGCGCAAGATAGCCATTGGTGAGACAGCGACGCGGCGATCTGTATGCTGACTTGCTGCTTCGAGCACAGCCAATAGGGTTTGAGCGCTGCCCTGCCCGGACCGAAAAGCCGCCGCCGCACTATCAACAGCCGAAAGGCCCTCTGATGGCGTTAACTGGTCAAAGTTTTCAATCAGGCGTGCCCACCCCTCTTCAGGGAGATTCCAGCGATAATACCCTGCACCATCGGCATTGGGCATGATATATGCTGCAGCAGCATCGAGTGTCAGGGTCATTGTGTTATCACGCATGATGTTACAAACCCGTTTAGGAGGGCTGCCTGTCTGACCAAGCTTTACACATACGGGGATCGACCAGCTTGTTCCGCCTGGAATGGTTGAGCCAAGCGGGGCATACCGGCTCTGGGCGAGCGTTAATCCGCCATCGCTATTCAGGCTGGCTGTGAGGAGTGGTACGCCTTTTTGCTCCACGAAACTGCGGAAAACCTCGGTCAGTTCTGGTGTCTGTGTTGCCTCACCAATGGCTTTATAAAAATCAGGGCTATCGGCTTCTGTATCTTCAAAAGCTTTGAGGTACTGACCAAGCGCAGGACGAAAGACATCTTCCCCGAAATACTTATCGGCCATCCAGATAACGGCCATCCCCTTCGAATAGGTAATTCCGTCATAGGCATTGCGAATGTCTTCATTGCGGTCGATCGGCTCACGCACAGCGCGCGTTGAGGCAAGACTATCAAGCCCCATGGCACCAATCGCCCGAACGGTTGCATCAACATCGTGCCCACCTTCAGGCTCTAGCGCTATCAGCGCGAGCGGCGTGCCCCATGTGGCAAAAGCTTCTTTAAGCCAGAGGTCATCCCACCAAGGCGGTGTCACCAGATTGCCAAACCACATGTGTGCAATCTCGTGGCTATGAATGCTTAGCATGGCCCGGTAAGCGGCAGGGCCTGAATTTTCGTCTATCAGCAACCGGCTTTCACGATAAGTAATTGCGCCGGCCAGCTCAGTCGCGCCTGAAGGCCATTGCGGGGCAGCGATAATGTCTAGCTTTTTGTAGGGATAAGGCAGCTTCACCGCCTCCTCAAAGGCGGTTAGCATCTCTGCTGTAATATCCAGTGAGGCTTTCAAATCAGCCCCCCGCCCTTTTCGTGCAAATCCACGTAAGGGTATCGCCACATCACGCACAGAATTGGCTGGGATGTCGGGATACGCAACCACATCGAATGGACCAACCGCGACAGAGAGCAGATAGGTTGAAAGCGGGCGCGTGGTTTCAAACGTAACCTGCTCAAACGCATCATCATTTGCATAGCGCGTACGCGATTTAATTGGCGTATTGGAGATCGCCTCATCGCCTGCCGGCACGATTAGTGTTATGTCAAAAGGAGCTTTATAACCCGGCTCATCAAACCCGGGTAAGAAGCGCCGTGCCTGTATAGACTCTGATTTTGCCAACGCATAAGCCTCGCCTTGTTCTTCAACGCGGAACAGACCTGCCAGATTCACATCAAAATCAGCCTCGTAGGTGATAATGATACGAACTTGCCCTGCAGGATAGGTCTGGTCAAAGCTGATACGGGAGACCCCTGTGGGCAGCACTTCTTCATAAGTTGCTGAATTGCCCTGAACAGTGACCTGATCGACACGCAGGTCATCGCCATGAATCCAGAGCCCGTCAGATGGTTCATCAAGCCAGACCTCCATGGTGACAGCACCCGAAAATGTTTCTTCCCGCGGATTTATTTTCATGCCGACTTCATAGGAGAGCGGGTGCGCGGTGTCTGGCAGTTTTCCGATTGGGGCCGCTTGTTGTGCGATCGGGTTTGCCGCATCCAGGGCGTCGCTGCACCCGACAACAAGAAAACTCGACACTAAAATTGTCAGAAAATATCGGCCCATATTTCAACTCCCGGGAAAACTATATTCTTGATAGCCCTATCTGAGCTCGCCATAACTGGCCAGAGGCTTATTTGTCCAACGCCGCCAGCGCATCGCTGAGCGAGACGACCTGCATTGTATCGGCGACCAGTGTTGGATTAGGCGGCAAGTGTTCGGCCATACGTTCGATCCATGCTCTTATAATCGGATGGCGCCCTGCACTTAACTGATCTTCCAAGCCAAACATAACCGGAAACACAAGCTGAGGAAAAATGGCCAGATCGAGCATACTTGGTGTCTCACGCCCACCAATAAAGGGCCCGTTACCAATGTGTGCTGCCAATTCCATGCCGATGCGCAGAGACATATTCTGGGCAGATTCGTTTAAATCCATTTGCTCGCCCATAGCCTTAACAAAAGGCGCATTGGCCACAAAGTCAGGCCATAAGTGGCGCACTTGTTCAGGCAATGGTGTATGCGCAGAGACAAGCGCCGCCAAACGCCAGAACCGAAAACGGTATTGCAAGTTCACCTCACCATCAATTGCACCGCGGAAAATCGAAAGCAGGAATGTCTGGCTGACCCACTCATCTATTGCTAAAATTCTGTCCCGCTCTGCGGCTGGGCAAAGCGGGCGTTCAGGGAAGCGCTCATCCAGCCAAAGCGCCAGCGCACTCGATTCTCGCCTTGCTTCACCATCGATGACAAGCACAGGTACGCTTGTGCCGCCGACGAACTCCAGCTGCGCAGCTGCCGTCATCGGGCTGACGGGGACAAACTCAAAATCTAATTTTTTGTAATAGAGGAATGCTCCAACTTTACGAACATAGGGGCTGGTGGCGTAACCATAGAGCTGAATTGGCATATTGTATTCTCCTTTTTGCCCTCTTACGGGCTTACATTGCTGGCGAAGAATGACATTCCTGTGATGCCTAGCTTATGATCTTCGGCACACAGTGTGACAGAGGTTTTGCCTAACTTCTTTGTGCTGCTACCCTGGCAAGCATGAAAACAACTCGGCTCACCAGCAGCAAGGCATAAAATTCGAAAAAATCCCCTATCACGCGCAAAAAAGCCATGCATTTTGACCAACATATTGTCAAAGGGTGCTTAAAATGTGTCCATCTTGCAACACGTACCAACACTGCACACGTTCTGATGACAAAAACGTCATATTTGAATTGACCGCCGGAAATCACACGCTTAACCCTGAATTGTGGAAAAGCTTGCTTAGGCAGGCTGAACTCAGGGCCGGATTGTGTATATCCGGATGTTTGTAAAGATTGGGGCCCAATTTTGGTGACCTCATTGTCTATGGGAAGAGGAGCTCAGGGTGACCGGAGAATCTATTAAGAAAAAACTATTGGCGACGACACTTTTAGTCGGTCTGTCAGGAGGCATTTGGGCTGGCACAGCAATGGCGCAAGACTCAGATGCACCTATTGTTGTCGAAGAAGCTGATGATGACGATGATGAGGCTGTTCAGGAGCGTGTGGTTGTAACCGGTTCGCGTCTTCGCCGCAGCGAGTTTACATCTATTTCACCCGTACAGGTCATTTCTGGCGAAGTCTCCCGCGACCTGGGTGTTGTAAATGCTGACGATATCCTCCGCCAGACATCTGTTATTCAGGGCCAGCAGACAACAATTGGTCTTTCAACAAACTTGGCAACCGGCCAGGCCTTTACGACTTTCGGCTCGGTTACGCCGCAGCTTCGTGGCCTTTCATCAAGTGTTACGGGCCGTACACGTAACCTCTTCCTCATCAACGGACGCCGTTATGGCCCGATTGGTGTTGGTGGCGCGCCTGCTAACCCAGACGTCTCGCTCATTCCGGGGACTTTGGTACGTAGCGTCGACATCCTCCTTGACGGTGCCTCTTCAGTTTACGGTTCTGACGCGATTGCCGGCGCGATCAACTATGAACTACAAACTGATTTTGAAGGCTTTGAGATCGATGCTTTCTATAC
>CAYUFN010000130.1:0-8193 GCA_964443965.1 uncultured Hyphomonas sp. | reverse complement strand
GATGATCGACGTGTCAAGGCCGCCCGAATAGGCGAGAACGACTTTTTTGGGCGTATTTGAGGTCATATCGAGTGGTCCTTCAGGCGTTAATCGCCTTCTTATCTATAGGAGTTGAGCGCTGCGCAAGCCCCGTGAAAGGGAAAATTGCGTTTATGGAGATCAGCCTCTCAGATCTTGCTGTACCTTATGTTTTTGTCTTTCGTTAAAAAAGTGTTAAGAAGATCGGGGAAATTTTATCCAGGCGAAGAATATCGCCAACCTGATGGGAAGCTGGGCGAGACAAAGCCATGTCTGAAAATACAGAGCATAATCATTATGAAACCGATGGGCTGAGCGCCAATCAGGAGCTGTCGCAGTTGATTGGCGCCGTTATGGCGGCCAAACAAAGCGCTATGACGCATCCTGCAAAAGCCGTTTTGGAGGCGCTGGAAGCCAATGTCGAAACACAGGCACGCGAAATGGCGCGCCATGAGATTGATACAATTGCCAGCCAAATTCATCTGGCTGCCGGCTCAGCACATCAGGCTGAAGCACCAGTTGCAGAAGACGCCGCTCCAGCTTCCTCAACTATGCCGGAGGCTAATTTAGCGCCTGAGTCACCAGTGACAGGCATAAACCCGTTTGCCCCTCAGGCGCCTGCACCTGCCCCAGTGAGCTGGATAAGCGATGCGATGAAAGCCAACAGCGCGCGTATGGCCAGCACAAGCTGGGCAAGCCATGCGCCAGTCATTACCCAATATGATGACCAGGAAGCTGTAGTTGAGGCGGTGCCCGCTAAAGCGGATATAACGGATATAAAACTGCGTGATGCGGATATCAGCGAAGAAGATCTTGCGATACCGCCATTTGGCTACCATGCGCCGACTGACAGTTTTGAACCGGAAACGGTCGAGGTTGGCTGGGAAGAGGATGTGTATGAGCGGCCTGAAGACGCACGACTGGTTGCGCCTGCCCTGGCCAACGGAGACAATGGCTGGTTTGGACATAGTGAAGACGGGCTGCCAATGTGGATGACGGCCGGTATTCCGGTTGCAGCTGTTTCTCTGTTTGCGCTTGGCTTTGCGTTTATGGACCATTCGGACACGCCAGCATTGACACCTGCATCAGGTGCCTTGTCGCAAACATCTGTGCAGTCTGCCAGCCTGCCAGCGCCAGCGCTTGAGCCTGCGACACCGGATATTGCTGAGGCTATTCCTGCCAATATTGCACCTGATCAGCCAGTTCAGATTGTGCCTGTCAGTCAGGCGCAAATTGTGCGCCCTGCTGCGTCATCAATTATTGTCAAAACACCTGTTGAGGTCGAAGAGGCGGGAAGTGTGCCTGCTGCATCGGTGCCAAGTCTGAAGCCGGCTTATCCAAAAATTGCACAATCAAATATCGTCGCCCAGACTGCTGCTAAAGCACCTGCTGGAACAAGCTTTGCGCCACGGCGTGCGCTGCCTGTGCGCATGTTTACCGGGCGCATTGAAGCTGGCTCAGCTGCAGCGATGGCTACAGCTGCGGTTGAACAAAACGGCACTGTACTGGCTGATGCTGAGAAAGCTTGGCTGGCACGTGATATGGAGCGTGCCCTTGATAATGAAATTGACGGACGAAGTGTCAGCCTTAAGGCGCGAAGCGGTGAACGTGTACGCGTGGCTTTAAAAACCTCTCAGCAAGTTCAGCGGTCCTATACGATTAGTCGTGCCAATGAGATGGGCTCGCTGCCGCATAATATTGTCCTGGAGGGTGGCTGGTATGCGGCCAAACGTGATCTTTTCCTACACGCAACACCGTCGTTAAGCGCGGGTATGAGGCATCGCACTGTCAAGCAGGACGCTCTGATCGAACGCATGGGAACCTATACAGACCGATATGGGGATCGCTGGTATTTGATGGGCCAGCGCGGGCTGGCCGTAGGGTTTCTGTCGGCAGCTGATGTTGTGCTCGCAGAAATACATGACCGCCCTGTAGGAGATGTTTACTACGCAGCCCCCGGTGCGCGGGTCAGCGAAACACGCGTTGTTTATACCAAGTGCCGGGATGGTTTTGTTGGCCCCGAAGGCGGATTGTCCTCACGTTTGCAGGTCTGCCGTGATGCGCAAGGGCATTGGATCAAGCACACACAAGGCAAAGTGGCTGTGCGCCAGGCCAGCTTGCTTAACACGCTGACGCCAAAAACAGATACAGCGAGCGCGATTGTCCTGGCAGAAGCCACAGGAGACCCGGTCACCTATCATGCGTTTGGCAACCGTATGTTTCGCCGCCGCCTGCAGGGAGACTTTGTATACGCACGTTTCGGGCAAACGACTGAACAGACTTTACCCAATGGTGACCCGATCAGGTTCACATTTGGCGAAGCATATGAAGTGGAGGGGAAAACACCCGTGATACGCGTGGCAGCGCTGGGAACGCTACCGCCCATACGTATTCACGCTGGATTTATGAAGGCCCCTATCGGCGCAAAGGTGCGCGCGATGCCTGATTTACTATCGGTTGCTGATCTTGGCGAAATCCCGGCTGGGCGCGCTGTTGAGACGATTGGACTGGTTGAGGGTTTGCGCGGGGAAGACTGGATGCTGATCGGGCGCTCAGGCGTTGGCTTTGGCTATGTACCAGCTGCCAAGCTTACCGCGATTGAGGGGCGGGTATCGCCTTATGCAATCAAGAATGTCCGCCAAAGTGCAACCGTCGCAGAGCTCGTAGACGCCACACATCTATGCCGCAGTGTCACCTATGAGACTTTGGCTGGAACGGGCGCGTTTGATGCGTGTCAACAGGCTGATGGTAGCTGGTTACCAAGGCCTGTACCCGGGCGTCAGTTTGCACAGAGCGCTATCTCTGACACGCCGGTTGCCCCTTAAAGCTTAGTCGTTAGCCAATGATCCGCGCGACCACAACAATCGCAGTGGCACCAAGCGTTGCGATAAGAACTTCATTAAGATAGGCAACGCCAAAGGATGGCAATTCAAACCCTGTGAAGCTAAGGATAACTGGGCCCAGAAATGAGCCAAGGATACCAGCGAACAAGTAGCGAATAATACCACCTTTTCCGCCAACGATCTGACTTGCTAGCCAGCCGGCAACAATTCCGATGCCAGAACAGACCAGAAGTTGTTCGTTTGAAATATTCAGACCAAGGCTTTCAATAAGCGTTTGTACGCTTTCGCCAAACTTTTCAAAATCCATGTTTATCCCCTAAGATCGTGTGGTGTTACCCAAACCATAAACGCTTGTAACGGGCTTTGTCAGCAGAAAAGTGCTGCTTAAGCCTCTGACCGCAAGCATCTATCTAGTGGGAGTTGATATCGAAAAGGCTATAATTTTCGACTTGCAGGCCTTCAAAAACACGTTGCTCTTCAATGCCTTTTGCAAGCGCTTTGGCGAGATCGACACCGATTGTAATTTCATCTGCTGAGATAATAATCACGCGGCGCTGGTTAGCGCTGCAGGTTTTTGTCGGGCATGCGGGATCATAGCGATGCTCACCAAGGTTTATGCCGAAAATAATTGGAATACGCCCTGCGGTACAATTCTCACGAACTTCCTTTAAGCTGTTGGAAATCGTATTCGCCCGTGCGCCGGCTGTGCGTTCATTGGGCAGGCGCGGGCCTTCATGCGAGGACGCCCCAAACGCAAAGGCTGCGTTTGCGCTGCAAAACCTCTCTTTGAAATTCGGGGCCTGAAAAATACTTTCAGGCTTGGCTTCAGCACCATTGTGCTCAATCTGCCAGGTTGAACCGATTGCCCAATTATAGGTATCGTGCAGCACATAAATCCGAAAATCGGCGCGGCGGCCCTCATCGTCTGCCCCGTCAAAGGGTTCTGATTGCAGCCAGACACCCGGATCAAGCTCGGTCAATGGTGCAAAGCAGGGGATGCCAGCATCGCCGAAAACAGCGGCATCCCAAGCAGCAGACGCCGCATAACTGGGATCATCCTTATCGGGGGAATAATCTGCATCATCGGTACAGATGATGCGCCCCGTGCCCAGCTCAATTCCAAAGGTTCGCGATTGGGCCTGGCCCTGAAGCAGGCTTGAAGGAACAAAAGCAGCAGCCACAATGACCAGTGTCCAAAGAGATTTGCCAACGCTCATTGTCTCGACTCCAATATGAATGCGTATTCAGATTCTTCTTTATTACTAACACGACTAGCCTGCGATGCTAGTGCCCATAGAAAGGCAAACAAAACCCCCGGTCTCTTGACCGAGGGTTCTTCCATTTTCATGGAGAGGCCCTTGCGGGAACTCGTGACAAAGCAGCTTACACAAAGCCCTTGAATTTGTCTTTAAAGCGCGAAACGCGACCGCCACGGTCGAGCAATGCATTAGTATCGCCTGTCCATGCAGCATGCGTGGTCGGATCGATATCGAGCACGAGACGATCACCTTCCTTGCCATAAGTAGACCGTGTCTGATACTCGGTACCATCGGTCATCACGACTGTGATGAAGTGGTAATCTGGATGTCCTTCGGATTTCATCTTTTCGACCCTGTTTGCAAACCCGCGCGCATTTGCCCGCCTATTAACTGGAAAGCGCGTCATATATGGGAAATAGAGACAAGTTGCAAGGCCATAAAGTATGAGCACAACAGACACCAAGGTTACAGAGGATCGACGCACCAGCGCGCCGCGCGGTGCACAGTCGATAAATCGGCCGAAAGCACGCTCAATTAAGCCGCTTGGCTTGCTGTGGAAGTATGCCCGAAAGCACCCGATCACCGTTGGGGTTGCGCTGATATTTCTGTTGGCAGGCGCTTTTGTGTCGCTGGCGATCCCGCTTTTATTCGGGGGTGCGGTCGACGCTGGATTCGGGGGCGGTTCCGGGCCGGGGGGCATGCGTGAGAGGATTGATGAGAGTTTTACGCTCATCATGATGGCCGCTATAGGCTTGGGCGTTACGGGCGCTATTCGTTTTTACTTTGTGTCGCGCTTTGGGGAGCGCGTGGCTGCTGATCTGCGTAAAGATCTCTATTCCCATATGTTGAGCCTCAGCCCGCGCTTCCATGCCAAAATGCGGTCGGGTGAGGCGGTTTCACGCTTAACTGCGGACATTACACTGATCGAACGTTTTCTGGGTACCTCATTGTCGCTCGGTACACGCACTTTCCTGAACACGTTTGGATCGCTTGGGGCCATGTTATGGGTGAACTGGCAGTTGGGCACGCTCCTTCTGGTGATGCTGCCGATTATTATTCTGCCTGTGATGGTACTTGGCCGATTTATCCGCAATCTCTCCAATAAAGCACAGACGCGGCTTTCAGATGCTGGTGCAGATGCGTCCGAGGCGCTTGATGCTGTCGAACTGGTACAGGCCTATAGCCGCGAAGACGGGCGACGGCAGTCTTTTGGTCAGGCGGTTGAGGCGACCTTTTCCGCAGCGATGAAACGCAATGGTGTACGCAGTGTTATGATGGTGGTGATTGCCGTGTTGTTTTTGGGCGGCATAGCAGGCGTTTTATGGCTTGGCGCCATTTGGGTGACCGAGGCCAAGATTACCGGCGGGGAGTTGACCTCGATTGTTCTCTACGCCATGTTTGCTGGCTCCGGCTTTAGCGTTTTGGCTGAGGTCTATGGTGAAGTGATGCGCGCAGCAGGTGCAGCCGACAGATCAACGGAGGTTTTGTCCGTTAAGCCAGAGGTGACTGCACCGGATAATCCGCGTGTTCTGCCCGTGCCAATTAAAGGTGCCTTGAGCTTTAAGAACGTTACTTTCCGTTATGATCCAGATGAGGAAACAGGTGAGAATCTTCCCGCGCTTGAACACTTCACACTTGATGTTGCACCCGGAGAGTTTGTTGCGCTGGTTGGGCCATCAGGCGCGGGTAAGTCGACTGTCTTCCGTTTGGCGCTCCGTCTGTTTGATCCACAACAAGGCGCATTGGCGCTTGATGGCATCCCCGCTAAATCCCTGAACCCGGAAGATTGGCGCAGTGGTTTTGCTTATGCAGCACAGGAATCAATGCTTTTTACGGGTACAGCGCGCGAAAATATCAGTTTTGGAGATACCAGCTACACAGATGAGGCGATTATAGCGGCGGCCACACGGGCAGAGGCGTGGAGCTTTTTAAGCGAGAAAGGCGGGCTGGAGGCCAATCTTGGCGCAAAAGGTCGATCGCTTTCTGGTGGACAGAGGCAACGCGTCGCGCTGGCTCGCGCACTCTTGAGAGATGCGCCCGTCCTTCTGCTGGACGAAGCCACAAGTGCACTGGACTCAGAAAGCGAGGCGCTGGTGCAAAAAGCGCTCGAAGCGGCTGCAAAAGGACGCACAACGTTGGCCATCGCTCATCGGCTCTCAACCGTGCGCAAAGCTGACCGCATTGTGGTTATGGAAGAGGGTCGCGTGGCTGAACAGGGGACGCATGACGCGTTGGTTGCAAAAGGTGGCCTCTATGCCCGCCTCGCCGCCATGCAATTTGGCGAGGGGTAACAGGCTGCATGTCTTACCTCCCGTTTACCCGACAGTTAGAGTGGCGCCTTTATCTTCAACACTAAGCTCGCCAGTTTCTGTGTCTGGGGGAGCGAACTTCCAAAATTGGGTAGCCCAAGCTTCCCAGGGAGGACCATCAGCCAGACACAGTATAACACCTCCTGAAGATTTGATTAGCCAAGTTTCTTCAGCGTGCCTTCCCCATTCTTTTGCAGATACATTCTCGCTTTTGAAAACAGGGGTTATAGCGGCCAGTTGTCTGTACTCCTGTGCATTTGCTGGTGCCTCGCTGAAAATCCACCCGGAAGTATCAGTTCCACATATATCGTGTGGTGCTTCGTCTCCAGTTTGATAAGCCGATGCGCAAGCAGACGTCATAAGGCTAAGCACAGCAGCTACGCGAAAGTCAGATGACATGGGTTCTCCTCTATACCTCTGTCGATACGACTACATCTATCTCTGCGTGTTAACTGGCGCTAGATCGAGCCTTTATCCTGTCGCGTGCGAGGTCTTATATTTGCCAACCTGCATGCGCCCCTTTGCGCTTTGGGGCGGGCTGTTATAGAAGCATTTCTAAAGCTCAGAGGGTGTGCACGCTTGTCTTATTTGATGGTACTTGGCGGTTTGGTTTTGCTGTTCATTGGCGGAGAAGCGTTGGTGCGTGGTTCTGTTGGTGTCGCACGGCGGCTGGGTGTCTCTGAACTGGTGATCGGGCTAACACTGGTTGGGTTTGGCACCTCTGTTCCAGAACTGGTGACCAGCCTGCAAGCGGTCAGCAATGATGCGGTCGGCATGTCGGTCGGCAATGTGTCTGGCTCGAATGTTGCTAATATCTTGCTTGTACTCGGTGTTGCTGCCCTGATCCGGCCGATCATGACAAATCCACGGGCCCTGGCACGGGATTTTTCAGTTATGGTGGGGGCAACGCTGATTTTTGTCGCACTGGTCTATTATGATATTTTCAGTCGCGAAGTGGGGCTAGGCCTTGTTGCATTGTTGTTGCTCTATATTGGGGCGTCCTTTGTGCTAGATACTGGCGATGATAATGAAACGGGGGTTATGCATGCCGAGGAAGGCGAGCTGATCGAAACACCTGACCCGCTACCGATTGCTTTTCTCCTGGCCCTTGGTGGGATCGCCGGCGTGGTGTTTGGCGCGCGCTTCCTGGTGACCGGTGGCATTGATATTGCTGCACAATATGGGGTCTCAGAAACACTGATCGGGCTAACCATTGTGGCGTTTGGGACAAGCCTTCCAGAATTAGCGACAGCGGCTGTATCAGCCTTGCGCGGGAAATCTGATGTGGCATTGGGCACTGTGATTGGCTCAAATATTTTTAATATTTTGGGCATTATCGGGGTCACTGCGATTGTGCACCCTTTTTCGCTTGGCGAGGGCGGCCCGGGGCTTGCCACCAGCAATTACAGTGCAGGGCAAGTGCTGGCCGGGGCGGGCGATCCGCTATCTGATAGTATCAGCCTGACCTGGACTGATGTGTCGACACTTGCGCTATCTGTTTTCCTCGTCTTGATTTTCGCCTTTACTGGCAAGCGACTGGCGCGCTGGGAGGGTGGGGTTATGCTGGCTGGATATTTGCTCTATATGGGGTTTCTCTTTGGATTTGTCCCAACCCCGTTTGCTTCATGACTGATAAAAAAGATATTTACGCCAATCTCGATAAACTCGGGAAACAAAGCGAGCTACCGACAGACCCGGAAGCCGATATTCTTGAGCGTGTGCCAAACCCACAAAGCGATGTGAACTATGTGGCCCGCTTTACTG
>CAYUFN010000129.1:0-8195 GCA_964443965.1 uncultured Hyphomonas sp. | reverse complement strand
GGTCTTGCAGCGGTCACATTAGTTGCGTGTGGTGCAGCTGAAGATGCTGCTGACACAGCTTCCGCAGCTGCAGCAGCAACAAGTCAAGCAGTGTCAAACGCTGGCGAGGCTGTTACAGAGACTGCATCAGCGGCCGTGGAAACAGCAAGCGAAACAGTGTCAGCTGGTGTTGAAGCAGCTGAAGGCGTTGTTGAAGATGCTGCTGACCTTGCAAATGACGCTGCGTCTGCTGCCAGCGATGCGATGGATAGTGCTGTAGATGCTGCAGGCGAAGCTGCCGCAGCTGCCGGTGAAGCGGTCGACGGCGCTGTTGATACGGCAAGCGACGCGGCTGATAGCCTTATTGAGAAAGCCAAAGCCGCGGCTGAAGAAGCTGAGGGGGAAGCTGCTGAAGCCGCAGAGGCGGCAAAACCTAAAGGTAGCTAAGCAAAACTTCCGTTAAAATTGAGAAGGCCACAAGCTATTTGTCTTGTGGCCTTTTTTAATTCTGAAAGGTGCGCTGCGGCTAAAAGATTGCGTAACCACCGTCTATAATCAAGGTATCGCCAGAGTGATACTTTGATGCGTCAGAGGCAAGGTAAACGGCCATACCGCCAAAATCTTCCGGTTCACCCCAACGTCTGGCCGGGACGCGAGATATAACCTTACTGGTGAATATTTCAGAACCTTGAGCAGCACCCGTCATCTCAGTCGCGATCCAGCCAGGTAGAATAGCATTGGCACGGATACCATAGCGCGCCTGTTCCACTGCAATGCCTTTTATCATGGAGATCAACCCGCCCTTGGTTGACGCATAAGCTTGATTACGTGCGGCGCCTTCTATGGCTGAAAGAGAAGAGATACCTATAAGTGACCCACCCGGATCACCGGCTTTGGCTCGCTTTATCATCGACTTACTCGCTTCTCGGAGAGTCCAGAACGCCCCCTCCATGTTGATGTTCATAATCTTGCGCCAGGTCTTGGTGGTCATATCTTCAAAAGACGGAGAAGCTAGCCCCATGCCCGCATTGGCAAAACAGGCATCAATACGGCCAAAGTGGGCTTCGACTTCATTTACGCCATTGATGACGGCAGCTTCATCGCCAACATCAACGCGCCAGGCCTTCGCTGAACCCTCGCCAAGCGCAGTTAGTTTTTCCGCGGCAGCTATGTTCGCTTCTTCGCCGCGCCCCCAAACAGCCAGATTAGCGCCGGCAGCAGCCATAGCCTCCGCCATGCCAAGCCCAATCCCGCGATTACCTCCGGTAACGAGGACAGTTTTTCCAGTGAGGTCAAATGGAGCGTAAGCCATACGGATTTCCTTTTAGTTTTATTTATCGTTCTTTCCAGAGGTTCCCATAAGGTGGTCAAGCCTAATTCTTGTAGATTAAGACTAATTCTCTGGCTTTGGAAATTACCCGTCGCGTTTCTTCCCATAGAGGAAGCTCAACTAGCCGCTCAGGAGACACAAACTCTGCAGAGGCTGCGTCACTTCCGGCTTGCGGCTCGCCATTTAACCATATGGCAGCATAATCACACAGCAGATAATGATGGCCAAATGTAGCAGCACTTTCAGAACAGAAGATGCCATCAACAATATCCACAAGTCCGATAAGTGCCGCATTAACCCCAGTCTCTTCTTGAAGCTCACGCAAGGCAGCGTCCTCGGCTTTCTCGCCAAACTCGATGCGACCGCCGGGTATAGACCATTCGCCCTGTTTAGGTGGTTTGTCTCGTTTGATAATAAGTACACCATCATGACGAAAGCAGACAACGCCAACGCAAGGGGCGATCATCTTGTTCATTGTCATTGGGCAGTCTCCCATTTTTATGAGTAAGTTCTTAATCGCATCTGTTACTTTCACTATATTGTGCAACGCACCCTCAACAGGATTGGGCTATAAAGCGCATATGGCCAAGAAAAAACACATGTCTAAATCCAAACCAATCAGTCTCGCTTTGCAGGGCGGCGGCTCGCATGGCGCGTTGACATGGGGTGTGCTGGAGCGTCTATCCGAAAGCTCTGATATCGAAATTAAGGCGATTACAGCCACTTCTGCCGGGGCTATGAATGCTGTTGCGTTTGCAGCTGGAATGGCCACAGGCGGTGCAACGGGCGCACGAAAAAGCCTTGAGGGTTTCTGGCGGGAAGTTTCGATTAGAAGTGCACCGTTTTCAAGCATTCGCGGACCTGCGCTTCCGAGCGCCTTTAAGGGGTTTTCACCCTGGACGCCGTATAACATACTTTCCATGTTGTCCTCAGTGGCTAGCCCCTATGATCTGAATCCGTTTGATTTTAACCCATTAAAAGATTCCCTATCCTCGGCTATTGATTTTAAGGCTATACCGAGTTCAGGCATTGAGCTTTTTCTTGCGGCAACAAATGTCGAAACGGGCCGAGCACGTGTGTTTACCGGTAATGAAGTTTCGTTAGAAACAACGTTGGCCTCGGCCTGTCTGCCGCAAACCTTTAAAGCAGTGGAGATAGAAGGGGTGCCTTATTGGGATGGCGGGTATATGGGGAATCCGTCTTTGTTTCCGCTTATCTATTCAGACACACCTCAGGACATTTTGATGGTTATGCTAAATCCGTTATTTCGAAAGGGGGTGCCAAAGACTGCTGGTGCAATTCAGGACCGCTTAAACGAGATCAACTTCAACTCCTCGTTAATCGGTGAGCTGCGCGCAATTGGTTTTGTCCAGAAACTGTTGGACGATAACATGCTGGTTGAGGACAAGCGCGACAGTTACAAAAAGCTTTTTATGCATGCTATTAAAGGCGGCGGCGCATTGTGCGAGCTTGGACTTGAAACAAAATATGATACACGCTGGTCTTTTCTGAATGATTTGCGTGAGCGCGGCCGGGCATTGGCTGGTGATTGGCTTAAAAATTATGTCGGTAAGATCGGCCGCGAATCCACTATAGATATCAGTTCGGAATTTCTGGATCCTTAGGCAGGAGCGATAAGCAAAGTAAAAATGCAGCCATGAGGTAAAGAGTAATTGCCTACAAAAAGTCTTAATGCTCTAAGATAAATTTAACAGTTTTCGCTCAGAGTGTAACAATGGACAATCTAACGGAAAAAGCCAAAGGGGTCGTGCTGGCTTTAGCCTTATTTCTGTTGCTGGCGTGGCCATTTCTCGCGCTCGTTTTAACGATGAGTGCAAGTCAATAGGCCGTCTATACTAGTTTCGCCTTAGAAAGGTGACTTTGGCTGCACCCTTGATACGCTCGTTTATAGTGTCCAAACCTATGAATTCGAGCGACTCATCTGCGCCGCTTTCGACCATTATCAGAGCTTCATCTGTTAACCAATTACCATCTAATAGTTGAGCCAATGCAGGCGCAACAAGGTCTTTGTGATAAGGTGGATCGAGAAAAGCAATATTAAAGGGAACATTGAAGTGAGTAGGGCGAGGGCCAAGCGCTGTAGCTGAGCGTCGATATATTTGTGTTGAAGCGAATAAATTTAAAGCTTCAATATTTTGGCGTACGGACCCGCGCGCGCGGGAATCAGTTTCCACAAATAATGCAAACTCAGCGCCACGTGAGACAGCCTCAAGGCCAAGACTACCAGACCCTGCAAACAGATCAATCACACGGGCACCCTCCAAAATGGGTGCCCATTCAGCGTGTGCAATCATGTTAAAGAGAGCCTCACGGGCGCGATCGGATGTTGGTCGTGTGGTTTGGCCCTTGGGCGCGATAATTGGGTGACCCTTGAATTTTCCGGAGATAATGCGCATTCCAATTCCCTAACATCCCTTAGGCATCCGCGGGAACCTGAAAATGACAGACTATATGCAGCATGCGCTTGAACTTGCTCGACAAGCAGCTGGAAACGGTGAGGTGCCTGTTGGGGCTGTGCTGGTTGATCCTGTGCGTGAAGAGGTGGTTGGCGAGGGGGCGAACGGGCCAATCGGTTTGCATGACCCTACGGCTCATGCGGAGATTATGGCATTGAGGCAGGCGGCGCTACGCATGGAGAATTATCGGCTGCCCGGTTTGCATCTCTACACGACACTTGAACCTTGTACGATGTGCGCGGGCGCGATCAGCTTTGCGCGTATTGAAAAACTGATCTTTGCAGCGGGGGATAAAAAAGGCGGCGCGGTGATACACGGCCCACGCTTTTTTGAGCAAGCCACTTGTCACTGGAAGCCAGAAGTTGAGCAGGATCTCGCCCACATAGACGAGGCGGCCAAACTGTTAAGAGACTTCTTCAAGGCGCGGCGTTGAGGGGGATAGTTTTTGTATGCCCCAGACGCTTATTCACACTTTACGCTCGGGCGTGGGACACCCACTTTAAGCATGTGTGGGATGTGGGAGGTTAGAGCAGGCCATACCCCGCCAGTGCGCGCCAAAAATAGATAAGGCCGATCACGGTAATCAGCCATTTTACCCAAGTCTGAAAATTTGTATCTGTCATGCGTTCTAGGATTTGCGTGCCCGTCCATGTCGTGGTCATCGCAGTTAGGGCTGCCAGTAGCAGGAGCCAGAGCAGTGGGAAGATGGCTGTTTCTGCGAGCCCGGTTGCCGCTAGGATTGGCCAGGTCCATAACACGGCTTTGATAGTGTGAGAGACGCATTGGGTGGCCGACTTGTTGGCGTGTCATTCCCTAGAACGAGTCTGGTCGGTGTCGCAAATGAATGGCAAGATCAGCTGGAGCAGTGCAGGGTGTTTAGAAATGGCAGATGAAAGAAATGGGCCTTGGGTCGTTCATGATACGCGAACTGGATTCGAGAATTCCTGGATCCGGGTTGAAGATAGCCGTGTCACGCATCCAGGTGGCTCGCCGGGTACCTATGGTGTGGTGCGCTTTGCCAATATAGCTTGCGGTGTTTTACCCATAGATGATGAGGGGCATACTTGGCTGGTCGGGCAGCATCGGTTTGCGGTTGATGCCTATAGCTGGGAATTGCCTGAGGGCGGCGGAGCGCAAGAACGTAGCCCGCAAGCCTCTGCCGCACGCGAGTTAAAAGAAGAAACAGGGTTTGAAGCTGCCCATTACCAAGGTCTTGGGAAATGGTATTTATCGAATTCCGTGACGGATGAAGTGGCTTATGGCTTTTTGGCATGGGGCTTAAAAGCCGGAGAGGCCGCGCCCGAAGCAAGTGAAGCCTTGGCGGTGAAACGTGTGCCGTTTGCCAAGCTTGTTGCTATGGTGAGGGCGGGGGAAATTACGGATGCCTTTACGCACCTTATGGTGATGAGTGCCTTGGATATGGCGCGGCGGGGAGAGGTTTCATCTCGCCTTATGCCGCATCTTTTTGTTGATTAAGCCGCTGTGCGAAAAGTAGATATACCCCGCTTTTTAGGCGGGGCATATTTGAAACAGGGTTTCAAGGTGTGCGTTAAGCGGGGCTTATGTCCGGCCAACTGCGTCTTCGGCGGGGTCTCTGACGTTCTCGCCATATTTGCGCAACTCGGCGCGGCCAACCACCATATGGTGAACTTCATCCGGGCCATCAGCAAGACGTAATGTTCGCTGTCCGTGATACATTTGTGGGAGATCCGTCCACTGAGAGACGCCTGTTGCGCCATGCACTTGAATCGCTTGGTCGATAATTTCGCAGACGCGCTCTGGCACCATCGCTTTGATCATGGAGACCCAGACACGAGCTTCTTTGTTGCCGAGCATATCCATTGCTTTGGCGGCTTTCAGGACCATCAGGCGCATTGCTTCAATATCGATGCGGGCGCGTGAGATGACCTCGGTGTTCTTACCCAGTTTTGCGAGGGGTTGACCAAAGGCGGTGCGTGACATGCCGCGACGGCACATTAAGTCCAGCGCTTTTTCAGCCGCGCCGATCGAGCGCATACAATGGTGGATGCGGCCAGGTCCGAGACGCAGTTGAGAAATTTCAAACCCGCGACCTTCCCCGAGGAGCATGTTTGATTCTGGCACGCGCACATTATCAAACTTGATATGCATGTGGCCATGCGGAGCGTCGTCATTTCCAAAAACATGCATTGGTCCAAGAATCTGCACGCCCGGCGTATCGATTGGTACGAGAATTTGAGATTGTTGCTTGTGTGGTGGCGCGTCTGGCGAGGTTTTGACCATCGTAATCATAATCTTACAGCGTGGATCACCAGCGCCCGATATATAATATTTCTCGCCGTTGATCACCCACTCACCGTTTTCCAGAACAGCAGAGGTCGATACGTTTTTGGCATCAGAGGAGGCGTGCCATGGCTCAGTCATCGCAAAGGCCGAGCGAATTTTTCCCTCAAGCAGGGGCTTTAGCCATGTCTCTTTTTGCTCGGCTGTTCCGACACGCTCAAGCACTTCCATATTACCGGTGTCTGGTGCTGAGCAGTTCATGGATTCGGAGGCGAGCGGAACTTTTCCAAGTTCTGCAGCGATAAAGGCATAGTCAAGGTTTGACAGGCCTTCTCCGGTTTCAGCATCAGGTAGAAAGAAATTCCAAAGGCCTTGCCTTTTGGCCTCGTCTTTGACTTTCTCAAGCATTTCAAGCTGCCCGGGCACATAAGAGAACCGCTCGGCACGTCCCTCACCGAGTTTATGGAATTCTATCGACATCGGCTCAACGTGCTCGCTAATAAATTTTTTCACACGTTCGTAAAGCGGCCGCGCGCCTTCGGACATCCGCAGGTCATTCATGTCGTCAAATGCTATATCTTCGCTACTCATGTGGTCTCCAGTTTTTCTATAAGTACAGTGTTAATCAGCCGGTCAGATATGGCAAGCGTGACGTAAGGGGAGAAGCGGCTTGCGTTTGGCATTGTCGCAAACGCACCCTTATCAAACACGTCAGCCAGATGAGCAGATTGGAGGCTAATGAATTCTGGGCGCGACTCTTTGTTGGCTAGCGGTAGAGCATGTTTATAGGTATGTGAGCAGCCTAAAATGCTCTATTATTGAAAGAGACCGAAATGCCCCGTCACCCTGTTCGTCGCTTTCACAACATTCTTGGCTTTGTCATTGGCGTTCAACTTCTGTTGTGGACACTGAGCGGACTATTCTTCACCGTATTTCCGCTAGAGCAAATTCGTGGCACAACCCTGCGTGCACCTGTCAATCATGGTGTCCTTGCGCTTGGGCAGGTTGAGGTTGATGCGAGCGCTGCCTCTGAGGCGCTTGCTTCGCATGCGCCGGTTAAATCTGCCGAGCTTGCCATGTTCTTTGGAGAAACGGTTTGGAGGTTGGAAGTTGGCAAGACGATATATATGGTCAGCGCACGCACAGGTGAGATTAGATCTCCCATTTCCCTAAATATGGCAAAACGCGTCGGGGCTGAAGGTATAAAACCTAAAGCTGGTGTGCCTGGCACGCCGTGGTTGATGGAGGCAAATGCGCCACGCGAATATAAAGGGCCACTACCTGCCTATGTTGTAGATTATGAGAATGGTGGCATTCGCGCCTATATTGACGCAAATACAGGGGACTTAGTAACGGTCCGGTCGCGAAACTGGCGTATTTTTGATGTTATGTGGCGTATTCACATTATGGACATTACCGGGGTAGATAAAGTGCATAGCTGGTGGATGCGCCTGTTTTCGTTTTTGAGCTTGGCTTTGGCCGTATCAGGCCTGTGGCTTGTGATTAACCGTATCAGAAGTGGCACTCTGCTTCGCTAGAGACCAATGGCAGGCAGGACGACACGCTCAATGTAGCCACGCACATCCGACTGACGGCGGAAAGCGGCCAAGGACAGGAAAAATCGCACAACCGTTTCCGCGCGTTCGTTAGCGGCAAGCCCATCAGTTTCATCAAGGTCATCGCCAATCATCTCAGTAAGCAACCCCCTAGATGCATCAATCGCTTCAGGCGGGATAATATCACGAGGGCTTGTGGCAACTTCAAATGACATTGGCTTGCGCAATACATCTACCTTGTCTGATAATTCCAGAAGATAGATAAAAGTCTCCGTAATTCGCAAGGCTGGGGTATCAAATTTCGATGCGTAATCACTGAGCGTTTTGAGTAAAACTGAAATACCACCAGAAATGGCTTCTGAAATGAGGTCTTCGAGCTTTTCAAAATGGGCGTAGACCGTAGGGCGGCTGACGCCAGCTTGTGCGGCAATGTTTGATATATTTGTGCGTGCGGGGCCCAACGTCATGATGCATATCATGGTGGCATTAAGAATTTGCGCCCTTGTATTGGGTGGCTTCTGGAGTGCTTCGAAAGTGCCTAAATCGGACATAAATAACTACTATAATACATTGGTTATGAAGTGAAGACTT
>CAYUFN010000128.1:0-8290 GCA_964443965.1 uncultured Hyphomonas sp. | reverse complement strand
GCTTTACTGCGCCAGAGTTTACCTCGCTTTGCCCGGTCACTGGTCAGCCGGACTTTGCCCATCTGGTGATTGATTATGTTCCGGGTGATTGGCTGGTGGAAAGTAAAAGTCTGAAGCTTTATCTTAGCGCGTTTCGCAATCATGGCGCCTTTCACGAAGACTGTACGATTATGATTGCGCGCAAATTGGTCGATTTGCTCGATCCAAGGTGGTTGCGCATGGCGGGGTATTGGTATCCGCGTGGCGGCATCCCGATTGATGTGTTTTGGCAAACCGGTAACATCCCCAAGGGGGTGTGGGTGCCCGACACCGGCGTCGCGCCTTATCGCGGGCGCGGGTAATCTTTCGCAGAAAAGCAAATACCCAAGCTGCCAGATGGCAGGCTGGATATTCGCAGTTAGTCGGATGTGCTATCCTGGGTATATCATCGGTAGGCTGATGAATGTCTTAGAATTCGCTATTGTGATCTTTACGTCATCAAAATTTGGCTGTTCATTCGCCTCAGCTGATCCTGACATGGCCCAGCCATCTGTAGGGATATAGTTCTCGTTTATTGAGAACTGCCCATCATTGTCTGTATCATGCCAAATAGAGACGGCGTATTCACCCGTTGGCACTGTAAAAGAATAGACTTGGCTTCCTGTTTTGCTCACTTCGAATATGCCGCCCAATCCCCTTTGAGCCATGAAGTCTTCCTCCTTATGTACAGAAATATAGAGCTTTCCGTCTGAGGCTTTCAGGCCCGTCAATTCAACAGAGAGATTGGTTTCCTCGGCCAGTGCTGCACCTGTCATTAAGGTGAGTGTGGCGATAGCGATGAGTGATTTAGAGATTTGTAGAAACATTTTGGTTTTTCTTTCAGGTTAGTTTGCATTACAAACCTTTTGACGCAAACAGGTTTGTAATGCAAACTAATTTTTAAAGTTATATTATGGAGAAAATGAAAAGTGGATAAAAATCAAGCGCTTTCGAATCTTGAGTATCTCAAAACCCTGGCAGAATCGGGGGAGCGGTCTCCCTTATTGGGAGGGCGCATTGGGCTTATGTGGGCGGGGCTGCTCGTGCCGACCCTGATTGCACATGGCCTTGTGATGACAAATATCATTGATATGCCACGGCAAAACATTGGTTTTCTCTGGTTGTGTTTTGGGATTGTTGGCGGTGTCCTGTCGATGATTCTATCGCGCGGGCTTGGGCGAAAATCCGGTGCAGGCACCGCCGCAAATCAGGTTGCAGGCACCATATGGCCATTCTCATCCATACTGATCTTTGGATTTGCGATTTCGATTGCGGTCGGACATGTTTTTGGACAGCTGCCTCAAATCGCTTTTAGTTTCATATTACCTTTCGCATTTGCAACATCTGCCATGAGCCAGGCTGTCCTCGCCCGCATGACAGGGGAGACATATCTTGGAATGGCTAGCTGGCTAGGGTTTGTCTTTGTTTGTCTAACGGCAATATTCGCCAATCGCGGAGAGGTCTATTTCCTTGCAGCACTTGGTGTCTTGCTGACAGGTGTCCTGCCAAGCTTAGTTGAGCTGCGCAAGGAGGCTGTAGGTGGATAGCTCAAGCGAAAAAGAGGAAGAGACCCAGCTAGACTTGCAGGCAATTGATGAGATTATTCATGGTCGCTTGCGCCTTGGCATCATGGCTTACCTTTCAGCGGTCAATCCGGCCAGCTTTTCAGAGTTGCAAAAGAAAACCGAGACGAGCAATGGTAACCTGTCGACCCATCTGAGCAAGCTGGAAAAGGCTGGTTATGTTCGCCAGGAAAAGGGTTATAGCGGCAAAAGGCCATTGACCCTTGTGTATTTGACAGATGAAGGCCGCTCAGCCTGGATCATCTATTTAACTGAAATGCGCAAATTGCTTGGGGAATAAAGCCTGTTGAAGCGGACGTTTCAGGCGCATTTTCTGGTTTTGTGTCTTGCGCCATAGCCAAGCGCTGCGGTCTCGTATATGTGCGCGTCAACAGATATGAAAGTGACGCCTCCCATGTCCGAACCGACATCCTTGCGCAATATTGCGATTATCGCCCACGTTGACCACGGTAAGACAACACTTGTTGATTGCCTGCTCAAGCAATCGGGTGTGTTTCGCGAGCATGAGCAGACCTCCGAACGGATGATGGATTCCAATGACCTTGAGCGCGAGCGCGGCATAACCATCCTTGCCAAAACAACCTCTGTGGAATGGGGCGATACGCGTATCAATATTGTTGACACGCCGGGCCACGCAGACTTTGGCGGCGAAGTGGAGCGGATCCTCGGCATGGTGGACGGTGCGATTGTGCTCGTCGATGCGGCTGAGGGGCCGATGCCGCAAACGAAGTTTGTGGTTGGAAAGGCATTAAAAGTTGGCCTTCGCCCGATTGTTGCGGTCAATAAAATTGATAAGCCCGAACGTCGCCCTGATGCCGTGATCAATGAAGTTTTTGACCTCTTTGCTGATCTGGGCGCAACGGATGAGCAGCTCGATTTTCCAATCCTTTATGGTTCAGCTAAAGAGGGCTGGATGTCTGTGCAGTATGAAAACCCAACGAGCAATATGGACGAGCTGTTCGATTTGGTCGTTAAACATGTTGAACCGCCTGTGGTCGAAGAGGGGCCATTTCGTTTTCTGGCCACCACGATCTCTGCAGATAACTTTCTCGGCCGTATCTTAACCGGGCGCGTCACCTCTGGGTCTGTTAAACCAAATCAAAGCTTTAAAGCCATTGACCGGGAAGGCAATCTCGTCGAGCAGGGCCGGATTTCCAAAGTGCTTGCGTTTCGCGGACTAGAGCGAACACCAATTGATGTGGCTGAAGCTGGTGACATTATTTCCCTTGCTGGCATGTCCAAGGCAACGGTTGCCGACACGCTCTGTGATGCATCTGTAAGTGAGCCGCTCGAAGCTCAGCCGATCGATCCGCCAACCCTGTCGATGACGTTCCGCGTAAATGATAGCCCGCTGGCTGGCACGGAAGGCTCCAAGGTGACCTCGCGCATGATCTGGGCACGTTTGGAAAAAGAGGCAGAAGGCAACGTCGCGCTAAAAGTTGCGCGCGCTGTAGACGCTGAGGCATTCACAGTCTCTGGACGCGGCGAATTGCAGCTTGCTGTCCTTATTGAAACCATGCGCCGGGAAGGCTTTGAACTGGGTGTTTCACGCCCGCAAGTGGTGATGCAGGAAGGGCCAAACGGCGAGAAGCTGGAACCGATTGAGGAAGTTGTTATCGATGTTGATGATGAGCATTCTGGTGTCATCGTACAAAAACTTTCTGAGCGGAAAGCTGAAATGCTTGAGATGAGACCTTCAGGCGCCGGGCGCACGCGCATGGTGTTTCATGCGCCAACACGCGGCCTGATCGGTTATCAGGGCGAATTACTTTCTGATACGCGCGGCACGGCGATTATGAACCGTGTGTTCCATGAATATGCGCCGCATAAGGGTAAAATTCAGGGGCGGCATACAGGTGTGCTGATCGCGATGGATAAAGGGGAAGCCGTTGCTTTTGCCCTTTGGAATCTCGAAGACCGTGGTCCGATGATGATCCACCCTGGCGACAAGGTTTATGGCGGTATGATCATTGGTGAGCATAACCGCGATAATGACCTTGAAGTGAATGTCCTTAAAGGGAAGAAACTGTCTAATGTGCGTGCCTCGGGAACCGATGAAGCTGTTCGTTTAACCCCGCCTTTGCAGATGACGTTGGAACGCTCGCTTGCCTATATTCAAGACGATGAGCTTGTTGAGGTAACCCCTGAGAGTATCCGTCTGCGGAAAGTTCATCTTGATACGCATGAGCGTAAGCGCGCCGCAAAATCAGCCAATAATTAGTGCGTCGCCAATGAGTTCTACCGTGCCACAGAATTTGGTAGACCGCGCAGGATGATCTCGAAACTGTCAATGATGGGCTGAGGGTCATCTACGTTGCGCGATGCAATCACGGCATAGCTTAACATGCCAAGGAAAAGTAGATTCAGGCTTTCCTTATGGCCCGTTGCGAGCTGACCCCGGCCGATGAGATAGTCGATGGCTTTATTGATGCGGTTTTTCGATAAGGCGACGTCTCTTTCCATCCATTCGTCCATACCCAAAACACCCGGGCCTTCCAGCATGACGATTTTGGAAAAGCGTGGCTGTTTCAGATAGCCGACTTGCGTTCTTGCACCGGCCATCATGCCGGCAAATGGATCTGCAGATTCAGCGGCAACTTTAGCAGCCGTACGGCGAATATCTGTATCCATCTCTTGTTGAAGCGCGACCCAGATATGCGTGAACAGACTTTTTTTACTCTCGAAATGATGAAAAATCGCACCCTTTGTTACACCCGCTGCGCGTGCGATATCATCTAGGGTTGTTGCTTTGTAGCCGTTTTGCTCAAACAAAACACTTGCTTGATCAATAATGAGCAAACGCGTCTCAGCGGCATCTTTTTTTGTTCTTTTGACCATTAATTTAGACTTGCAATTTAATCATACTCGAAGTATGTAAACAAAATGCGCAGGCGGATCAACACGAATATATATAGTTGCCAGAACAAGTTTTGCAGCTGCTTATCATTGATCTGGCTTTTCCGGGGGGACGCATGCGGGGGGGGGCCTCACAAAGGTGGCCGGGGGGATACGGCCACCTTCTTTATTTTAAAGACCTAACCAGTTTTTCGAAAGCCGTAAACAGACTATCTGCCGTCGTTTTTGAGGTGTTTTTCTGATAGGAAAGTGTTTTGGCGATGCCTTGAAGGGCACCATATATGAGAACGGTTAAGTCATAACGACCTTTTTCTTCAATCACCCCCTGTTGGCTTAAATATTTCAAGCCGCTGCCAATATTGCGCATACCCATGCCTGCATCCTGGTCCATCCATTTTTGAATACCGAGAACTGCGGGCCCATCAATATAAACAATTTGTTGGAAGACAGGGTCAGAAACATACTCCAGGAAGATGCGGCAACCAGCAATAAAGGCAGCGTAAGGATCGTCGCTCTCTTGTAGAACTTTCTTTGTTTCCGCAGCAGATGCACGATCCATTCCCACTTCCAAAGTGGTCCATATCTCTTCAAAGATTGCTTTTTTGTTCGCAAAGTAGTGGAAAAAGGCCCCCTTTGTCAGGTTTGCTTTTTTGCAAATATCGGCAATGGTCGTTTCAGCATAGCCTTGATTGCCAAATAAGTGTCGGGCCGTGCGAACCAGTAATTCGCGCGTTTCTTCTGCCTGTTCTTTGGATCTGCGTGACATGCTTAAATAATCCTTGTGCGCATAGCATACCACTGGTATGTATACGTGTATACAAGGATATGAAGGCTTTTGCCTCTTCAGATGAAGTTTGTTTCTGTGAGTGGGGGACGCACGCGGAGGAACGTTAAATTGATACAGGCTGGCGCTTGCCTGCCTGTTTTTTTTGGGGATGTGAAACTGGCTTTACTTGTCGTCTGCTTGGCACCAGGAGCTGCGAGACGTATCCGTATGTGCCAGCCCCTTCTTGAGCAGATGATCGGCCAGGATCACCCCATTAGGTAGACGCGCCTGCGCGACAACACGGCCTGCATATTTGCCAAGGTGCACATTGTGCAGCGTGACTGATGTATCTGTAATATTTTCAATTTCTGTTTTGGCTTGTTCAGCCAGTGCTCGCTCATCCCGGCAATCAGGTCGATGAATTTCTGGCGCATCAATGCCGTCCAGCCTTACCATAACTTCAACAGAGTGATCAGGCCATATGTGAGCCCGCACGCGGATCGTATCGCCATCGACAACCCTGATAAGCTCAGCAGGTATAGGCCCTGGCAAGGTTTCGCTCTGTGCTGCACCAGAGGCCATCAAGCAGAGGAAGAAGAGCGGAGTGATCGTGCGATTCATATGTGCACTTATACACTTTTTGCGTATAAAGAACAGGTATTTTCAATCAAAATAGTATAAATATTAATCTTGAGTTGTATTTTCGTGTGCGTCTCTGTGTGTAGCAGGTTTAGGGAGCCCTAAAAGTTTACGGGCGGCACGGCGATGGCTTTCGGTGATTTGTGTTCCGACAATACCAAGCGCCGTTGCCAGAACTGTTGCGTCATCTGTAAATCCAAACCCTGCCAGGAAATCGGGAATCATATCTGTCGGCAGAACGAAATAAGCAAGTGCCGCAAAAAGGACGCCTTTCACCTTCAGCGGCGTATCCTTATCAATCGCACAGTAGTAAGAGGCTGCCAGATCGTCTGCAAAGGGGATACGACCGGCGACTTTCAACATTTTCGGAATCAGTTTCGTGCGCGTGCGCCTGCTGTTTTGTTCGATAACAAGGGGCAGTGATGCAGCATCTGGATCACTAGCTTGTTTTGCAATTACCCTTGCGTCAGTCATTGGCCAGTCCTCTCTTTCATTATACATCGTTCTCAGCATAAGCAGTTTCAAGGAGAAAAAGCATGAAGCTTGATAGCAGTATTACCGCGATTATTACAGGCGGTGCCTCAGGACTAGGCGCAGCGACTGCGCGCGCGCTGGCCAGCCATGGCGTAAAAATTGGCATCTTCGATATGAATGAAGAAAAAGGCGAAGCGATGGCAAAAGAGGTTGGCGGTACATTTGCGAATGTTAATGTCACCTCTGATGAGCAAGTTGATGCCGGATTTGAGAAAATCCGTGGTGTGCTTGGCCAGGAACGAATACTGATCAATTGTGCTGGTGTTGGTAATGCGATCAAGACGGCTAGCCGGGATAAAAATACCGGTGAGATCAAACACTTTCCGCTCAAAAACTTTGAAATGATTGTTCAGATCAATTTGATCGGTACCTTCCGCTGTATTGCAAAATCAGCGGCTGGTATGCTGACCCTTGATGCCATTGATGGCGAACGCGGGGCCATCGTAAATACCGCGTCTGTGGCCGCTGAAGATGGACAGATCGGGCAGGCGGCTTATTCAGCTTCTAAAGGTGGTGTTGTTGGTATGACTTTGCCAATCGCGCGGGATTTATCGCGTGAGAATATTCGCGTAAACACAATTCTGCCGGGTATATTTGACACCCCGCTTCTGGCTGGTGCACCTGAAAATGTTCGCAATGCGCTTGGTGCGATGGTGCCCAACCCCGCGCGGCTGGGTAATCCGACCGAGTATGCCTCTCTGGCTGTTGAGATGTGCCGGAACGCTTATTTTAATGGTGAGGATGTTCGTCTGGACGGCGCTATTCGCATGGCGCCCCGCTAATTTAACTTGCTGTGTGTAAAGAAAACCCCGGGCGTACGGATACGTCCGGGGTTTCTATTTCGGCTTCTGTATATGAATCTACGCTTCAGGCAGAACGATCCGGCCAGACAGGTTGATCAAAACATCTTCCGCATCGAAGTATTCTGCATTGTCAGGTTTAGCGCCCTTGCGCATCACAATCTCTGCAGTCGCTTCATAGCTTACACGTTCGCGAATTGTTTCGCCAAAACCGGTTCCAAACCCGCCGCCAAAGCCCGGACCGAAGCCGCCACGAAATCCGCGCCGCCCAAAGCGTGAAAAGCCACTGCGTCTAAACCTTGTGGCCCCAAAGCCGCGATGCCCACCAAACCCATAAAAATTATAGTAGAAGGGGGATGCGAAGCCTGTTGATGTAAAGCTGGTTTCGGCGTCTGTTTCCCGCGTCACGATCTGAAAATGATCATAGCCGCTATTCTTTGTCAGTTCGGCAGCCCGGTACAGCAGATATGTTTCAACTGTCTGTCTGTCTGTCAGTGAATTACCTGAAAATGAGATCGCCCAACGGTTCGTTTCGATTTGTTGGTTTTCATACCCATCACCGCTTCTGGTAGCTTCCTGATACGGTGTGGCTGTTGCACAAGCTGCGAGTAGACTGCAGGCAGCAATAAGTGGAGCGATGTATTTCACGAGCTTTCTCCTCATGGTGAAGCGCATTGTACGCCTGTTTGATAAGGATACTCTAACAGGTGCAGCCTGAATGCCACAGTAACAATTTTATTAACTTTACAATTGCAAAAACCCGCCTAAGGGCGAGCGAAACTTAAGCTTTTTTAGCTTAAAAGCTTCGATTTCGTTATGAATAAGTTTTTGAAACTTTCTGCAAAAATATACCCTGTAGGGCTTTGGAAACTGCCAGATGATCTGGTTACGTCTCTTTGAGCCTATAGATGAGTTCCAGCGCCTCGCGGGGTGTTAATGCATCAGCATCTGTTTCAGCGAGTAAGGCTTCGACAGCAGAAGGGGCTGCCGGGCCCGGTTCTTCAGCCTGCTCAGGCGCGGGTATGGCAAAAAGTGGCAGACTTTCAACTCTTGATGGGTCAGCTTCCAGGCGTTTAAGGACTTGCTCTGCACGG
>CAYUFN010000127.1:0-8350 GCA_964443965.1 uncultured Hyphomonas sp. | reverse complement strand
CGCTTTGCTCGTGTGAAGAAGCATCAATATAGCGCGCAGGAGAAAGTGTGGGATAAGTTTTCTCAGGAGCCGCGCGCGGCACGCGATGGGATGCGCTTGTACAGCGGGCAAGCTGGCCGACCTGTCGTAAAAGCCGTTGGAAATATCCTTAAAATTTAGTCACATTCTTGCCTAATATGACGCACACACTTGCATAGACGCCTGTTCATAAGGCACACTGTTAAGTATCTTAATTCATTGGAGTTCTCATGCGCGTAAAATATCTGCTGTCTGCTGCCGCACTTTCGCTCAGCCTTGCTGCATTTGGCTCCGCGCCCGCTGCAGCTGATATTTCAGAAGCTGCGCGCGCGACTTCAGTTCTTAATGATAATGGGAAACCGCTGGCGCTGGCCGATTATGAGGACGCACATGCAGCCATCCGTGCTGGGGATATGGCGGTTTTTCTGCAAGCGCTTGAGGAAGATGATGACAATAAGATAACGCCATCAAGCCTGCGCGCGATGATATTGGCTGTTGATGAACTGGCGCAAGACGATCTTCAAGGCGCGAGAGATATTCTCGAACAGGTGCGAGATGACGATGATGAAAGCCAGCTGCTGGCCTATATCAATTCCTGGATTTACGCCTTTGACGGCGATGGATCACAGGCGATTTCAGAGCATCGTGCAGCCTCAGATGGCCTGCCTGGCTACAGCGCCGATCTTTCCTTGGCCTCCTTGCTTGAAGGGCTTGGGCGGAATGAAGAGGCTGTGGCTGTTTATTCGTCTCTCATTCCTGCAGATATTACGGCGCCAGCGCATGATTTTGATATTAAGGGGCTTTACTTCTCGCACATCCGCACAGTTGTTGCTCGTCAGGCGCTGTTATTGCGCAAGCTCGGGCGAATTGAAGAGGCCAAGGAGGCGTACCGTAAGTTAGCCGTGGCCGAGCCGGAGCGCGCCGTTGGTTATGCGGCCGCCATTGAATCCCTTGAAAGCGGGGAAGGTCTTGATGATGAGTTACTGACGCCGCGGACGGCTTTTTCACGCACGCTGACAGATATTTCCAGCGCACTGGCTACGCAGCGTATCTTCAGGCTGGTTCAATCCGGCCAGGCAACCAATACATTCGATTATACAAAATCGTCTCTGGATCAAGCTGCGCTTTTGCTGACGCCTGATGATGAAAGCTTGCGCTCGCTTGTCATCAATACGCTGCACCAACAGGCTTTCTATGATGGTGCCGCGCATGTTGCACTGAGTGCGCCTGAAGCGACGCCGAATTTCGGCATGTCTGCTGCGCTGGCCCTGCTTTTGCAGCAAAGGCAGGATGAAGCGCGTGAAGCGCTGGAAGCGGCAATGAAGGTTCCGTCCAAACCAGAAGATGAGTTTGGTCATCTGCTGCGCGCGGCGAGCCTTTACTCTTTCCTTGAAGATCAAACCACAGCGCTCGACCTGGCTGACAAGGCGCTAGAGCTAGCTGATAATGACTCAGAACAAGCGATTGCTAACGCCTCTAAAGCCAATCTGCTACAGCATTTCGGACTTTATGAAGAAGCACTTGTGCTCGCCGAAGAAGCGTTGCGGATTGATGACACGCATAATCGACGCAGCTATGTGGCCACGGTTTTAGGCGAGCTTGATCGAGATGAAGAGGCGCTAAAAATTTTGCGCCGGGAATTTCTCGAACGCCCAACAGACCCTAATGCACTCAATTCTTTGGGATACTTCCTGATCACACATACTGAAGAATATGAAGAAGGTTATAAACTGCTATACAGAGCCACAACGCTTGTTCCGCGCAGCGCCTATATTCGCGACAGTTACGGATGGGCACGTTACAAGCTGGGTGATTTAAGAACAGCCAAACAGGCAATTGAAGGATCACGCAGGCTGCTGGCGCCAGAAAAGCACTGGGAAATTGAAGACCATATGGGCGATATACACTGGCATCTTGGCGATAAGGATGCCGCACGCGAGGCTTGGGAAAGTGCTTTGGCGGTTTATCCACCAAAACGCGTGCGTGTAGCGATTGAAATGAAATTAAAAGATGGGATCACAACGCCGCCACCAGAAAAACGCGCAATTCCATCGGTTTCTCTGCAGGATGATGGGCAACTCAACGAGCGTGACATCTAGGCGCTGTTCACAAAAGGGTATTAACGGTCCATTTTCCTTGCACTTTTTTATGCGAGCTGAAAAAGTGACGAGATGAAGTGGATTGGGTGTATCGCGCTGGCCTGCGGGCTATTGAGCTTGGCGACGTGTTCTGTTGGGCCGCAAACGAGCGCTTTTAAAGAGCGGCGTGAAGCCCTGCAGGCGCGTTCAACAAATGCGCGTAGCTATGCTGATTTTCTACGGGCGCGCTATGCTTCTTTGACCAATGACCCGGAACAGGCTGCGCTCTATTATGCCGGGGCCGTGCGGTCTAACCCCTATGACCATGACCTGCTTGAGCGCGCAGTCTTCTCGTCGTTGATTGCAGGGCGGACAGAAGTTGCGATTGCCATTTCCAAAACCGCTAAAGATGTCACGCTTGCCGAAACATCTCTGCCACGCCTGATACTGGGCATTGAGGCCTTGAAGGCAAATCAGCCGCGCAAAGCCGAGCGTATCTTGCTGCCCGAAACATCCAGCCTGTTTAATGATGCGATTTCGCGTAACCTGATTGCCTGGTCGCTAGTGGCCTCAAACAAGCCAAAAGCGGCAATTGCGATCCTCAATAGTACCAACCTGAATGATGGTCTGCTTCAGGGACTCTCACAATCGACACGCGCGCTGATTTACCTAAACGCGGGCGACGAGGCTGCTGCGCTGGAAACCTTCGAAGAAATGTGGCAATCAAACAATCGACTTGCGACATCGACGGAATATCATGCACGCCTTTTGGCAAGGTCTGGACAGCGTGATGAAGCGTTGCGTCTGTTGCAGTATTTTTCAAACCGTATTGGACAAAACGCAGCGATTGAAGCGCTTTTAAGTGACATTGAAACCGGCCAACCAATCACTTTGATCCGGCCAAGCCTGCTCGAAGGGGCTGCCTTGTCGGTGTACATACCCGCCGCTGCGCTTGCCTCGCAGACAAGAAGCGATCTGGCAGGTGTTTATTTCTCGCTTGCGCTTTTGCTCGACCCTAACCTTGATATCGCGCGCACCCTTTGGGGTAATTCGCTTGATCAGGGTGGCCGCCGCGCAGACGCGATCGCGATCTTGCAGGAAGTTCCCCAAACATCTGTTTTCTACGCAACAGCGCAAGGGCAGATCGCATGGGCTCTGCGGCGCGAAGATCGTAATGAAGAGGCCTTGAGAACGGCGCGGGAAGCGTTAGCCCATGCTGAAGATCGCAATCTGAAAATCCAACTTGGTGATCTTTTCCGCTCTCTTGACCAATTTGCGCAAGCTGAAGGCATCTTCAATGAAATTATCGCAGAGGATGCAGACAAAAATGTTGAAGACTGGCGGCTATTCTATGCGCGCGGCGCGGCAAGAGAACAACTGGGTCGCTGGCCAGAAGCAGAGGCAGATCTTTTGCGCGCCAAGAATATCTCACCAAACCAGCCTGCGCTTTTGAACTATCTTGGATATTCCTGGATAGACCGCGGCATTCGCCTGGATGAGGGATTTGAACTTATACAGCGTGCCATCGCCTTACGACCTGATGCTGGCTTTATCATTGATAGTTATGGCTGGGCTTTTTATAAGCGCGGCAATTATTCAGAAGCGGTCAGACAACTTGAACGCGCCGTCGAGCTTGAGCCGAGCGACCCGACCCTCAACGACCATCTAGGGGATGCTTATTGGCGAGTTGGCCGCAAGCTTGAAGCTGGTTTTCAGTGGAACCGCACGATACGGCTTGATCCGGATGCAGACAATGTTCCACACCTACGCTTAAAGATAGAAAATGGCCTTGACCGCGCAAATGCGCTTAAAACCGCAAAGCAGAATTAGCCAGCAGACGCCAGCCTTTCTTAACTCACCCAATTTGCGAAACCCACACATTGCTTACAATCAGCAAGCGAACTTTTCAAAGTTACGCAACGCTACCTTTCTTTATGGCTATAATATGCTATGATGTGACTACTGTTATGCACAGCAAGGGGAACACGCTGTTGCTAATACAGGCACCCTTGGGGGGATGCTTTTTTATAATAAATGAGGCTGCGATATCACATCGCAGTTAATAGGGGACAATTATGTCAAAATTTGAAACAGCGGAGACGTCTCCGCTAGATACGCCTTTGCAAGAAAATACACTGTCTCGCCGTGATATGTTACGCAGTGCAATTGCGACATCCGCAATTGCAGGCACAGCAACCGGCCTTGCGCCGGCCGCAACAGCCGATGCGCGCTTTAGCAGCAGACGGCGCAACTTGAAATCCAGCAGTATCCTTGGAAAAACATTAGCTGAGAATCCGCTTCGCCGCAGCTATGCGGCATTGCGATTACGCGACAACCGCGCATCGGTGAACCAGCGAAACGCACCCAGAACGGCTCAGCCCACAAATGATGATGAAGTGCGTCTGCCAGATTTTATTGGCAACTTTCACAAAACACTTGTGCATAATGATGTGGGTGAAGTTTCACGCCGATCTTATCTCTCCTACATTGATGCGCTATCCAGCGGTGAGCCAGATAAATTCGACAATATCCGTGTTGGCCGCCCAAATGATGCGCAACGTCAGCGGCTTGTCAGCCCTCAGGCCGCCTTTGCATTTGAAATGTCAGGACAGGACGGGCAAGCCAGCCGCGTGCAGCCTGCGCCGGCTTTCGATGGATTGGTCACCGAAGCTGAAATGGGCGAAATGTATTGGTATTCAGCAACACGCGATGTGCCGTTCATTAATTATGAAACGAGCAACCGTATTCAGCGTGCAATATCAGACCTGGATCAGTTTACGCGTTCGGATATTTTCCCAAAAGATAGTAATGGCGATCTTACCCCGCAAACTGTGTTCCGGGGCGGCATTCCATTGTTTGAACATGCGCTTCCAGGCGCGCTGGACGGACCGTTTGTCAGCCAATTCCTTGTGAAGGATTTTTCAATCGGTCAACTCAATGTTGAACAACGTTACCCCAAGCTGGTTCGTAGCGGTCCCAATCAATTCATGACAAATTTTGATGAGTGGCTAGCCATTCAACGCGGGCTTGATCCTAATGCGAATGGGAATCCAACAAGATTTACGGATCGCGTTGGCTACATTTGCCGCATGCGCGATCTTTCTGAATGGGTACATCGCGACTTCCCTGTTCAATCGCCCTTGCATGCGCTCTCAGTTATTTTTGGTTTTGGTACAGACGATGCATTTGATCCGAACCTGCCTTATCTGCGTGTTAACAATACAACACAACAAGGCTTCACAACTTTTGGATTAGCAGACATTACGCACTTGACCGTGCATGGCCCGCGTCAGGCTCTGACAGGGGCTTGGTTCCAAAAATGGCTGAACCATCGCCGCGCGCGCCCTGAAGTTTACGGGGGACGTTTGAATGTTCAATTGCGCGGCTTGCGCGATTATGGCCTTGGTGGAGAATTGCTCGATTCAGAAGCGTTCCGTGTGGGACGCAATCAAGTGCGGCGTGCAAACAGCACACCTGGTGATGCCAGCAATGATGGCCTTTTGGCTATGGGTTTCCCAGAGGGCTCTCCTGCGCACCCTGCTTATCCTGGCGGTCACTCTTCCTTTGTGGCGGCGGGGGCAACAATCCTGAAGGCTTTCGTCAATGAAGACTTCGTCATTCCTGATCCTGTCATGTCCAATGCCGACGGATCAGCTTTGCTACCCTATAGCGGGACACTTACTATTGGCGGTGAGTTGAACAAGCTGGTGTCCAACGTTACCCATGCGCGCGATGCTGCCGGTATGCACTGGCGTTCTGATGGTGTTGGCAATCTTATTGGTGAGGCTGTTGGTATTGCGCTGCTCGCTGATTACAGCACGACTTATAATGAGCGCTTTGATGGATTTACACTCACCAAATTCAACGGTGAGCGTATTAACATCCGTGACGGCGTCGTTCGCCCGGCTTAGGCCTATGACGGCCCTATGACAAAAAAGCTTCCCGCCTTGGGTGGGAGGCTTTTTTCTGGTGTAAACATTTGACCCGGCTTGCAGCCTCAGTCAAAAGTGCGCTTATGCCTATGACGCTTGCCCCTGCCAAAGTTAACCTCACCCTGCATGTTGGGGCAGCCAAAGCTAATGGACGGCATCGGCTTGATAGTTTGACTGTTTTTGCAGGACCAGAAGCAGCTGACCGGATATTGGTGGAGGCCGCCGATACGCTGCAGATCGGCGTGATTGGGCCTTATGCCGATCAGTGTGGGCCGGTGGGTGACAATCTGGTTTTCAAAGCCGCCCATGGCCTACGTATGGTGCTGGAGACTGATTTGGGCGCACGGATTACACTGGTAAAACACTTACCAGTAGCGGCAGGGATTGGCGGCGGCTCAGCTGATGCAGCCGCCACTTTGCGATTGCTGAATGCGTTTTGGGAAGGCCCGAAGGACCCAGCGCATTTGCTGCTTCTGGCCGAAAAACTCGGCGGGGATGTCCCGGCTTGTTTGGCGAGCCAACCTGTTCTGATGCGCGGCGAAGGCGAGCGGCTGCACGCTGTTAGCCTGACCGGCCCTATTCCGGCTCTGCTGGTCAACCCCGGCATTGCTTGTCCGACAGGGCCGATCTTTCAGGCTTTTGACGCAGCCGGCGGCGGGGCAGATTTTGCTGAAGCGACACCGCCTGCCTTGAGCGCGCTCGGGGATCTCTTTGGCTGGCTGGGAACGACCTATAATGATCTGGAAGCCCCCGCCATGGCCCGCCACCGGGAAATTGCGGCAACGCTTTCCTTATTACGGTCTTTGAACGGACAAAAATGCGTGCGCATGTCCGGCTCCGGCGCGACCTGCTTTGCGCTGTTTGAGACGATAGAAGCTGCAAAAGCTGGCGCAGCAGAGATAAAGGCACAACGACCGGACTGGTGGTGCGTTGCAACGCAGCTTGGGGGGGTGGGGTGACGGGAAACACACCTCTTTTCGCACTGTCCTACATACTTTGTCTTTTCATGTGCCGTATACTTATGATCGTCGGCCCTGAAGATACCCCAGACAGTGAACGCAAGACGCAGTCTGCTGCGGTCCCCACATCAGGCGGCCTGGCAATAGCTGCCGCGATGATCCTTCCGCTCGTTTTACATTTCATCTTCGGAGAGGGCTACAGAGTTGGCAACTCCACCGGTGCGCCGCATATCTCAAATGGAGATCTTTTTTTACAAAAAGGCGGTGGCTATTTTGTAATTCTGGCTTTTACAGCCTTAGGCTTAGGGGTACTTGACGATCGGTTTACGCTGCCGGCGAAACCAAAACTATTTGCACTTGCAGGACTTACGGTGTTTGCCGCCAGTTTTGGCGCAAATATCGAAGGAATCTTTTTTCCAATTGCCGATTCATACATGCTGATTGCGCCATGGATAGGCATTGGCGGTGCTGCTTTATGGCTTTTCGTTTTAATGAATGCTGCAAACTTCATGGACGGCTCCAATGGTCTCGCCATGGGTACGCTTGCAATCATGATCGCCAGCATCAGCTTCTATTTGTTTGAACTGCATGCATTTCATCATGCGCCCTACAATGAAGACTGGGTGTTTGCACACCTGCTCAACATTATCGGCGGCATTACCGTTTTCGCTATCCTCGGCTTCCTCTTCTGGAATCTGCAAGGCAAGCTTTATGCGGGCGATGCTGGCTCGCTATTTGGCGGAGCTGTGTTTGCAAGCCTTGGGATTTATGCGGCGCAGGATGGAAATATCTGGTTTCCGGCGACGCTGGCGCTTCCGTTTCTGGTCGATGTATTCATGACGCTGCTCTGGCGCGCGCGGGCCGGACACAATTTGCTGACCCCGCACCGCCATCACGCCTATCAGCTTTTCATTCGCTCCGGCTGGGGGCACATCAAAACGGCGCTGCTCTGGTGGGTGATGGCTACAATTTGCGCCGTCAGCGCGCTCTGGGCGGCCAGTGACAGCAAGGCGATGAGCGCGTGGGTGTTTCTGGCCTTGCTTGGCGCAGGCTGCATACTTTGGTTTTGGCAACGGCGCATATACGGATCACGCGCCAGCACCGATTAAGCGGGCCTACGGGCACTTTATCCACAAGCGATAAACCCAAATGTTCTTGATTTGTTCTGATCAGTGTGCTGTTTTGCGAAACATGCGTACGACACAGAAACTTCCCAAGACAGGCCGGGTCACCCAACTTGATATCGACAGGGCCTGCACCCGACACCATCATCGTGGGCGCGGCGCAATCAGCAATCAAACCGGGCGCTATGAGGCCGAAACGCATGCGGTGTTCGATGATGGCTGGGACACGGTTGAGGATG
>CAYUFN010000126.1:3284-8457 GCA_964443965.1 uncultured Hyphomonas sp. | reverse complement strand
CGCCTCAGACTTAGGAAACCCGTCCGCTCTCAAATGTCAGGCCGGTCCGGACACCGCTTTTGCTTGAGAGAAGAAAGAGCAATATAACGCGAGGGAGAAAGTGTGGGATAAGTTTTTTGAAATTGGTTGGAGCCTATGGCGGCAGCACAATGTATACGCCCTCACCTGCATATGAAGCGGGGTTGCAAACAAGTTGAGCGCATCTTCTGAGCCCCCTGCAAGCTTGACAATGTCCGGCTCAATCCAAGTCCGACAGGAGTCCATAAGGTGCTCTGCACCTTCGGACGCCTCCACTTTCTACTGATTGATAAGATTATGTTCGATAAGCCAAGATTTGACGATACTGGCCGCTTGTCGCCCAAGTTCAGCCTGCCCCTGATAGTAATGGGTTGCGCCTTTAACATCCTGACGCTGCTTATTTGTGTGCGAAACACCATTGAAGAGGCGTTCTGCATGGCTTGGTGTGCACGCATCGTCTGCGGTGTTATTTATGACCAATACGGGCTTTGAGATATTAGCGGCACATAAGGGGCCATCCGCATTGGCGTCGTCAAAACTCCATTGAGACAACCAGCTCCGCAAAGTCGAAGCGCGGGCAAGCCCGACGGGGCCCATATTGACTGTTTTAGGATCGCCAAGGTAGCACCAGTTCGGCTTGCGGTCATTTGGATCAATTGTTGCGTCGAGCCAGCGCGGATCTGCCATTGTGCCGTGCACGGTGAATGCAAATTCCTCCATTTCGCGTCCCATTTGTTGCAAGTTATCGAGTTTGCCCTTCACCCAGCTTGTAATTCTGCGGTTCCGCGCAATCTGCGCGGCCTGGTAGGTTTCAAGGAATTCAGCCGAAAACGGTGGCTTTATATCGCCTGAATAAAGGTCAAGCGCGGGGTCCCGCTTATATGGGGCTGCCTCGTCGGTGATAGCCGGATCAATCCACTCAGTCAGCGTGCCGTGACGGGACACATGCGCGGCCATGAAGACAACCGCATCTGCCGGGATAAGCTCGGCTTTTGTAAGGTTCGGTCCTGCGCCACATGGCGAAGACGTTACAGAAGGCTTCTCCGCTTCGGACTGGTAAAATGCGGAGAGTGAGCCGCCGCCGCTCCATCCAAGTAAAATGACATTGCGATAGCCCAGCGCCTCTTTTGCATAACGAACGAAAGCGCCAAGATCGCAGGCGACTTTTTCCATGATCAAGGCATTATCGACACCGCGATAGCGGCTGTCTGCACCGATCACATGCAGCCCCTGTTCAGCAAGATATCCCATTACAGGAAGCCGGCCAGTGCCCCCAATTGGGTGCATGCTGATCAAAACTGTATCCGATGGTTTTTTGGGTTTGTAATGCAATCCGCCTAACGCGACCCAGCCGACCGCCCCGCCATAAGTATCTTTGAAGACAGCGTCTTCCCTGTAAGCGATCGTGATCGGGGAAATATCATAATCGGGCGTACTGGCTGGTAGGGAGAGTATGCGCTTCATCGTATTCGTCTTTCTACTAATATTAATCGTTCTTTTCATCTATCAGAAAAGGGCTGCATTATGACATGCTGCCGCGCGCACTGCTGCTGATGATTATGACCTGCCCGGTCACATAAGTCGACAAAGGAGAGACCAGCCAGAAAATAGACTCCGCTGCTTGGCAAGTAGAGCCCCAGCGACCCAGCGTGATCAACTTTTACTCCCATACGGTCAGCTTGTTTATGGGGCGTGCCAGTTTTGGTTCTGCGCTCGTCTGCTTCGATGACCATATCATCTTATTGGGCAGGCTTTAGCGCTTCGTCAAATGCATCTCCGAACTCAATGGGACGATTTGATGCGGAAGGCATTTTAGCAGCAAAAAGCAACCGCCCCTTTAAACACCTAAACGAAACAAGATGCCCCTATTTCCTTAAGACTATGCGTAACTCTTCGGGGGCGACGACGCGACCATTTTCGCCAACGAAGCCGGCCTGAACGCGGCCGCCGCTTTTTTGGGTAAAGCTGATCGGGGCCTCGCCACTGCCAAGCCATTTATCGCCCCATTGGGTAAGCGAAATGAGGATGGGACGCAGGTCATTTCCTTGCTCAGTGAGGATATACTCCTTGCGCGCGCGACTGCCCTCTTCTCGGTATTGTTTTGTTTCCAGCAAGCCGTTGGTAACAAGTTTTTTCAAGCGGCCACTTAGCACAGTGCGCGGGGCACCAAGCTCGGACTGAAAATCGTCAAACCGGCGCACGCCATAAAGGGCCGAGCGCAAAATCATCAGATTCCATTTATCGCCAATCAGTGCGATGGCGCGGGTGAGATTACAATGATCGGGGGCGACAGGAGAGCGCCGGGTGCGTGGAGGTATCATTTCGTGAATTTCACATGAGTTCGTAAACAAAACCTATATAAGTGCGCAAATAAAATTCAGCTTTGCTTATCCAAAACACAGATAGATCGCGAGGCTGTGACATCCTGTAAGTGCCTTGCCATTGCACCAAAGGCCTAGGCGGGCTAGTTGTGCGCCATCACACATTCACAATTTTCTAAAGGAGGTCCTTATGGCCCGTAAAAAGATTGCTCTTATTGGCGCAGGCATGATTGGCGGCACGCTCGCTCATGTTTGCGCGCGCGAAGAACTTGGCGATGTTATTCTGTTTGATATTGCCGAGGGTCTGCCAGAGGGCAAAGCGCTGGACATCTCGGAGGCAACGCCCGTCTTCGGCAAGGATGTAAGCTTGAAAGGCACACAGGATTATGCCGATATTGCAGGCGCTGATGTGTGTATTATTACTGCCGGTGTGGCGCGCAAGCCGGGCATGAGCCGCGATGACCTGCTCGGTATCAACCTGAAAGTAATGAAGTCCGTTGGTGAAGGCATTGCCGCGCATGCGCCGGGCGCGTTTGTGATCTGTATCACCAACCCACTTGATGCGATGGTGTGGGCGTTGCAGAAATTCTCCGGTCTGCCGACCAATATGGTTGTGGGTATGGCGGGGGTTCTTGATAGCGCGCGCTTCCGGCATTTCCTCTGTGATGAATTTGGCTCCTCTGCTGAAGATACAACAGCCTTTGTGATGGGCGGGCATGGTGACACAATGGTGCCGCTGCTACGCTATTCTACTGTTGCGGGTATCCCTGTGCCAGACCTGATAAAGATGGGTTGGTCGACTGATGAGAAAATGGCGGCGATTGTGGAACGCACCCGCAAGGGTGGCGGCGAGATTGTTGGCCTTCTGAAAACGGGCTCTGCCTATTATGCACCAGCTGAAAGCGCCGTGGAAATGGCAACAGCTTATCTCAAAGACAAGAAGCGCCTTCTGCCGTGTGCGTCTTATCTGTCAGGCCAGTTTGGTTGTAATGAAATGTATGTCGGTGTGCCGGTAATGATCGGCGCTGGCGGTGTTGAAAAAGTTGTCGAGATAACGCTGAACGCCGAAGAGCAGGCAATGTTTGATAACTCCGTCAACGCTGTAAAAGGCCTGATGGAAGATTGCCGCAAACTGGATAGCTCGCTTTAGATTGATCTTCTATTACAAAAAGATAAAGCCCCGCTTTTGCGAGCGGGGCTTTTGTTTATTCTGGCGATAAGGCCAGTTGTTTTATTGTAGAAGAATATTCTCAGGTGCTTCAAGAAATTCTGATGACTGATTGAGCAAGTAAAGCTGTGACAGGATGCTTAGCACCAATCCGGTATTATCTATTTCTTTATCTGGCGATTTATCAATATTTTTGGGACTGACCTCAGGTAGCGCTCGCCAGTTATGTCCAGCATGTTTGACTTCTACGCCAAAACCAGTCCGCACTCCTTCAGCGAGCGCTGTAAGCTCACCTCGCTGCAGCACTCTGAATAATCGACCATCGCATAGCTTATCAGCGCTCCAACTCACACAAAGCCCATAGTTCGAAAGTGCATCAGGCTGGAGACCTTTTTTCTTTCCTGTGGGCAAACGCAGTGTTTCCCCAACAAAGTAGACCATGTCATCAAAAGACCTGAAATGAATCGTCCCAACGGGTTGCTCATATGTATTTCTGCCAATGAAGTTTTCTAATAATTCTTCAAAATGAGGCACATCCTCCGTGCACATATCAGAATCCGAAGGTGAGCTGTATGCTTTCGTAACACCAATTTTTTTCAATACTGCGATACATTTATCAATATCGGATTTTTCAACTATTTTGAACTTATCTTGGATCACTTTACCGGACTTGTACTTACTCCTAAGCAGAAAGGATGCAAGCGCACGGTCTTGGTAGCTTCTAAATAGCCTTTTAATTGCTTGAGGGTAACTCTCTTTTATTTCCAAGGCAGGTATGCGCTTATAGAATGTACGCCCTGTAGATAGTCTGTCACAAAGCCTCAAATCTTTTGCGGTTGTAACGATATCCCGTCCTGCAGAGGACGCTACGGCGGTTAACTTTGCGCTCAATCCTTCTTCACTTTTACTGAGGATTAAGGTACTGGACTGGTCTTTTTCGATAGAGACGCATGGGTTGCTTTCAAGAAACTCAGGCTTAGCGCTGATGCCTCTTCTGTAGTTGTTTCGGCGGCTTTCGCTAATCCTCGTACATATACCATTATGGCACCAATAGTTACTATTCAGATCATAACTCCAATCAATTTCTTCATTAGAGGCGAACGCCTCTTTTATTATACGGCATGGATGAGAAGGCTGATCCTCATATTTTGTCGCAAACTCACCTTTATAATCGATACCATTTACGGCTTTGGCTAATAGATCATCACCATTAATATGACAGATTTCCCCACCCTTTCGAACATGGTCAACAAAAAGTGCAAAGACAACGCGCCTTGGCCAGGCCGCCTCCAGGTATCGACGAAATATCTCCTCACTGCCTTCGGCTGAATATAAGCTTTGAGAGGTGTCCTGCTCTGCAAATGGATTTACACTGTATTGGGCGTTAGCTGTTAAAGTTCCAGTTGCCGATGCAGAGGTTGTCACGCGCGAAGTTGGCGGCGTACTGCCACCGACTAATCCCTGGTTAAAATTTAGCCCGCCCTGCAATTGCCGTGTCGGATTAAATCTCACGCCTGACAATGTCGTATATCCTGTCGGCCAGCGATCCCTTGCGCGTAGAGCGTTCACAGTGATTACGCCATTAATGGCCCTAACGTGTGAGTTATTTAACTCAACCGCATCATCATCAATGCTGCGCGCCAGAGGTTTCCCCCCAATCTGATTG
>CAYUFN010000126.1:0-3269 GCA_964443965.1 uncultured Hyphomonas sp. | reverse complement strand
TCCCGCACCCGGCCAAAGCGATCAGCGCGGCTCCTATTATTGTACATTTTAGTAAGTTCATCATGACCCCCAATATTATAAATGCGGAGACCATGACTGGCTTATCGGGACAAGACTGTGATTGGTATCACAGAGCTTGAAGTGTATGTACGGTTACAATACACTCAACATTTCGGCGACGAGCGGGTGGCGCACGACGTCCCGCCCTTCCAGCCTGATGACGGAGACATCTTCCATCTTTTCAATCTTTGCGGCGATAGCGGCCAGGCCTGATAGCCCCGGGAGCAAATCTGTTTGTGCCGGGTCGCCAGTGATCGCCATTGTTGAATGCCAGCCAAGGCGCGTGAGTAGCATTTTCAGCTGCGTATACGTGCAATTCTGCGCCTCATCGATGACTATAAAGGCATTATTGAGTGTACGCCCGCGCATAAAGCCGATTGGGGCAATTTCGATAATTCCTTCACTGATCATATCTCGCAACTGCTTGGGGCTGAGACGATCGGAAAGCGCGTCATAGAGTGGGCGTAAAAAAGGAGCGAGCTTTTCCTCCATACCGCCGGGCAGGTAGCCGATTTGTTCGCCTGCATCGACAGCTGGGCGGGCGAGCACAATACGGGCAACCCTGCCTGTTTGCAGGGCTTTGACCGCTTCGCAAACGGCCAGATATGTTTTGCCAGTGCCAGCCGGACCGAGCGCAGCGACGAGTGGTTGACTGGCCAGCGCTTGCATTAACGCAGCCTGGTTTTCTGATCGCGGCTTGATGGTTTTGACATATCGCTGCTCGCGCCCATCGCCATTTTTCTTGGTATGCCCTTTATAAGTGTTGCCGTCATCGGGGTGCCATCCACCATCAATCGCGTAGAGCGCGGCCTGAGTATCCATTCCACTTTGACCATTGCGAAGACGGCGTGCTTGAGACCGTTTACCCATGAGAAACTCCTGTTTTGGGGCAGAAAAAAACCGCGACACAAAAAGCATCACGGTTGCGAAAACGAGAATAAAGAAGGCGGCGGCCCTTGTCAGGCGCAGGCGGCGGTGGCCCATAGGATGAGAGATTGGATCGTCTCACGCATATCCTCCTTGATAGGGTTAGACTGTGCGCTGATTGCTAACATTTCGTAAAGGGTCATTTTACACATGCCGCTTTTGCGTGAATTTTACGTGACAAATGGTGCGCTGCTTGGCACGGTGTGCCTAAATTATAAGCACGGCAAAAGGGGCACATATTATGGCAATCTATTCTCTTGACGGGCACGCACCCACCCTGCCCGATAGTGGCAATTATTGGATCGCAGAGACCGCCGCCGTGATGGGCAATGTCAGCCTACAAGAAGATGCAAGCGTGTGGTTCGGTGCCACATTGCGCGGAGATAATGATCCCATCACCATAGGCGAGCGCTCAAATATTCAGGACGGATCAGTTCTGCATACTGATCTTGGGTGCCCATTGACCATCGGGAAGAATGTCACCGTCGGCCATATGGTGATGCTACATGGCTGTACGATTGGCGATGAAAGCCTGATCGGGATTGGTGCAACGGTAATGAACCGCGCGGTGATCGGCAAGAATTGCATCATCGGGGCGCACGCGCTGATCCCGGAAGGCAAGGTGATCCCCGATGGTTCGCTGGTGATGGGCGCGCCGGGCAAGATCATCAAGGAATTAACAGACCCGCAGCGCATGATGCTCAAAGCCTCCGCGCAGGTTTATGTGGACAATTGGAAACGGTTTAAGAGCGGATTGGTGCGGGTGGATTAAGAAATGTTACGGGTAATTATTTCGACACTCTTCCTATCGGCTTGTTCAGGCATTCCCTCAACACCCAGCGAAACAACTATTACTTTTACAGAACTGGCAAGAACCCACCAAGCAATTCTTGTTGGCGAATGGCATGGCAATAACGAAATGCCCAGAGCATTCTCCAGCTTTGTCAAGGATGCTCTCTCTACAGATAAGCGCGTTGTTGTCGCGCTTGAATATGATCACACATGGCAAGCTGATCTGGACACTTATATGAAGAGCGCCCCCATTAAAGGTGAAATCCCGTTTGCGGCACGAGCGACCACAGATGGACGAACTTCTGCTGCAATGCGCTATATGTTACAGGATTTAAAAGGCTTATCCGCGCTGCACCCGAACCTTTATGTGCGTGCCGTCGATTGGGACTGGAAAATGCAGAGTAAGGAAACTCCCAACATTCCAAACTGGATACCAAAATCAGTCGATACTGAACTGTCTCGACGCGATATTCAAATGGGCAAACAGGCAGTCGCCGCCTGCCGCGCCGTTTCATGTGAACTTCTTCTCTACTATGCAGGCAATGTGCATGTAAAAATCAGCCCAGCAGAAAGTAAAACGTTCAATACAGAAACAGGTACTATAACTTCATTTATGAACTTTCCAGCAGGAGCTTATATTGCTCATGAGCTGCCCACAACGGCAATTTATTTAACGCATCGTGGTGGCCTTTTGAACGCGATCACACAAACGCAAAATGCAGCGCAGATGCAACGCCGCAAAAGCATCGCACCTGACTATGTTGTCAACGATTGTGTGATCTATCAAAACGCAGATAAAAACTCAGCATTCCCTTACATTATGAGCGTAGGCAAGATCACAAGCTCTAGCGATCCGCTGGTGAAAAATCAGTAACATTACAAAAGGCGGCCCTGAGGCCGCCTTTTAAATTATGTATCCAGGAAGCTGCGGAGTTTCCGGCTTCGACTTGGGTGTTTCAGCTTGCGGAGCGCTTTGGCTTCGATTTGGCGGATGCGTTCGCGGGTGACGCTGAACTGTTGACCGACTTCTTCCAATGTATGATCTGTATTCATACCAATGCCGAAACGCATACGCAGAACGCGTTCCTCACGCGGGGTAAGCGAGGCCAGCACGCGCGTGGTCGTTTCCCGCAAGTTAGACTGGATCGCGGCATCTACAGGCAGAAGCGCCAGCTTATCCTCGATAAAGTCACCAAGGTTTGAATCCTCATCATCGCCAATTGGCGTCTCAAGAGAGATCGGCTCTTTAGCGATTTTGAGCACCTTGCGGATTTTCTCAAGTGGCAAGCCAAGCTTTTCGGCCAGCTCTTCAGGTGTTGGCTCGCGACCAATCTCGTGGAGCATCTGGCGTTGTGTACGGACAATTTTGTTGATTGTCTCGATCATGTGCACCGGAATACGAATCGTACGGGCCTGATCAGCGATGGAGCGCGTAATCGCCTGACGGATCCACCACGTCGCATAGGTGGAGAACTTATAGCCGCGGCGAT
>CAYUFN010000125.1:0-8494 GCA_964443965.1 uncultured Hyphomonas sp. | reverse complement strand
CCCCTGTTGTGACGATAAGCCTTTCAGGATCGATGAACTGGCTAAGCCCCAACGGAAAAAGCGAGCGCGTCTCCCGTGCCTCGCCAATCCAGAAGACAGGGCCTTCGGATTGTCCAGCGGCTAACAAAGCCAGGCTTTCTGCGCTGTCGCCCTGAAGCTCATGCACCCTACCACGGGACAAGGACACAGAGTCTCCAAGCTGAACCATCCCATGCGATTTGGGAATACAATGTGTAGAGGCATTGGTTGCAACGCCTTTGGGTAGACTTTGATTATACATAATGTTCACTATATGTTCTTTTTGTGCTTGAAGAGTCAAGCACCATCAAAATCTACCCTGTGAACAAACAGGAGTTCAGCCCCTCAACTGCCGCTTATCCGACAGCCAATATCGCTGCCCGCTTCCTCAGACCATTTGCGAGACTGGTTACGAGCTCTTCAGAAATCCTGTCATCGATCAGACCTTCGAGATTTTTGAGCGCTACAGGGACAAGATTGCTGAGCTCAGAACAAAGGCTTTGCAGTTTGTCTTTGTTGAGCCCAGCCAGCGCTGCTGTCTGTTCAAAATGCCGGTAGGAGATCGTCTCGACCTGGTAGCGATTATTCTCTCCGAGAGACATGGCGAGTTTGAAGCTCTTTTTGGAGATCTGCTTCTTGTCGAGGATCGGCTGCATTGAAAGCACATCATAGAGCGGTGCCAGAACAAACCGTCCGCCGGGGCGCAGGCGAATAGAGAAATTCTTGGCATGACCATCGGTTGCGCCGATCAGCCAGAAAACAAGCTGGGCGCGCAGGAACGCCCATCTGTCATCATTCGGGCGATCGCTCTCTTTCAGCCTTTCCAATATGTCCAATACTGAAGGTCCGCCGTCGCGCTGATATTTGCGTGTTGAGGGAACAGATAGCGCCTGACAAAAATCCTCTTGCGGCAATCTCAGTAAGCGCTTGGGTTTATTTCTCCATATCCGGTCAAAGCGCGTCACTCTCAGAACCAGCTGATCTTCAAATTGTTCAATCTCTGCCTCGGCCACGTCGAGCCCCAAATCTCTGCAAAGCTTTAGGCAGACAAATTCATTCTGGACGCTATCGGTGAGATCAATATCATTTGGCAAAATACCAATGGTCGGCTTCAGAATATGTGTCGTCGCCGTGGTGCCGACGGGGCGATACCAGTCACCGTCTTTCTTCAGCAAAGCTGTCTTATCCTGCGCGCCAGCAATTGAGATCCTGAAATCTTCATCTTCCGGGTCGAGCCCGAGAGGCTGAAGCTTCAAACCTTTGATAAGGGTGGCAATCTCCGCTTCCGTGAGACGCTCACCTTTTACCTCACCGGCTATCTTGCCGGGCGTCATACCCTCATGCAAAAATTGAAGCGCGCCAACACAGTCGCGCCCGGCAACAGACAAAAGCGAGAACGCATCGACACCCTCTGCGCCCAATCTCTCAGCGACATTGCGTCGGACCGGCTCAGCATCCGGCAACAGATTTTCAAACACATTGACGACTGGCGCGCCACGCCAGACCCGTTCTGACAGTGGCAATGAAATCGACACCGGTATGGCGTCAGGCCAATCGAGCCAGTCCTTGTCATAGGCAAAACTGAGTGCGCCGCCCGTTTCCTTTTCAAGCAATCCGGTGCGGCGCGCATTGAAATAGGCAACCAATCTCTGCGTGGTCGAGTGCCGCGCCATCAAAAGAGCTCACTGACATCTGACTGATCGCTCCGGTCGCTGACCAATAGATCAAGCTCCAGCGCTGTCAGCGCATCAAAGAAGACCGACATGCTTGTGGTGGACACACCTGATTCCAGTTTGGACACCGTCGCCTGACGCACACCCATATGCGCGCTCAGCTCAGCTTGCGTCCACCCGCGCGCCTTTCTGGCCTTGCGGACAATTTCTCCCGCCATGCGGGGACTTCTGACAAGATCTGACATATCTGCCACTCCATACGAGATCGCGTATAAAACACTTATATACGCAAATGCGTATATATCAAGTTAATACGCGTTCGCGTATACACTGTTGGCTTTTGGAGTAAAACTTTCACGCAATTGCACGCGGGTTACCGGGCGTTCTGCAACGCGCTGACAAATGCACGTTTGCCTATTGTTTTTACTCTCTTTTTCCACTTACCCGAAACCGTTTTCTCTTTCAGCCTAAGGGCATGAATACGAACACGACCCTTTTTTCGCACCTCCTGCTTGTCCTCCTCACCATTATCATTGGCGTCTGGATCGCTTGTCAGATCACTGCCGCCTCACTCGGCTTTTCACCGCGCCTTGGCGAGGCCTGGTTCCTTCTTGGTGACACACCCATCTATGAACCCTGGCGCTTTTTTGGCTGGTGGTATTCCTATTATGCCTACGCCCCGGATATTTTCGAACGAGGCGGCCTCATCGCCGCAAGTTCCGGCTTTGCCGCCATCATCGTCGCAATGGCGCTCTCCATCTATCGCGCGCGAGCGGCCAAACATGTCTCCACCTATGGCTCATCGCGATGGGCAAGCCGGAAAGATATTCGCAAAGCGGGACTCTTCGAGGACCAAGGTGTCTTTCTTGGCGAGGCGCATGGCGAGTATCTGCGCCATGATGGACCCGAACATGTCATGGTCTTTGCGCCAACCCGATCCGGTAAAGGTGTGGGGCTTGTTGTGCCCACCCTTCTCTCCTGGACGGGCTCTGCCATCATCCATGACATCAAGGGTGAGAATTGGAAGCTAACCGCCGGCTGGCGCTCAAAGTTCTCACGCACCTTGCGCTTTGATCCGACAGAGCCGGACAGCATTCGCTACAACCCTTTGCAAGAGATCCGCAAAGGCCGCCGCGAAATCAGCGATGTCCAGAACATCGCCAATCTGCTGGTTGACCCGGAAAGTGCGACCCTAAAAGCCAACCATTGGGAAAAAACCGCCAATGCTCTGATGGCAGGATCAATCTTGCATATTCTTTATACAGAGGAAGACAAATCCCTTGCCGGGCTGGTGAAGTTCTTATCTCACCCAACACGCACCATAGATGAAACTATCAAGCTTATGCTCCAGACCAATCATATTGGGACTGACAAGCAGCCAGAAGTTCACCCCCAAATCGCTCAATACGCCCGCGAAGTTGCAGATAAAACGCCAGCTGAACGCTCAGGTGTTGTCTCTACTGCACTGACGTGTCTGCAGCTCTACCGAGACCCGGTCGTCGCTGAAGCGACTTCTGTCTGTGATTTCAAGCTTGATGATCTCATCAACGGAAACGCCCCTGTCTCTTTATACCTCGCCGTACCACCCTCTGACATCTCGCGTACCAAGCCGCTGATCCGACTAATGCTAAACCAGATCGGACGACGCCTCACCGAAGGAACAGACCATGCCCCGCGCAAGCATGAGGTCCTCTTTATGCTGGATGAATTTCCAACCCTTGGACGGCTCGACTTCTTTGAGAGTGCGCTTGGCTATATGGCAAGCTATGGCCTGCGCGCCTTTCTGATCACGCAGTCCCTGAACCAGATCGACAAGGCCTATGGCCAGTTTAATGCGATCCTCGATCACTGCCATGTCCGTGTCGCGTTTTCGACCAATGATGAGCGCACTGCCAAACGCATCTCTGATGCGCTTGGCACCACAACTGAACAACGCGCCATGCGCAATTATACCGGCCACAGGCTCGCCCCGTTCCTGTCGCACGTCATGGTCTCCCGCCAGGAGACCGCCCGCCAGCTGCTGACCCCCGGTGAGATCATGCAATTGCCGGAAGATGACGAACTTGTCTTCCTCTCCGGGAAGCGCCCCATTCGGGCTGGGAAGCTCAGATATTATGCCGATCAAAACTTCACACCGCGACGCCTTGATCCACCTCCCCCGAATACCTTTCGCCTCTATGATCCGGCAAGCGACTGGGATGGACTGCGCGCCTTTCTCCATGCCGATCTGATGCTGGATGCAGATGATTCAGGCCTCTCCACCGATACAGAAGGTGGCCGGGAACACAAGCCTGAGCTGGACGCAAAGCGGACGCCGCAGCAGGACGCACCTGATGTCAGCGACGAGACGCAAGAGAAAGAGCCTTCCAATGAGCTAGACGCCGGTTCTGACGCGCAAGATGCAGACAGTATCGATAACGCCAATGATATTGGCATGCTGGGACGGGACAAGAAATGAGCCGCCGTATCCAGCCCTATATCTCTGACTTGAATTATGCCCGGATCACAGCGCTTGCGGCCCAGCCCGGCAAATCCATCGGCCCGCTCGTGGACGCTGCGCTCGACGCCTATTTTGCTTCAGCGCCGGACGGGATTGGCGGTCATGCCATCCTCAGACGGCTAGACACGCTGACGCGCCAATTTGATCGGCTTGAACAAAAAGACCTGATAATCGGTGAAACCCTCGCCCTCTTCATCCGCTACTTTATGATGACAACACCGCCTGTCCCGGCAGAGCGCCAACAGGCAGCGCGCACGGCAGGCGACCTCCGCTTTGAAAGCTTCATCGAGCAGCTTGGCATCGATCTGCAATCCGGACGGCGCATTCTGCAACGTATCTCCGAAGACATCATGCTCGATGAAACCGACCTCTTCACAGATGAAGAGCTTGATCGATTGCACATGGAAAAGCCCGCCAGAGCCCGAGCGGAGGTGCATGATGCGTAGTGAAACCGCAGACATCCGAACAGCCGACATGCTGCGCACCGCCTTCGGCAAGGATGTGATGACGGCGCTTGGCGATCCAAGCATTGTCGAAATCATGATCAATCCGGACGGCAAGTTATGGATTGATCAGCACGGGGCCGGCCGCAGTCAAACAGGCGCCTCCCTCCCTCCACAAGCCATTGAACGCGCGATCCGGCTGATCGCAACACAGAACGGGCGGGACGCCTCTTCCTCCTCTCCAATCGTTTCCGCTGAGCTCCCCTTGGCTGGTGAACGATTTGAAGGCGTCCTGCCACCTGTGACGACCGCGCCCTGTTTTTCCATTCGCAAACCTGCCGGACATGTCATTCCGCTCGATAATTATGTGCAAACCCATATCCTTCGCGCCGCTCATGCCGACGCGCTGCGCAAGGCAATCCGGGAGCGCGCAAACATTCTTGTGGTCGGCGGTACGGGCTCCGGCAAGACAACGCTTACCAACGCGCTCCTGGGTGAAATCGCAAAAACGGGCGACCGCCTTGTTATTCTGGAAGACACACGGGAACTGCACTGTGCGGCAAAAGACGCGGTGCAGATGCGCACCCAGCCGGGCTCTGTCACGCTCGCTGATCTTGTGCGCTCAACGCTCCGTCTTCGCCCCGACCGTATCATTGTTGGCGAAGTGCGCGGGCCTGAAGCGCTCGACATGCTAAAAGCCTGGAACACAGGCCACCCCGGCGGCATTGCCACCTTGCACGCAAATTCGGCAGAAGCAGGTCTTCATCGCCTTGAACAATTGATAGGTGAAGCGACGCACACCATTCCCCATGATCTGATCGCCGAAACAATCGACATGGTCGTGTTCATCACCCGCAAAAATGGCGTGCGCCGCGTGGAAACCGTAGCCCGTGTCACCGGCCTCACCGCAACCGGATATGCCATAGAGCCCGTTACGGCAGATCTCCAGCTTGTTTTTCCAGATTTTGCACCAACCACAACAAAGGGGAGCACTCCATGACTCTTTACCATCAAATTCGGGCGATCAATCAGACCATTCTTTGCCTTGGCCTTTTTCTACTCGTCTTTTGTCTCTTCACCCCGGCAGCCCATGCTGCAGGTTCAGGTATGCCATGGGAAGGGCCGCTACAAAACATTCTGGACTCCGTCTCGGGACCTGTTGCTCAGATTATGGGGGCCATCACGATCATCCTGACAGGCCTTGCCTATGCCAGCGGTGAAGGCGGCGCGGGTATGCGCAAGCTCATACAGATCGTCTTCGGACTGTCGATTGCCTTTACCGCCAGCAGTTTCTTTTTGGGCTTCTTCTCCTTTGCCGGTGGAGCCACGATCTAATGGCGACGCCAGGCAGCCTTCCCCTTGGCTATCAGGTGCCACTACACCGTGCTCTGACCGAGCCGATCCTCCTTGGCGGCGCACCGCGCGGGGCAGCTATTTTGAACGCCACAATCGCCGCCGCCATCGGGCTTGGCATGCAGCTGGTCCTCATTGGCATCCTTTTCTGGATCGTCTCGCACAGCATCAGCGTCTGGGCAGCAAAGCGCGACCCACACTTCGTTGAGGTGCTCCTCCGCCACATCCGACATGAAGGATATCTCTCATGCTGAACCTCATTGAATATTTGCGCAAACCTAAAAGACTTGCCGACTATCTCACCTGGGCCTGTCTCGTCGCCCCCGGCATTGTCCTCAACAAGGATGGTAGCCTGCAACGCACGATGCGCTATCGCGGACCTGATCTGGAAAGCTCGACACCAGAACAATTGATCGCCTACACAGCAAGGCTCAACAATCTTCTGAGACGGCTTGGTTCCGGTTGGGCGATGTTCTTTGAAGCCTCGCGGCGCGAGGCTACCAACTATCCGGTCTCAGACTTTGATGATCCCGCAAGCTGGATTGTTGATCAGGAACGACGCGGAACGTTCAAAGAGGCCGGAGCGCATTTTGAAACCGACTTCTATCTGACACTGACCTGGCTTCCACCAGCTGACAGCACCTCGCGGTTTGAAACCCTGATCATTGACGATCCGGCAGATGCGCCCTCTGCATTCTGGGAAGACAATCTTGGTCTGTTTCAGCGCCAATCCTCGCGGCTTCTCGATCTTGTTGAAACCATTATGCCGGAAGCAGCCTGGCTGAGCGATGATGAGACGCTTACCTATTTGCACCAATGTGTTTCAACCAAACGCCATCCGGTAAAGTGTCCGGATATTCCAGCCTATCTTGATTATGTCCTGACCGATTGTGACCTGAAAGGCGGTCTCTCGCCTGAAATCGGGTTCCATCATTTACGGACGGTCTCAGTTCAGGGCTTCCCGTCAATGACGGAGCCGGGGCTCTTAAATGAACTGGACCAGCTCGGCTTTTCTTATCGATGGGTGACGCGCTTTCTTCCATTGGACAAAGCCGAAGCTGAAAAGATCCTGACCAAATACCGCCGCCAATGGTTTGCAAAGCGCAAAACGATCATCGCCATTTTGAAAGAGACGCTCGAAAATGAGCCCGCTCCGCTCGTCAACAGCGACGCAGATAATAAGGCCGCCGACATCGATGCCGCACTGCAAGAGCTTGGCGAGGATCTTGTCTCATACGGCTATCTCACAATCGCAATCACAGTGACTGACCCAGACAGGGAAGCAGCCGATGAGAAAGCACGCGCCATAGAGCGGGTCTTTAATAGTCAGGGCTTCACCGCCAGTAATGAAACGCTTAATGCCGTCGATGCCTGGCTCGGGACACACCCTGGAAACGCCTATGCCAATGTCCGACTTCCGCTCGTCAGTTCTTTGAACCTTGCCCATATGGTCCCCGTCTCTGCGCTTTGGGCCGGACCAGAGCGAAATGACCATCTGAATGCCCCGCCCTTGCTGCTCGCACGCTCAGGGTCCGGGACACCGTTTCGGCTCGTCACCCATCAAGGCGATGTCGGCCACACCATGATTGTCGGCCCCACAGGCGCAGGGAAGTCAGTTCTCCTCTCCCTGATGGCCATGCAATTTCGTCGCTATCAGGGCTCACGCGTCTTCGCTTTTGACAAAGGCCGCTCAGCGCGCGCAGCCATGCTGGCCATAGGAGCAAGCGAATATGAGCTCAGCGTTGATGGCGCACTCTCCTTCCAGCCACTCGCGGCCATTGATGACGACGCTGAAATTGCATTTGCGCAAGGCTGGATCCTTGGCTTATTGGAGCAGGAAGGCGTTAGCCTTGACCCCAGTGTCAGCGAAACCATCTGGACCGCGCTTTCAAGCCTTGCCGAAGCCCCCGCCCGGCAAAGAACGCTCACAGGGCTTGTTGCCCTCATCCAATCAGCAGAGCTGCGCCAGGCTTTGACGCCTTACACGCTAAACGGTCCCTTTGGGGCCATTCTCGATGCGGACAAAGACTGTCTTGCTGATGATGATCTGGCGCTTTTCGAGATGGAAGCCATCATGCAGGAACAGCGCCTTGCCGCTCCTGTCCTGTCTTACATTTTCCATCGCCTGCAATCACAATTTGATGGCTCGCCCACGCTCTTCCTACTCGACGAAGCCTGGGTCTTTCTTGACCACCCCATGTTTGCAAGCCGCTTGCGCGAATGGCTGAAAACACTTCGTAAGCTGAACGTCTCAGTTATTGTCGCCACCCAATCCCTAAGCGATATCGAAAAGAGTCCGATTGCCCCGGCCCTCATCGAAAGCTGCCCGACCCGCATCTTCCTGCCAAACAATCGCGCCGAAGAACCGGCCATGTCATCGACTTATGAAGCTTTTGGTCTCAATGCCCGCCAGATCGAACTCATCGCGCGCGCGACACCCAAACAAGATTATTACCTGCAATGTCCCTCCGGTAATCGTGTGTTCGACCTGGAGCTTGGCCCAGTTG
>CAYUFN010000124.1:0-8550 GCA_964443965.1 uncultured Hyphomonas sp. | reverse complement strand
GAAGAATCCGAAGCGATTGGCGTGGCAGAAATTCTTAATTGAGAATGGGTTGGCTGCGCGCACGATCCCGGCTGAATATGGCGGCTATGGCGCAGCGCCGGACATTTTAAAGTCACGTATCATTGCTGAGGAGTTTTCAAAGTCCGGTCTACCACGTGGCATTGCCAATCAGGGTGTCTCCATGCTGGTGCCAACTTTGTTGGAGCTTGGGACACAAGACCAAAAACAAGCTTGGATTGCCAAGACATTGCGCGGCGAGGTCGTGTGGTGCCAAGGTTATTCTGAGCCCGGCGCGGGGTCTGATCTGGCGAGCCTGAAAACGCGCGCTGAGATTGACGGCGATGACTATGTCATCAATGGCCAGAAAATTTGGACCAGCAGGGCAACGCAGGCGGACATGATTTTCTGTCTTGTGCGCACACACCCGAATGAAAAGAAGCATCACGGCATATCCTATCTGATCTTCCCGATGGATACGCCGGGTATTGAGATACGCCCGCTTGTCGATATGACGGGAACGGCAAACTTTAATGAGGTTTTCTTTACCGATGTACGTGTGGCGCGCGAAAACGTGATTGGCGAGCCGGGCAAGGGCTGGCAGGTGGCCAATGCAACGCTGACCCACGAGCGTGGCATGCTGGGCGATCCGAACGCAGCCGAAGCGCGCCTGATGGCAATTGCTGAACTGATGAAGACAGAAACCTTGAATGGGCAAACCCTGATGGCGCATCCGATCTATCGCGATCGCTTAGTGAAACTGCAAGCAGAGGTCGCCGCGATGCAAGCCAATGCGATGCGCGTAATGACCGCCAAACTCAAAAGGGAGCGCGCTGGCATGGCGGGGCTAATTATCAAATTGCAAGGATGCGAGCTGAATCATGAGCTGGCGCGATTGGCGATTGATGCGCTGGGTGAGGTTGGGGTGCTTTACGAGGATAGTCCTTATCTAAAAGCGAATGGCTCATGGCAGGCGCGTTATATGTATGATCTGGGGCTGATTATTGGTGGCGGAACTGCACAAATCCAGAAGAACATTATTGCTGAGCGCGGGCTGGCCATGCCGCGTGAACCACGCGCAAAATCGGCTTAGGAGGGCTTTGTCTTATGGAATTTGCATTATCTGAAGATCAGCGCCTCTTACAGGGGTCTATATCTGGCACGTTGGCGAGTGTGTCTTCGCTTGATGAGGTGCGTAAAGTGGCCGAGGGCGAGGCTGGCGTGGCGCTTGGCATGTCCGGTGCGTTAAGTGAACTAGGCGCGCCGCAATTGCTCGTGCCTGAGCCGCATGGTGGGCTGGGGCTTGGCGCGCTGGAGGCCGCGCTCGTGCAAGAAGCGCTCGGCGCGCATGTGTGTCCAGCGCACTTTATGGCGGGTAGCGCAATGGCTGTCGAGGCGATCAAAGTGGCTGGTAACGAGGGGCAAACAGCAAACTGGCTCGGCCAGATTGCAGGCGGAGATATGCATGTCGGCGTGGCACTGACTGAGGCGGTGAATCAGCGCGAAGGGGCGGGGCTAAGTTTTAAGGCGGGTAAACTTTCAGGACGCGCACTCTTTGCCCTGGAAACAGATGCGGCAAGCCATATCCTGACCTGCGATGCGGCAGACAAGCTTTATCTGGTCGCCAGTGATGCAGACGGGCTAAGCCAAAGACAACTATCTACAATTGATCGCACGCGCAGCTTTGCCGAACTTGTGTTTAAAGATGTTGAGGCTGAAGCGCTTGGAAGCAGCACGGGCGGGCGCGCGCTGGATCGTATTATCGCACTTGGCCGCATTCTGCTGGCTGCTGATACGCTGGGCGCGGCGCAAGTGATGCTCGACAAGGCTGTTGCCTACGCTGGAGAGCGCAAACAGTTTGGCCGGGTGATTGGGTCGTTCCAGGCGGTTAAGCATATGTGCGCTGAGATGGCAGCAAAACTGGAACCGGCCCGCGCGCTGGTGTGGCATGCTGCCTATCTCTTTGACACAGATCCGGAAAAAGCGGCGGTGATGGCGTGTCTGGCCAAATCGCATCTAAGTGAGGCGAGCACATTTATTGCGCGTACCTCCACCGAAGTGCATGGGGGTATGGGATTTACTGATCTGGTGGGCCTGCATTATTGGTTCAAGCGAATTGGTGTGAACCGGCAATTGTTGGGCGGGCCTGAGCAGTTGCGTGAAGAGGCGGCTCGTTTGCAAGGCTGGGCTTGACGGTAAAGGCCTGGTCTGCCTGTTAGGAGTTGGTTTTAGACATAAGGCGGACCCCTTGAAATGGAATGGCTTACCGAACTGCTCGCCGCCTATCCGTGGGGGATTTATGCACTGGTTGCAATTGCGCCTTTTATTCAGGAAGACACAGCAATTATAAGCGCTGCGGCGGCTGCAGCAGCTGGGGCCGGATCTCCCCAGCTTTTATTTGTAATACTCATTATTGGCTTAAGCATTTCCGATCTCTGGAAATACTGGCTTGGTCGAGCCGGGCACACGCATGAATGGGGGCGAAAGTTCGCGCAAAAGCCGGGAGTTGAGTCTGCTCGTGAGAAAGTCGTCAACCGTTTAGGTTTATCCCTAATAACAGCAAGGTTCGTTCCAGGGACGCGCATCCCGTTGTACATCGCCTGTGGTTTTTTCAAAGCACCATTCTGGAAGGTCGCGATTTTTGTTATCTTTTCAGCGATTTTATATGCTGGGATAGCTTTTGCGGCGTTTCAGATGCTTGGTGAAATGGCCGGTGAACGTATCCATAAATATGCGCCAATTGTTGCCATTGGTGTTGTGGTTTTCGTCATTACTTACCTCATTGTGAGCGCTAAACTCAAAGGACGCCTAAAAAACGAGCAAGAGAACTGAAAAGCCATATAAAAAGAGCATTTTTCACTTCAAGCTTTGAAATTCATAGACAATCAGGATAGGGGACATGTCGTAACGTTAGGGCACTTATAAAAAGGGCAATTATGACACATCCTGGAACGCCAAAAGTTGAGATGCGTGGGCGCAATGCAAAGATTATTGCAACGCTGGGGCCAGGTAGTCGCGCACCTGATACTGTAAAGTTGTTGGCGCAAGCGGGTGTGGATGTGTTTCGTATGAATTTCAGTCATGGCAGCCATGAAGACCATAAGGCAGCTTTTGACACTGTGCGCGGCGTTGAAGAGGCTCTCGGGCGACCGCTTGCGATACTAGCCGATTTGCAAGGGCCAAAAATTCGCGTCGGCAGCTTCCCTGATGGGCACATACGCCTTGGCTTCCAGGCGGAGTATACTTTAATCTCTGGTGAGATAAGTGAAGTTGAAGGGACTATTCCTGTTCCGCATCCGGAAATTCTTGCGATGCTTGAACCAGGCGACGAAATTTTGCTCAATGATGGGCAACTCATGATGACTGTGCTGGAAGGTGGCCTGAGCCCACGTGTGCGGGCGGATCTCCCGGGAAGATTGGGTGATAAAAAAGGCTTTACGGTTCGCGGCAAAGCGCTGCCTGTCGGTGCTATGACACAAAAAGACCGCAAAGACCTTGCCTATGCGATGGAGATTGGCGTTGATATCGTTGCGCTGAGTTTTGTGCAAACTGTGGCCGATGTGGAAGAAGCCAAAGAGATAATTGCCGGTCGTGCACCGCTGGTGTCTAAGCTTGAAAAACCAGCTGCCATCGAAAACCTGGATGCCATTGTGCGGGCATCTGATGCGGTGATGGTCGCTCGGGGCGATTTGGGTGTTGAGTTTCCGCTTGAACAAGTCCCGATTATTCAGCGACGGATCATCCGTTCGGCGCGCAGTGCGGGACGGCCTGTTATTGTTGCGACGCAAATGCTTGAATCCATGATTGAACATGCTGCGCCGACACGTGCAGAGGCCAGTGATGTTGCAACAGCGATCTATCAAGGCGCTGATGCTGTTATGCTGTCGGCCGAAACTGCAGTTGGGCGGCACCCTGCAACAGCTGTAGCGATTATGGACCGTATTATCAAAGCGGCTGAACAGGCTGACGACTTTGAGATTTCGATCGATCAGTTTGATGGTGTGGGTGCGCCTGAGTGGGAACGTGCTGTCGACGTGGTGGCTGAAGCTATTCAGGGGCTTGCACGTAAACAGGATGCGTGCGCAATCTGCCTACGCACTGGCTCTATCGCCAGACTTGCCCGATTTAGTCGCGTGCGTGGTAATGTCCCTATTCTTTATGGCTCAATCGATCGGACACGGCTTCGCCAAGCCCAGCTATTATGGGGCGTGAACCCTTATGCGTTTGCAATTGATGGGGCAGACTCCTGGGCCTTCGATTTGGCTAAAGATGCTGGTGTTGAAGGATGTTTCGCCTATGCCAGATGGTCAGGCGGGAACGGTATCTTCGCTTGGGAAATTGGCGCAAGTAACTATGAAGAAGACAAGACATAATATATTGTCGCCGATCGTATAAAATCCGGATCGATTGCATAATATCAAGGACTAAAAGTGATGGCAGAATTTATCCCTGTAGGAACATTTGACATTGTCATATTCGGGGCGACGGGCGACCTGAGTGAACGCAAGCTGCTGCCGGCACTTTACCACCGCTGGCTGGATGCTCAAATTCCTCATGATAGTCGTATCATCGGGTCAGCACGAACGGAGATGGATGTTGAGGCTTTCCAGGCGTTTGCTAAATCAGCTTGTCAAAAATCTGGAGGGGAGGACTGGAATGAAGATGCGTGGAGCGCTTTTGCGAGATGCCTGAATTATGTTCCTATGGACGCTACGGCCGCTGATGCAGCATGGGAAGACTTAAAAGCGACGCTTTCAGGAGAGACGGGTCGGCCATGTGTCTTTTACCTTGCTACCGCGCCGCGTCTTTATGTTCCCATTTGCGAGGCACTGGGGGCAAGCGGGCTGAGTGGGCCTGATGTTCGTGTGGTTTTGGAAAAACCGATCGGCACAGATTTAGCATCTGCCCGCGCGATAAATGAGGGTGTTGGAAAGATCTTTTCCGAGGAAGCCGTTTACAGGATCGATCATTATCTTGGTAAAGAGACGGTGCAGAATTTAATGGTTTTACGCTTTGCCAACGCCTTATTCGAGCCCGTTTGGTCGCGTGCCGAAGTTGATCACGTGCAAATCACAGTTGCTGAGTCTTTAGGCGTTGAAGACCGGGCTGATTATTATGATGGATCGGGTGCGCTGAGAGATATGGTCCAGAATCATATCCTTCAACTGCTGTGTCTGACGGCTATGGAACCGCCAGGTTCCATGCATCAAAACGATGTTCGCACCGAAAAAATAAAAGTGCTGCACGCGCTACGCAAATTTACAGCGAACGATGTTTCAGAACATACAGTGCGCGCGCAATATGGCGCAGGGGTCTCTAATGGACAGGCTGTCAAAGGGTATCTTGAAGAACTGTCCGCTGAAAACCCCAGTAAGACAGAGACCTTTGTTGCGATTAAAGCTCAGATCGATAATTGGCGCTGGGCTGGTGTGCCGTTCTATTTACGTACAGGTAAGCGTATGGCCGAGCGGCGATCGGAAATAGTGATTCAGTTCAAACCCGCGCCGCATTCAATATTTGGCGAGGGAAAACAATCGGTTAACCGCCTTGTCATTCGGCTCCAGCCTGATGAGGGCGTTCGTCTCTACGTGCAGATTAAGGAACCGGGCCCGGGTGGTTTGCGTATTAAGTCACTCCCGCTTGATCTGTCTTATGCGGAGAATTTTACAACGCGCTATCCGGATGCTTATGAGCGCTTATTAATGGATGTCGTCCGCGGAAATCTATCGCTATTTATGCGGCGTGATGAAGTTGAGGCAGCCTGGCGTTGGGTCGATGGCTTGATTGAAGCTTGGGATAAGATTGACGATCCTATCGAAACTTATCCAGCCGGCAGCAATGGCCCTTCTGCGGCTGATTTTTTGCTGAGGCAAGAGGGGCGTGCATGGTGGGAGGGGTGACCTTATTCAACTGAAACCGGGCTTGGCATTTCAGGTCGATCTGATCTAAAACTCTGACTAACTAATGAAGGTTAAGGGGTGTGAAGTCTATGAGTGAGGCAAGTCAGCGCAATGGATTACTGCGCGAACCGCTTTTGCATTTTTTGATAATCGGTGCGTTCGTTTTTGGACTGCATAGCTTGTGGAGTGCTCAGAAAAATACATCTGACCGGACGATTGAGATTAGCTCTACTCAGCTTCAGCGCCTTTCTACCATTTGGGCAAGTGAGGCTGGCCGGGATCCCACCCCGGATGATATTAAAAGTTTGATTGCTGAATATGTACGTGAAGAGGTGCTCTATCGGGAAGCTTTGCGCCTTGGCCTTAATCGTGATGATACGATTATTCGGCGGCGATTGGCTCAGAAAATGGAATTTGTTATCGGGCAGACAGAGCCACCTGCTATCTTGAGCCTTGAAGAATTGCGTGCGGCCTATCATGATAATGTTGAACTTTACGCCGATCCGCCGCGTATCAGCTTTCAGCATGTTCCGTTCAATTTTGCACCTGATGGTCAAAACCGACAGGCAGATATGGAAATGGCGCTTGAGCAGCTGCACCGAGATGGAGAGGCGGCTGATTGGACGAAACTTGGCGATCCATTTTTATTATCGCGTACGCACGAAGCCCTTAGCGAAACTGAAGTGGCGCGTCTCTTTGGGCGTGACTTCGCCGCTAAGCTATTTACGCTGCAGACGGCTTCAGGATGGGGCGGGCCACACCGCTCACGACTTGCATGGCATTTGGTGAACGTAAAAATGCTCGATGCTGGTGGTGTTCCGGCTTTTGAAGATATCGTTGAGACAGTTCGAACGCGCGAAGCTGACCGCCGAGAGCGAGAAGCGAACCAAGCCGCTATGGGCGAGCTTTTGGATCGCTATATCGTGAAATTGAATACTGATCCGAGCTAATGCGTTACCTGCTCGGCTTGCTTTTTGTATTTCTTATCGCGTCTCAGGCATGTGCGCATGAAATTCGCCCTGCGTTTCTTGAGCTTGAAGAGATTGGGGCTGAGAGATTTCAGCTAAGTTGGAAACAGCCTGTCACAGAAGGGCGTCGCTTAGAGCTTAATCCGGTTCTGCCAGAAGCGTGTGACGTTTTAACCGAAGTGCAATCACGTATTGTTGGCAGTGCAGTTGTCGCGCGCTGGCAGGTTGGCTGCGCACTACGGGAAGGCTTGATTTCAATTGCCGGCCTGGACAGGACACTGACTGACGTTTTTATAGAGGTTCGCTATCTTGATGGTGAAATGAAGCGACTGGTTGTCCGACCAGGGGAGGCGGGACTAGAGCTTTCCGGACACTCCAACTCGGGCGCATTTGCGTATTTGCGCCTTGGCGTTGAACATATATTATCTGGCCCGGATCATTTATTGTTCGTGCTCGGACTTTTGCTTCTGGCGCGGCTGCGGCAATTATTCTTTGTTATCACAGCGTTCACGCTGGCTCACTCTCTGACGCTTGGCTTGACATCTATCAGATGGCTAAGCCTTGCGCCTGGCCCTGTGGAACTAATGATTGCATTTAGTATTTTGTTGCTTGCGGTAGAAGCGATACGCGTGATGGATGGCCAACCAAGTTATACCGCGCAACACCCATGGGTTGTTAGCTTTGGCTTTGGCTTGTTGCATGGGTTTGGTTTTGCGGGGGCGTTGGCTGAAATTGGGCTGCCGCGTGGAGCTGAGCTGCTAGCGCTGTTTTACTTTAATATCGGTGTTGAGGTCGGCCAGTTACTTTTTATTGGGGTTTTGTTCATTCTTGCATTCATCTTGAATATTTGGCGAAAGACAAGCCTGCCAATAGTAAGAAGAGTGACCGCTTATGGTGTTGGTATTGCCGGTGCTTTCTGGGTATTTGAGCGTTTGAGCAGCCTTTTTATAGTCTCGTAAGCCCTATATGAAAATCAGTTATTTTGTTGATCCCTAACAAAAGATAACCGTAACTCGCGCATTTTCTCACAGCCTTTTTAAGTGATTTTATTGCTTGCCCGCTAAGGCTAGTTCTGGAGCAGCTGTCGCAGAAGCAGCGTTTAACAGGGCTAAAAAAATGCGCATTGCGCCATTCGTATCTTTAATTCTTTCCGTCATCGTCGGGATCATCGCTGTTGTTTTTGGACGTGGTTGGTTAAACAGCGAAGCAGACGCTACTGCGACCCCTGCCATTGTTGTTCAGGAAATAGAAACTCAGAAAATACTTGTCTCAGGCATCACGCTTGAACGAGGTGACCTTCTCACAGAGGGGGCTTTTAAAGCGGTCGATTGGCCGGTTGAGCATATCCCCCAAGGAGCTATCACTGAGATTGGAGCAATCCTAAATGAAGCTGGAGGGTATCCCTACGCGCTTGGCGTAATGGTGCCTGGTGAACCATTATTGAGCGATAAGCTTAGTCATACAGCCGTGCGTGACACGCTGGCAGCGGTTATCGAGCCGGGGTATCGTGCTGTTTCTGTTGAGGTGAGTGATGCGTCTGGGGTAGCAGGCTTTGTATTGCCCGATCATCGTGTGGATGTGAATGTCTTTACGCAGAGACGGAACCCATCCACCGGAGAGCCGATCCACGAGGTTAAAACACTTCTTGAAAATATCCGGGTACTGGCTGTCGATCAATCATTCCA
>CAYUFN010000123.1:4311-8717 GCA_964443965.1 uncultured Hyphomonas sp. | reverse complement strand
TCAGCGATTTGGCAATGATGAGACGCTGCAAGAGGCCATTGTGCGCCGCGAAGAAGTGCCCATACATATAGCCGAAAAGCTTGTCAGCCTGGTATCGGGGCACATCTTCGATATGTTGGTCAACCGCCATGAGCTGCCAGCTCAGCTAGCGATTGATTTGGCTGCGGGTGCGCGCGAAAGAGCAACGATTGATCTGGTTGAGCAGGCTGGGCGGACCAGAGACTTGCCGCGCTTTACCCGCCAGTTAAATTTGAACGGTCGTTTGACCCACTCCCTGATTATCCGTGCATTATGCATGGGGCATATGGGCTTTGTTGAACATTCGCTGGCAGAGCTCTCTGGCGTTCCACATAGTCGCGTTTGGCTCATGATTCATGATGCAGGACCACTGGGGCTTCAGGCTGTATTCGACCGGGCGGGTCTGCCGCGAAAAATGTTGCCAGCTTTTAAAGCGGCTGTTTCGACTTTTCATCAAACCAAGCTCGATGGATCATCAGGTGATCGGCGGCGTTTCCGTATACGCATGATTGAGCGTGTGCTGACCCAGTTTCAGGCGATCCAGCGTGATGATTTGAACTATCTTCTTGAAAAGCTTGATGCTTATTCCGAAGAAGACCGTGCTGAGGCTTTGACAGACGCAGCCTGATTTGGACGTAATGGCTTAGGAATCTGCGCGCGGTTTTGTGCCGTAATCAATACCCATTCTGGCCAGATATTCCCCATCACGCCAATGGGCTTGTTCGGCAATAATAGCAACGCCAGCCGAGGCAGCCACTTCAATCAGATCTTCAATATCTCGCTGCGTGTCGATATCTTTAGCGCGAACCCGCAATGTGTCGACCATCAACCAGTCAGTGCCCGGAAGGTCATTTTCCCAGGTTTTTCGCGCATCGACAGAGACGCGAAACCCCTTTCGTCTCATCATATGGCAAAAAGCATGTGCCTCTTCGGTGTGCAGTGTGATGGCGGAATCTGTCAGCTCAAGGCTGATTTCCTGGTGGCACAGGCGGGTTTGCGCAGTTGCTTTTATGCAGGCATCAAGCGTTAACGGGTCGGCGAGTACCATCGCGGGAACCGGCATAACCAAGGGGCGCTCATTACACTCTATCGTTTCGCACATTGCGGCAACGTCAAGAATTTTCTCGCCAACCCAGTCGGAAGGGCTGGTTTGTATTAGCTCGTTGCCGGATGGGAAAACAATTGGGGTGTCTTCAAAGTTTTGGGCATATTCAACGATCGCACCAACAGTATCGCCACTGCAAAGGTGGATACAATTGTGTGCCCGAATCTGCGGTGTGGTTTGGCCTCTATTGGGCTGAGGCTTTGCCAGCTTTTGACGTTGCATGCTCTTCTCAATTTCTTTAAGGAAATTGGAAGCTAACAAATCAAGTTGAAGATCGCGCAAGGATCGGGTGTTCGATTTTGGATAAATTTCATACAAGTTTGAGGAGACTTTATGGCTGACCAACCAACACCGCCGCGCCTATCTGCAACAGTTCTGCTCATCCGCGATAGAGAGGCGTTAGAAGTTTTGATGGTCAAGCGCCACTATCAAATTGACTTTGCTGCGGGCGCTTTGGTCTTTCCCGGTGGCAAGGCAAATGATGAGGATAGCCAAAGCGAATGGAGCGAGCATGTTGATGGAGATTATGCTCCGCGGCAACAGGCAGCTCGTATCGCGGCGGTGCGTGAAGCCTTTGAAGAATCTGGTGTTATACTGGCGCGGCCAAAAAACAAACGGGGCGAGGGGGCAGCCTGCGTCGGGCCAGAGATTGCAGATACGCTGGCACCGTTGCGTGCAGCTGTTGATCGACGCGAGCATAGCTTTCTGGCGCTTATAAAAGAAAGTGGGCTTGTTCTCGCGCTCGACACGCTTATTCATTTTGGGCATTGGGTCACGCCCGAGATGATGCCAAAGCGTTTTGACACGCACTTCTACCTCGCGCCAGCACCGGATGCGCAAATCGCCAGCCATGACGGCCGAGAGACGACCGATGCTGTGTGGTTAAACCCGGCCGAGGCGCTGGCGCAGGAAAAAGAGGGTAAGGCGACGATTATTTTTCCAACACGTATGAATCTGATTAAGCTGGGACGTGCAGAAGATTACAGGCGTGCGCACGCGATGTTTTCTGATCAACCGGTTGTTCGCGTCCTTCCGACAATTGGAAAAACGAAGGAAGGCAAAGCCTGCCTGAACATACCGGCTGAAGCGGGATACGGACAGACCGTCGAATTGCTGTCAAATGTAAAGGTTTAAAGCTAGGCTTCCAGCGTGCGCTTAACCTGTGTCTCCAGAGCCACGCAAACCGATTGGGCGACAATGTCTGCGCCTTCTGTCTTGGCCCCTTCAAAATAGGCTGCACGGCAAGCTTCAACATGAAGATTGATCAATGCATGTTGATGGTTTGCATGACCGGATTTCAAAAGTTTACATAGTGATGCAGCCAGACGCGCCATAGCCGGGTGCCCATAAGTCTGCGCCATGCCGGTCAGATTATGCGCTGTCCGTTGGACCTCATTTAGGTGCCCGTCCAAATCAGGAAAATTACGCGCCACATTCCAGGCTTCAAGCAAGGCATCCAGATCGTTTTGCGCCCATGCATCGTGTTTTTCAGATAGGGCAGCTATCGCCGCTTCAGCGCGGTCTTCCATATCAGGAAGCGCCTGCGAAAGAATAAGTGAGTCTCCACCTGCGGGAGGCGTTTCGGTGTCTGTGCCGCTATCGGCCGATCGCGGCTCGCTTTGCGCTTCCACGTCCGGTGCCACTTTATGTTCAGGTTGCACGTGTTCGGCATCCCTGATTTGGGGTTTATAATCTGGAATGACCCGCGAAATATCTACGGATTGTTCCTGCTCAACAGAGCTTTTCGAAGACTTACCGCCGGACAGGCGCTGCAATACTTTACTAAACATGGGGTGTGCATAGCCCAGTATGATTAACATCGCCTTGATTTGATGACTTGAAATTTTCTATTTGCGGTATTTACACCAGAAACTGTTCTTTCAGGATACGCTCATCAAGGGCGTGACCGGGGTCAAACAACGTGACAAGACTCCGGCTGCGGTCTTCATGTATTTCTACCGTGCGAATATTGCGCACCTCGACATTATCGGCCGTGGCAGAAATGGCACGCCTGTCTGGGTCGACAACTTCAAGCCGCACTTTGGCATCATGTCTGAGTAGTGCCCCGCGCCAGCGACGTGGGCGGTAAGGGCTGACGGGCGTGAGTGCGAGCAAATCTGCACCAATCGGCAGAATAGGACCATGTGCAGAAAGGTTGTAGGCCGTTGAGCCAGCAGATGTTGCCACCATCACACCATCACAGGTCAACTCGGCCAAGCGTTCTTTATTATCAACGAGGATCCGAATTTTAGCTGTCTGGGCGGTTTGCCGAAGCAATGAGACCTCATTAATTGCCAGATGCTTATGAACATTGCCGTCCATGTCTGTTGCGACCATCTGTAAAGGGGAGAGTGTTACCCTTTCGGCATTATCAAGGCGTGCGGGGAGGTCGTCTTCGTTATATTCGTTCATCAAAAAACCAACGGTACCGCGATGCATGCCATAAACCGGCTTTTTGTCCGTAAACCGCCGTCGCAGCGCGTCTAGCATCGCGCCATCACCGCCAAGCGCGACGATAACATCAGCTTCTTCCTCGCTGGTTTTGCCGTAGATTTGCGAAAGTTTACCGAGCGCAGTCTGTGCTTCTGGGCGAAGGCTGGCGGAAAAGGCGATCTTGTGTGTCATGGTGTATACGTGGCCAGAAGTGGGGATCAGGTCAAGCTTCCCTTTGGGGAAGTTTAGTGACAGACTTTTGATATGGGCAAAGGGTAACAAATTGTCTATTATCGTACACATAAACAATCGATGACGAGTGAGGATAAGGTTATGGCTGATGGCGCAAGCAAAATGAGTGTAAAAGAATCCGTGAGTGAGGCGGAATGGAAGGCCCGCGTCGATCTCGCCGCGTTGTATCGTCTGACAGCCCTGCATGGCTGGGATGATATGATTTTCACGCACATTTCCATGCGTGTGCCGGGCCCTGACCATCATTTCCTGATCAACCCGTATGGGTGGTTTTTTGAAGAGATTACGGCGTCTTCGTTGGTGAAAGTCGATCTGGACGGCAATGTGGTCAGCGAGACTGAGGCGATGGTCAATCCAGCTGGCTTCACAATCCACTCTGCTGTGCACATGGCGCGTGAAGATGCAACTTGCGTGATGCATGTCCACACAGATGATGGGGTCGCTGTCTCTGCACAAAAGCACGGCCTGTTGCCGATCAGCCAAACAGGTATGATCGCCATGTCAGATGTGGCCTATCACGATTATGAAGGTGTCGCGCTTGATCATGATGAACGCGAGCGGATTGTCGCGGATATGGGGGAGAAGTCACTTTTGATAC
>CAYUFN010000123.1:0-4301 GCA_964443965.1 uncultured Hyphomonas sp. | reverse complement strand
GCGCAATCATGGGACGTTGACATGCGGCTCATCAGCCGGGCAGACCTTCATGCGCATGTTTTTCCTGGAGCGTGCCTGTGCGATGCAGATACGTGCCTTGTCGACAGGCCGGGAGAATCTGATCGAGTGTGGTGAGGATGTGCAGGAGGTCGTCAAAGGCCAGTCTAACCCTGCTGGTATGAAGGTTCTGGCCGATATGCTCGCATGGCCAGGATTGTTGCGGCGGCTTGACCGGCAAATGCCCGGATATGACGCCTAAGCCTGATAATAACAGTTTGTATCTGGCTGATGAGGGGGCTGCGAAGTAAGGTTTCCCTAATGAGGGAATTTACGGTTTTTATTGCAATGCTCACCCTTCTGCCTTTACCGGCAGAGGCTGGGCCATGGACGCGTGAAAAAGGCAAGGGCTACACACAGGCGGCTGTTTTGGGACAGCGTATTGACGGCCAAACAGCTGTGCGTGGCGAGCTATACGGTGAATACGGCCTCACCTCAAAATGGACTTTGAATGGCCAGCTTGAGGGCGTCACTTTTACCCAGCTAGATGGGTTTGATCAGTTTGCTTATCGCCTGACAGGACGCCGGCAGCTTTGGCGGCAAGGCATATGGAGTGTCGCTTTTGAGGGTGGCTTGGTGGGCGGAGAAGCAATTGGTGGCACAATTGGCGGCTGCGATACAATTGGCGGCGAGGCGCGGCTCTCATTTGGCGGTGGCGGACGTACAGAAAAAGGCCGTGACTGGTTTGCCTTTATCGATGGGGCGATCCGTGAGCATGGGAATTGTCGCCGCCAGCGTATAGAAGCTGGCTATGGTCGTGAAATCATCAAAAATTGGTTCACAATAAGCAAAGTTTTTCTAGAAGAGGGCAGCGGCAATGCTCGCTCTGTTAAGGTTGAGACAGCGTTATCACGCCGTTTTGGACGTATCGATTTTAGCTTTGGCTACCGGCAAGAGCTGGGGGGACAGTTTCAGGAAAGCGGGTTGATTATCAGCGTTGAACGTCGTTTTTAAAGCTATTGAGCACTCCAGCCTGACTCAAGCATCAAATAAGCGATCACATTATCCCGGTCTTGCGGCTTGCGCACACCGGCAAAGCTCATCCGGTTGCCTGGCAGGAAGTTGCGTGGGCTCGTTAGCCATTCGTTCAGCTTCTCAGGTGTCCACACAAAGTCAGCCTCTTGCACGGCTGAGGAGTAGTTAAACCCTTCAGCGCCACCAACTTGCCGCCCAAAAAGACCATAAAGATTTGGACCAACCAGATGACCAGCGTCTGCGGCGACAGTATGGCATGATGAGCATTGTCGCCAAACCCGCTTGCCGCGGGCATAATCGGCATCGACATAAGGCGCAGGCAGGTTGGCAAATTCCGGGGAGGCCTCTTTTTCAGCCGCTGGGGCGACAGCTTGTTTTTGAACGGATGTTTGTGAGGACGTTGCAGGAGCCACTGCGGGTTGTTGGGGAGCTGCAGGCGCTTTGGGGGGTGTCTCGCCACCGCACGCACTGAGAAGAAGAGCGCTAACCATTATGCCAATAAGAGAGTGAACCTGCATCATGTTGAACCTATCCTGTTCTGTGTCTTAACCATTTACACGCCTCTGGCCTTGGCCTGCAATAGATATGTGAAAAATCCGTACTTTAATGCAAGCCTGTAGCCAAACAAAACTTTTCTGCGCTTGCTTATGATATTGCATAAGAGTGGCACATCACTGTTATTTATGAATAATTTTAATGAATGCGTGCGTCTTTTGTGGGAGGCTGTCTTGGTGACAGCATTTTTACAGCGTCACAGGCGTGCTGGTCTCAAAATTGCACGTAATGGGAGAAATAAACAAAGGTGTTTCTCCATGAGACAGAAAATACGTACCAGATTCCACCATATGATTCAGCGCCAGGAGGGCGCGACGGCTGTCATCTATGCGCTTTGCCTGCTTCCGATGGTTTTGGCGATGGGGCTTGCGATAGACTATAGCCGAATGGTTTCAGCAGAAAACCATGTGCAAGCAGCAACAGACCAGGCCGTGCTGGCCAGCGCAATTGATTTTGCAAAAAATGGAAGCCTCTCCGAGAGTGAGCGTCTGGCGATTGCGCTGGATACATTTAACAAAACATTCGACGCCGATATTGCGACAGCTAATAGAGACTTGTCTGTCGTCGGTCGGGCGATTAGCCGTGTGGGTGACAATGGTATCCAAGGGGAGGTGACAACAAGCCTTCAACTGGCATTTGGTGGCTTGTTTGGCCGCGAAAGCGTTGAGATTCCTGCCTCAAGTGCTGCTGAGGTGTCTCCGCCACAGGATTTGGAAATTGTACTTGTGCTGGACAATACCACCTCTATGTTTCGCAATAATCGTTTTAATCTGATGCGCAGCGCCGCCAAAGATTTTGTTGATAATCTTTTAGAGGCGTCTGCTGGTCCCGGCGCGACGGCGATTGGTATTGTTCCGTGGGCCACGCTTGTGAATATCAATTCTGAGCGTCCGGGCGGATTTAACATTGCTGCGGGTGCCGATCGTTCACCCTCTGCAGCAGGGACAAGAACTGTACCAAACCGCCCTTTCGAAGATCGCCTGCGCTATTTGCTGGAGCCTGAAAATGATGTGCCGTACACGCGCGATGCACTGGAATCTGATTTTGCGCCGGTTGCCTGGCGTGGCTGCATCCGCTCGGCTCCCAATGAGCGGATCGTTTCAGGGGCTGGGCGTGTGTCTCGCGCATTAACAGATGCGCCTGTGCCGGGCATGCGCTGGCATGTTGGATTGGTGCGCCCTGAGCTTGAATCAGTTGCAGCACCTGCTGGCTTTAGTGAAACTGATGTGCCTGTTGAAGCATCTTTCACGTTAGAGTCTGGCCGTATCTTTCGTTGTCGTCAGCGTGCAGAACGTGGTGCTGGAAATCTATACAACAATGCCGACCGTGCTTGCCGGAATGGCAATGGTGGCAGCCTCGATTTTATAGAGGCCTGTGTCTCTGACCCTAATGAGTTCGATTATTTTCGGCGTGGTGGAGACGTTTGTCCCTGGCAGCAAAACATTTTCCCGTGGACGCGCGCGCGCCCAATCTCAGGGCCAAATCAAAATTGCCCGGCAGCGATGCTCGGCCTGTCTGAAGATCGCGGGCAATTAATTGACAAGCTTGATGAGATGTACCCGGTCTCGGGCGGTACGCATATGGACATTGGTCTGACCTGGGGGCTGCGCATGCTGTCTCCGCGCGCTGAGTGGGCTGGTTTCTTTGGTCAGAGCCGTCCGACCGGTTATGAGGAGGAAGGTGCCCGCAAGATCATGGTGCTGTTGACGGATGGCCAAAATATTCCACCGGGCAGTTTTGAAGGATATTATGGTTGCCTTGAAGGAGACACACGCGGGGAAGCTGGCGAATGCTGGCAGGCGCCGGGTGTACGCAATCTTAGCGGAAATGCCTTGAACGGCCTGACCCTTGATGCCTGTACCCAGATCCGGGAAACCTATGGCATTGATATTTTCACAATTGCTGTTGATATTACCGATGGGCAAAGCATCAACCTGCTCTCACAATGCGCAGCTGATCCTGAAAAGGCTTTCAATATCAGCGCGTCAGAGATTGATGCTGTTTTTGAAAGTATCGCAGCTCAGGAATTGCGCCTGACGCAATAGATCAGAGTTGACCCATATTCGAAGGGGCGTTACGGGCGGATATGTCTTTAACGCCTCTTCCTGTTTTTGATGATGTGCGCGCAGCAGCCGCGCGGATCAAAGTGACCGCTATCAATACGCCTGTCCTGCGCAATGCGGCACTGGATGAGGCCGTAGGTGCTGAGGTTTTTATCAAGCCTGAATGCTTACAGGTGACGGGAAGCTTCAAGATACGCGGCGCAACAAACCGGATCGCACAGATCACCGACCCTGCGCAAAAGCGCGCGGGGGTCGTGGCATTTTCATCTGGCAACCATGCCCAGGGTATATCCCGCGCGGCGAAACATTTTGGCATGCCAGCGCTCATTGTTATGCCTTCTGATGCGCCGAAAGTGAAGGTAGAGGGCGTGCGCCGGGATGGGGCTGAGATCGTATTTTATGATCGGCTGACTGAATCGCGTGAAGAGATTGGCGGCGAGATTGCAAAAACGCGCGGTGCGATTATTGTTCCGTCTTATGATGATCCCGATATTATTGCCGGGCAGGGAACCGTTGGTCTGGAATTGGTGGAAGATTTGACGGCCCGCAAAATTATGCTCGATCATTATATCTCATGCGCGGGGGGCGGCGGCTTGTTGGCGGGGGCAGCGCTGGTGTTTGAGGCGATGAGCCCGAAGACGAAACTCTGGA
>CAYUFN010000122.1:8292-8736 GCA_964443965.1 uncultured Hyphomonas sp. | reverse complement strand
CGCCACTGCGCCTCACCATTGGCAATTGAATGTTCTGCAACGGATAGAGCGACCTTCGTTGGCACCTGCTCAGACTGCATAAAGTAAACTTCAGCACATTCTGCCAATGTTCCCTTAACGAGCGGAACAACCCCCTGATATGGCGTCATAGTTTGATCATTGTTGATCATAATCAGAGCCAATGCCCCCTTACCAAACACTTGCGGCATATGGGGGCGCGCGCCTTTATTTATCAGATCCAGCTTAGCCCAACGCTTGGCATCAAATTTTGCGTAAGCGCGCAATCCGCCGGTTGTTGAATACTCCCCAACCAAAAGCGATATCGGACCATCTCCTTCAGCCTGAACCAATAATCGCCCTTCAAACTTCAAAGAGGACCCAACAAGAGCAGCCAGTGTGGTCGCTTCACCCAGCAAACGCGCAATTTCAGTCGGATAATCATGC
>CAYUFN010000122.1:0-8282 GCA_964443965.1 uncultured Hyphomonas sp. | reverse complement strand
GGCCAATATTGGCGCAAGGCTGTCTTGCCCTAATTGCGCAATTCGTCCGCGCAGAGGCTTGCCCGTCAACTGGAAGGTCGACACCTGGTCATCAGTTTGGGAGGAAGACACATTCATAATATTAATCCATTAAACCTTTTGGTCGCCTTTTGGCAGGGCGCTTTGATTTGGGCAAGCTTTTACAGATAACCGGGCACCACAACAAAAGGCCTCACAAATGTGAGGCCCTCTGCCAGTTTCTAAGGATCAAAAAAGAAACTTGAGTTTACAGCCTGTAACGGATCTGGTCAGACCAGAAACGCTCAAGACGTGAAACTGTTTTGTTTAACTGGTCCAGATCATCATGACGAACACTCGCGGTAGGCTCAAGTGCGCCGGCTTGTTTGTCAAAAAGGCTTGCGACACGCGTGCGTACCTTTAGACCGCGCTCTGTCAGTTTTAAGTGAACAGTTCGCTTATCGGCCTTAGAGCGGCTTTGTGTCAGGTACCCACCCTCTTGCAGCTTTTTTACATTGTAGGACAGGCTCGTGCCAGCAAATGCACCACGTGCACGCAATGCCGATGCAGGCGTTTCACCTTCGCCAATCTCATAGATCAAGAGGGCTTGAACACCTGTCAGATTACGCTCACCACTACGCTCCAGATCATCTTTTACGACATCGTGCAACCGGCGGTGCGCCTGCTCAAGAAGGGACAAGGACTTCAGAAAAGAGTCCGCGATTGTAGACGCAGTTACCTGCGCAGCATTATTATTCATTTCCATCACCACTCAACTTTTGTTGTAGTTTGAACAGATATAGATGGATAATGCTAATATATTGCTAACCAACTGAATTATTTGAGAAAGTTAATAATACCTGAGAAATCTTTAGTATTATTATCCCCGTGCAAAGAAAATGCCTGATATAATGCCTCAGATAATGCACCGAGCGGCGTGGATGCATTTGCTGCAGCTGCCGCGCCCATTGCAAGCTTCAAATCTTTGAGCATCATTCCAACGGCAAAGCCTGGCGCATAATCACGATTTGCAGGGCTTGTTGGCACTGGCCCCGGCACAGGGCAATAGCTCGTCATCGACCAACTCTGCCCGGAAGCTTTTGAGGAAATATCAAAGAAGGTCTGCGCATCAAGGCCAAGCTTTTCAGCCATTGCAAACGCTTCACATGTTCCAATCATGGTAATACCGAGCAACATGTTATTGCATATCTTGGCCGCCTGGCCTGTTCCTGCGCCGCCCGCGTGGATAACAGCTTTACCCATTGCCTGCAGATAAGGCTTAGCCAGACCAAAGGCTTGCTCTGTGCCACCCACCATGAATGTCAGTGTTCCAGCGTCTGCAGCCGCTGTGCCGCCTGAAACAGGCGCATCAACCATATCAAAACCTTTCGCGCTTGCATGCTCGGTCACCGCACGCGCGCTTTCAACGTCTATTGTTGAGCAATCCAGAAACAGGGCACCAGAAGCGGCAACTTCAAACACTTCATCATAAACTATTCGCACATGTTTTCCTGCAGGCAACATACTCACAACGACATCAGCCCCGGCAACAGCTTCTTTTACACTTCCACCAGCACGTGCCCCTCCAGCAACAGCCCTTTCAACAGCCTCTTTTGAAAGATCAACTGCGCGAACCTCATGCCCTGCCTTAACAAGATTGAGCGCCATTCCGCCGCCCATATTTCCCAATCCAATAAATGCAATTACGCTCATTTGAGTTTCCTATCCTTTGAATTTGTTCTTATTTAGATCCAAGCGGTGTTCCACGCGCGGCCCATGCGGCGGCCTCGCCAGTTGCATCAGCAAAGATAGCACGCCACCCTGGCGATGTCTTTTTCAAGACATAAGCAGATACCCATTCAGCAATTTTATCCCCCTTCGGTGAAGACATGGCATCCTGAACTCTCATGACTGCCGTTTGCTCGGCCAACATACTGCAATCAAGAACTGACCGCGTAACGCCTTGCACATTCTGGCGCTTATAGAATGACGTTAAATGGGCCGTATTTTTGTTGAAGGCTCCGGCATCAGACAAAATACCTTGATATGTGCCCGAGACGATCATGGCCGGAAACATCCAATGTGCACCTATTGCTGGCACATCAAATGCTTCAAAGGCTGCAACATAACTTGCACACCATGTCTCCAACTCTTTACGTAAATCCCCCGCGTTACGCATCATATCGCCAACTCTTCGCCAGCAGGTAATGGCGCAAAGACGCTATCAACCGTCTCATCGCTTATCTCTTCAAGAGTCGCTGGATGCCATTTCGGGTCGTGGTCTTTGTCAATAATCACAGCACGAACCCCTTCAAGGAAATCAGCACTTTGCACCTGTCGCGCACCAATTCGGTACTCATTAATCATATTGTCTTCAAAGCGTTGAAACTTCGCCCCTTCTCGCAGTTGGCGAAGCGCAACCTTCACCGCACGTGGAGACTTCTGGCTAAGAATATCAGCTTGCTTGTTTGACCACTCTTCATCTTCCGACATCAGCGCTGCAACAATATCTTCAGCCTCATCATGGGCAAAGCAGCGATTGATCACTTCAATATTTGCCTCAAAACGGCCAGCCGGAACGGTATGCGTTGCCCCGCGCAAAATTTCTTCGAGCATATCACCAGCGCCATGCTCAAAGTCTGCACTCATAATCTGCGCTTTAACATTTGAAACAAGCTCTGAGGGCATAAAGTGCGTTGCAATTCCAGCCGCTGCCACGTCACTACCTTTCAAGCGCGCGCCGGTAAGCGCAAGCCATATACCGAGCTCTCCTCTTAGGCGCGGTAAAAACCATCCTCCACCGACATCCGGAAACAAGCCAATGCCCGTCTCCGGCATCGCAAACAGCGTGCGCTCAGTTGCTACTCTATAAGTCCCATGAACCGTCAGGCCCACGCCGCCGCCCATCGTTACCCCGTCAATAAAAGAAAGGTAAGGTTTAGGGAAGTTGTGAATCGCAACATTCATTTTATATTCTGTTGAAAAGAAACTGCGCGCCTGACGACCATCACGCATGCCACTTTCTGCAAGCATTCGTATGTCGCCCCCCGCACAAAACCCTCTGGTTCCATCTTCGTGATCAACAAGCACGAGATGAATACTGTCGTCAGCCTCCCATGCTTTGAGTGCATCAAAAATGGCCTGACACATACCTTCATTGAGCGCATGAAGTGCATCAGCACGCGTTAACGTAATCTGGCCAACACCATTGTCTGATATGCTTATCTTAATGTCAGCCATGAGGGGTATCTCCGATATGAAATTGAATATTTCTATTTACAGTCTTACAGAAAATAGCAACTCCCTGTTTAGGAATGTATGATAGTTAATGAGTCTGTAGAGTCGAATAAGGATAACAGGAAAATGGCTGCAAGTTTTACTTCGCACCGACGTGAGAAACGCGGCCCGAGTGAGCGCACTGCCACGATTAAACTTGGGCTCTTTAAATCTATGCCATGTGATGTGGAAGACCTGTCTGCAAGCGGCGCAAGGTTGATATTGTCTGAGAAAAAAGACCTTCCGAAACATTTTGATCTGATTATGTCCGGCACAGGCCGAAAAAAAACACATAAGTGTGTCAATCGTTGGCAAAATGAAAATGCAATCGGTGTTGAATTTCTGTCAACTAAAATTGGATAATCAAAAAGCTAATTGCACTTCGGGCAAGACTAGTCCAATTTGGCTGAGAAATCAGACAAATGGATACAAACCCTATGAGTACATCGCGCGAATTTGACATTATTGTTTACGGTGCAAGCGGTTTCACCGGACGCCTCGTCGCAGAGTATTTAAATACACAATACAACAATGGTACGTCCCTGAAATGGGCCATGGCTGGCCGGAACGCCGAAAAGCTCGCCTCTGTCCGAGATGAAATGGGCCTGCCCGCAGATACACCATTGGTCACCGCTGCCTCAGATGATCCAACCTCGTTGGCGCAGATGACCAATCGCGCGCGTATTATCATCACAACCGTTGGCCCATATACGCTCTATGGCGAAGGTCTGGTTGCCGCCTGCGCCGAAACAGGAACTGATTATGTTGATCTATGCGGCGAGCCACTCTGGATGCGCCAGATGATCGAAAAATATGAGACAAAAGCAATGGAGACCGGCGCGCGCATCGTTTTCTCATGCGGTTTCGATTCCATCCCAACCGATCTTGGTATTCTATTCCTTCAGGATAAAGCGAAAGAAAAATTCAGCGCCCCACTACCCCGTGTCAAAGGCCGCGTGCGCAAAATGCAAGGCACCTTCTCTGGCGGAACAGCCGCCAGCCTTCAGGCTTCAATGGCGATGATCCAGAAAGATCCCAGCCTGATGCAACATATGATCAACCCATATTCGCTGGCACCCGGCTTCAGCGGTCCCGAGCAACCCCATGGCAACAAACCTGAACATGATGAGACATTAGACATGTGGGTCGCGCCGTTCATTATGGCCGCAATTAACACCAAAACCGCGCATCGCTCCAACGCAATGATGGACCATGCCTATGGAAAAGATTTCATCTATGATGAAATGATGGTGACAGGCCCGGGCGAACAGGGCAAAGCGGCCGCTGAGGCTGTTGCAAGTGCCAATCCGTTTGGCGATGAGCCGCCAAAACCCGGCGAAGGCCCCTCAAAAGAAGAGCGTGAAGCCGGACATTATGATATACTCTACATCGGACTGGGCCAGAATGGCGAACGCCTGGATGTCGCCGTTACAGGCGACAAAGATCCGGGCTACGGATCAACCTCAAAAATGCTGGCTGAAAGCGCTATTTGCCTGATTAATGACTGCCCCGAAACACCTGGTGGTATTTGGACAACCGCGCCGGCAATGGGCCAAAAACTCATCAAACGCCTCGTGGATCATGCGGGCCTCACTTTTGACGTCGTAGACTAACATCCAACCTAGGCTTCCCTTACGTCCTGCATCGACAAAGCCGATTTCCAAGATAATCTGTTTCCATAAAAGAAACGAATTACGGGAGATCGGTGATGCATCCAAAGCATTGGGCGAAAAGCCACCCAAACAAACCAGCTTACATAATGGTAGAAAGCGGAGAGAGCGTCACCTTTGCCGAACTCGACGCACGCTCCAATCAAACCGCGCATACATTACGCGAGGCTGGATGCAAGCCGGGCGACACGATCGCACTCTTTGCAGAGAACTCCCCTCGTTACTTCGAGATATGCTGGGCCGCGCAACGTGCTGGCCTTTACTATGTCTGCATTTCTTCACGCCTCACCGCACCGGAAGTCCAGTACATATTGGAAGACAGCGGTGCGCGCCTCATAATCGCTGGCGCAAGCAAGGGTCCAGTCGCCACAGAAGCAGCACAGCTTAGCGGAATCCAGGATTGTTTTTCCATAGATGGCGACATTGAAGGCTTTCAAGCTCTGGAAACTCGGCGCGAGCGCTTTCCAGAGACCCCGATACCAGATGAAATGGCGGGAACCGATATGCTCTACTCCTCAGGCACAACCGGTCGCCCAAAAGGTATACGCCCGCCCCTTGAAAAAGACACCCCAATTGATGAAGATAATGTCCTTACACAGATTACGAAAACGCTAACTCGTGGTAGCCAGGCAGCAATATATTTATCCCCTGCCCCGCTTTATCATGCCGCGCCTTTGCGCTGGTGCATGACTTATACGCGCCTCGGCGCAACGCTGATCATTATGGAACGGTTTGATCCAGAAACTTATCTGAAAACCGTAGAGAACTATAACGTCACTCACACCCAACTAGTGCCAACTATGTTTGTGCGCATGACCAAATTGCCTGAACAGATCAAGCGCAAATATGATGTCTCCTCACTGCAATGTGCTATACATGCCGCTGCGCCCTGCCCCATTCCTGTCAAGGAAGAAATGATTAAGTGGTGGGGTCCTGTTATCGAAGAATACTATGCTGGCTCAGAAGGCAATGGCATGACGTGGGCCAATTCCCAGCAGTGGATGGCGCATAAAGGAACGGTTGGCCGACCTATCTGGGGCGAGCTTCACATCTGTGATGAAAACGGAGATGAAGTACCCATTGGCGAAGAAGGGCAAATCTATTTTGGCGGCACGCCCGCACCGACCTACCATAATGCGCCTGAGAAAAACAAAGCTGCGCTGAACCCCAAGCATCCGGACTGGTCCTCACTTGGCGATGTTGGAAAAGTGGATGAAGACGGCTTCCTGTACCTGACAGATCGTAAGGCATTCATGATCATATCTGGTGGGGTAAACATTTATCCGCAGGAAACGGAAAATATTCTGATCACCCACCCCAAAGTCGCCGACTGCGCTGTCATCGGCGTTCCAGACCCAGATTTTGGTGAAGCAGTAAAAGCGGTTGTGCAACCCGAACAAGGTCACGTCGCAAGCGAGGAACTGGCAGAAGAATTAATGGCGTTTTGCCGGGCCAATCTTTCAAAAATAAAATGTCCTAAAAGCATAGATTTTGATCTTGAACTGCCACGCCACCCGACAGGTAAACTCTATAAACGCCTCATAAGAGACCGCTATTGGGGCAACAAAGATAGCCGGATTGTTTAAATGATCATCTGCGATGAGCGCCCGACTGACACAGCTCTTATTCGCGCATTAACAGCGCTGGCATTCAAGCCCATGCCGTTTAGCAATGGTACCGAACCTGCAATTATTGATGCCTTGCGCGCAAGTGGTGATCTTACCTTGTCGCTTGTCGCTCTTGAGGGCGATGATTTAGTCGGACAAATCACATTCTCCCCGGTTTACATCGATAGTGAACATGATGATTGGTTTGGCTTGGGGCCAGTTGCAGTTACGCCAGAAAAGCAAAACCAAGGTATTGGAAGTGCACTTATCAAAGAAGGCCTCAATCGACTCGAAACCAAGCACGCAAGAGGTTGTGTTCTAATTGGCAATCCAGAATATTATGCCCGCTTTGGCTTTAAAAACCATTGCGGCCTCACCTATGGCGAGCTTGACACAAGCTTTATCCAGAAACTGCCCCTGAGGGGCCCTGATAAATCCGGAAAGCTTATCTATTGCCAGAGTTTTGAAAAAGCCGCTGTAGCAAGCTAGGCCATTACGCGAAGCTAAATAAAGTCGCTGTCTATTTTGATAAGGCTGGAAATGCCCCTCAAAATGCGCAATACGGGGCAAAGCCCAAACGATAAGCAGCCCGAAAAGAGCACATCTATGCAAAACCCGTTTGAAACCGAAGAGCGTACCGCCTTTCGCGACAGTCTTGCAAAACTGATCGCCAGCGATGTGACCCCATATGTGGATGAATGGGACGAGGCCGGCGCAATCCCATGGGAAGTTCATGAGAAATTTGGCGAGATGGGCGTATTTGGCCTTGGCGTGGATGAGGCCTATGGCGGCCTCGGTTTTGACGATATGTTCATGCGCGCTGCCTATGCAGAAGAGCTTGGCAAATGTGGTGCAAACGGTGTTTATGCCGCGCTCGTGGGCCGCGTCATCTCAATTGGCCCATTCCAAGACCTCGCTTCTGAAGAGGTCAAGCAAGAAGTGTTGCCAGATGTCGTTTCAGGAAAGAAATCTTCTTCCCTTGCAATCACAGAGCCCTCTGGAGGCTCAGATGTTGCTGGCTTGAAAACCACAGCCAAAAAAGCTGGTGACGACTATATTCTGAACGGCTCAAAAACTTTCATCACCACCGGAATGGACTCCGAATATTTTGTCGTTGGCGCCCGAACAGGCGGACCCGGCATCAAGGGCATTTCGCTCTTCTTTGTTCGCCATGATGATCCCGGATTTTCACGCATTCCCCTTGAACGCAAAATGGGTTGGTGGTGCTCCAATCAGGCAACGTTATTTTTCGATGATATGCGCCTACCTGCCTCACGTATGCTGGGTGAGGAAAACCGTGGCTTCATATCGATCATGAAAAATTTCAACCCTGAGCGCATCAGCCTGTCTGCAACGGCTCTAGGCATTGCAAAATTATGCCTGGAAGAAAGCATCAGCTGGGCACAGGAACGCCAAACTTTCGGCCAACCCCTCATGCAGCATCAAGTAATCCGTCACAAAATTGCGGATATGTCTGCACGCATTGATGCCTGCGATGCCTACATGAATCAGGTTTGCTGGATGGCCAATGAAGATAAGCCCAGCATCGCTGGCGATATTGCAAAGCTAAAATTCCATACGACGAAAATGCTCGAATATGTTGTCTCCGAAGCTATGCAAATTTTAGGCGGCGCAGGCTATCTACGCGGCAATGTTGTCGAGCGCGCTTATCGTGAAGTAAAAGTGCTGGCCATCGGTGGCGGCTCTGAAGAAATTATGCGCGACCTAGCCG
>CAYUFN010000121.1:0-8965 GCA_964443965.1 uncultured Hyphomonas sp. | reverse complement strand
CTTTTGCTTGAGAGAAGAAAGAGCAATATAGCGCGCGGGAGAAAGTGTGGGATAAATTTATTTTCTGAAAGGCATTTTCATTTATATCCGTAGATCCCAGCTTAAATATCGGCGGTGACAGGTTATGTGCTATATAGGCGTAATGGCTTTTTATACCTATCTTCTGGCCAGCAAAAGAAATGGTACACTCTATGCTGGGCATACAGATGATTTACGCAAACGCATAGGCGAGCATAAAGCGAATAAGGGGGCTGTCTTCACGCGAAAATATGCTGTGCATATGCTTGTCTGGTTTGAAACGCATGAAACCCGCGAGGGCGCAAAGACACGCGAATACCAAATCAAGAAGTGGCGACGTGTCTGGAAGCTCCGTTTGGTGGAAGAGAGCAATCCGGACTGGAGAGATTTGTATCTAGATTTGAACAATCTGATTGGGTTTGATTAGTCTCCCACTTTCGCAGACACCCGCGCAGGCGGGTGTCCAGTGCTACAAAGACCGGACACCTAAAACTGGATACCCGCCTGCGCGGGTATCGGCGGACCTGAGAGACTGGACCTTCCATGGACACCAACTTTCGTTGGGGAGACAGAACGTGTGGTGTGTGAAGAGCTAGGTTTGTTGATGAGCAAGTAAATAAGGATAATAAGCAGCCAAACGATAGATAACGTCGCACCTATCCATTTGTATTTTGCCGAGTTACGTTTGCTCTTTAATCTGATCTCTACCGCGGCGCGCGCTTGGCCAGTATCCGTTGCAGGGTCCGTCTGTGCATGTTCAGCCGTCTTGCGGTTTCGCTGACATTGTGATCGCACAGTTCGTAGACGCGCTGGATGTGTTCCCAGCGGACGCGGTCGGCGGACATCGGGTTTTCCGGTGGGGCGGGTTTGGCGTCGGCGCGGGCGAGGAGGGCTTTGATGATGTCTTCCACATCGGCAGGCTTTGAGAGATAATCAACCGCGCCAGCTTTCACGGCGGCAACGGCGGTGGCAATGGCACCATAGCCGGTGAGGATGACCGCGCGGGCATCGGGGCGGTGTTGGTGGAGCATTTCAACAACATCAAGGCCGCTGCCATCCTGCAAACGCAGATCGAACACGCCGAAGGCGGGCGGGTTCAGGCGGGCAATATCGCGCGCTTCAGACACGGTGGAGACAGCAGAGACCAAAAAGCCGCGCTGGGTGAGCGCGCGTGCCAGACGCTGGCAAAACGGGCCATCATCATCGAGCACAAGGCAGGTGCGATCTTCAACATCTTTGAGCTTTTCGTGAATTTTCACTGTGACAGGGCGCTGCTCCATAACGGTCTCCTTTCGCGCTGTTGGCCACTATATGGGTGTTTTTGCGTCAGGTTCCAGTGCGACACGTGGCCAAGTGGCTTGAACAATAGCACCTTTTGCAGGGGAAAGGCGGTTTTTCATGGCAATTCGCCCACCGGTGCGCTCAACCAGGGTTTTGGCGATGAAGAAACCAAGGCCCATATCACCCCCGCCGAGCTGGTCTTCGCCGCGCTCTGAAACATAGGGCTCGCCAAGGCGTGGTAGCACTTCGGGGGAAAATCCCGGCCCGTCATCACGAATGGAGACGACATATTCGCCAGCATCCCATGTGGCGGTGATGCTGACTTCGCTATCGGCAAAGCTGACCGCGTTTTCAATGAAGGCGCCAAGGGCGTGGAGGATTTCCGGGCTGCGTTTCAGGGTCGGGAGCTTTTCCTCGCCGCCCTCCAGGCGTCTGGTGCGCACATCCACGGTGACGCCGAGGCCTTTGTGCGGGGCGGCGGCTTCTTCAACGAGAGCGGACAGCGGCATGCGGGCATGGACGATGTCGCCAGCGTCACGCTCTTGGGCAAGTTTTGTGAGGATAGCCCGGCAGCGTTCGGCCTGTTCAGCAAGTAAGGTCGCGTCTTCGCTTAAAGGGTTATCTGTGCCAATTTCGTTGGCCATTTCGCGCGCAACAAGGTGAATCGTGGCCAGTGGCGTGCCCAGCTCATGGGCGGTCATCGCAGCCATGGCGCCAAGGGCCGAGAGGCGTTGCTCACGCGCCATTACGACCTGGGCCGCATCGAGCGCACGCACAAGGCGGGACTCATCGCGGTTCACACGCAGCGCAGAGAAGGTAAAGAAGGCAACCCCCACCACAAGGGCTGCAAAATGCCCCCACTGCAGAAGTGGTGGTAAGGCGAGCACAGCGCCATTCATCCATGGCAGGGGAGCCGAGAAGAGCGGCATGGCAGCAGCCAGGCTAAGCGCAAGCAAGGCTAGCAGAATGGCATAAAGCGAGCGCAAACTGGTCGCCGCAATGGTAACCGGTGCAATCAGAAAGAAGAGGAAAGGCTGGGACAGCCCGCCTGTGGCCGCCAGCAAGGCCGCCAGCTGGACTGTATCAAAGGCGAGCTGCGCAAACGCCTCACCCTCCTTTGCCAGGCGCTGGGTTGGGAAGAGAAAGCTGAGCGCGACATTCAACCAGGCAGACGCAGCGATAATCGCCAGACAGACAGTGAGATTCAAGCTGAAGCCAAAGCCGAACGCGACCAGCAAGATGGCGAAGGTTTGTCCGGTAACAGCAAACCAGCGTAGGGTAATAAACGTGCGCAGGCGCGTGCGCCCAAGTGCCGAGCCAGCATTGCCAAGGCCTTCCTCTGGTAGAGCAAACAGGGCCTCATCAAGGCGTGTGGCGGAGGTGATGTCGTCGCGTTCCATATCCCTAACATGCGGCCATCCGCCCCTTGCGCCAAGAGGGATCAGCACGGCATATGATTTTATGACATTACGCAGCATGATTTTCACGGCACTGTTTGCGCTGGCCGCTTGTGGCGATCAGGCCGGATCGCCCGAGGCCGAGCCTGTTGCCGGGGGCACGCAGGCGGGCTGTCTGACGCGGGCTTATGATCATATTGGTGGGCCAATTTCCCTAATTGATCATACAGGCAAAGCCGTGACCGAGGCCGATTTTAAGGGCGCGCCGAGCCTTGTGTATTTCGGGTTTACCTATTGCCCGGATATTTGCCCGGCCTCGCTGGTGACGATTGAGCGCGCGCTGCGCCGCCTGCCAGACGGGGTGGCCGCGCCGCGCACGATTTTAATATCGATTGATCCTGAGCGTGACACGCCAGAGGCTATGGCTGACTATATTTCAACCAATGCGTTCCCGGATGATATGGTTGGCCTGACAGGCAGTCTTGACGCGGTGAACGCGGCAGCTGATGCCTTTGTCGCACCATTTGTAAAGGTCAACGCCCCTGAGAGCCTCGCCGAATACACAATGGACCACACCTCCATCGTTTATTTAATGGACGAAGACTGGACGCTGAAAACCTTCTTTACGCATGACGCCACAGCCGAAATCATCGGTGAGTGCCTGACGCAGCATTTGGGGTAGGGGGGAACAAACTTTCCTCGACGCCTTGTATTCGTTTTGTTCTGCATTATTTAATAGTTCGGGCGATATTGAGGGCTGCAAAGTGCAAACAAGAAACACGATCTACCAAACACATGAATTTCATGAAAGCTGGAATGAAGTGGTTGAGGCAAGTACGTGTTTAGAAACTCCGTCAGAAGCAACTTCCGATCAAAGACAGAATCTGTTCCGCCTTCAAAAAGCTATTTCCTATGTCGATGAATTGAAAAATTTGTCTGATAAAGACCTTATCCCAGTATCTGTCTGGAATAGTTTCGTAGAGCCAAGTGCCAAAATCTTAAGCTGTATCGGGCAAGATGATATAGCTATGAATGAGGCAAATGTAGATACAGCAAACAGTGAAATAGATACATTAATACAGAGTCTTGCGCCCTACGTACTAGCAGGTGCTAATGGCGCAAAAGCCCTTGGTCATGCTTTATCTGCTCAAGCCAAGGCCATAGGCAACCATACCCGGGCTTTGGAAGCTGATACGGTAAAAGTGCTGGATAGAGGGAAGTTAGCGGAGCAGACCATATCGGAACTTCTGAATAAAACTAAGGATCTTCAAGAGCGTTTGAAGAACTTTGAAACCCAGCTTTTATCTGAGGAGCCTGATACGGCTAGTGTGAAAAATAAAACAGATAAGTTTCTTGAAGAGATAACGTCTGCACACGAGAGAATCACGAATTATAAAGTAGAGCTTTTTGGGAATGATGAAGAGCTTGCCGGTTCGGTTGCGAGTAAAGTGCGAGCTGCCAAGACACAAATTTTAAGTGATGCAGAAAAAGCTACTAAAGAGCTGGCGGATATGCTCGGCCAGCTCAAAGACCTTAAAGATACGCACAAGGAGGTAATGGGTGCCCCGAATGAAGAGGGTAAAGTTCAGGGCGGCTTGAAAGCTGAGTATGAGAGCTTTACGAAAAGTTTGCGTGAGTATCATGAAGAGCAGACAACGAAACATACCGAGTTATTTAAGCAGATTGAGGATTTGTTACCCGGAGCAACCAGTGCAGGGCTTGGTACAGCTTTCGAAACGCAGAGGGAGAAGTATAAAGGGCCCATAAAAACATTTAGCGGAATATTCTATTTTGCCATTGGTGCGTTGTTCATCTTCACTGGGCTTACATTTGTTGAGTTTAGTAATGGGTGGTGGCCGAGCTTAAGGGTTCCAGGTACCTTAAGTGAAATGTTTGCTTCTTCGGTCACAAGGATCTTTATAGTGCTGCCTTTCGTATGGCTCGCTTACTTTGCCGCTAAAAGAAGAAACGAAAATCGCAGGCTTGAAGAAGAGTATGCCCACAAAGAAACGATCGCACGTGCATACTTCGGTTTTAGGCAGCAAATAGAGGCCTTAGGGCAAGAAAACACTGACACCTTATCAGCGCAACTTCTTGAAGCGGCCATAATGGCAGTATCTTTGAATGCTTCTGCATCTCCTGATAAAAATCACGATGATAAGTTCCCGAATATGGACCAGTTAAGTAGTGCCGATAAACTTGTGAGAACTTTGAAAAGTATATCCCAAAGCGACGGTTAAACCCCCAAAAACACCCCATCCCTTCCCAAGGGGACATTCTCCACTTCATCCGCTGGCGGGCACCGGGCTTGGCAAATCAATGGTGGTGGTGGCGCATGTGTGCCTGCGGCTGGATAGGAAGCTCGACACGGTTACGCCCGTTTTGCTTGGCGCGATAGAGCGCTTGATCAGCACGATCAAGGGCCTCATTAATGCTCGCATCATTGAGGCTTGGCTCGTCGACACCAAGGCTGATTGTGATCTGAAACGCCTTGGGGCCTGCTTGGAACGTCAAAGTAGCGGCAGCTTTTCTAAGCCGCTCAGCTAACACGGCCGCGCCTTTCAAGCCCGTATCTGGCAGGACCAGCGCAAACTCCTCCCCACCCAGACGCCCAAATATATCTTCTTCTCGTGCCGATTCAGAGATAGCATTTGAGAGCCGCTTGATCACCTCATCACCAATTGCATGGCCATAAATGTCATTAACCTGTTTAAAGTGATCGATATCCAGCATGATGACAGACATCGCTGTTTTGTGACGGGCGCGCCGCCGCATTTCGCGTTCGGAAAGATAGAAAAAAGACCTGCGATTTAATGCGCTGGTCAGCTCATCCGTCATTGCCAGATCGTAGAGGTGACACTTGTCCTGTTCGGCCTCAATCAGGTCTCGTACGGCGTATCGTGCAGCGCTGCGCAGGCAAATATCATTGCTCACGATTGACGCCATGCTGGAGAGGAGATCAATCTCGCGCTCTGAAAAAATGCGGGGCTTTGTGTCCAGAAGGCATAGCGTACCAAAGCGCTGTCCATGCGGGTTGCGAAGCGGCGTGCCAGCGAAAGACCGTATTTTGGGCTCTTCTGTGACAGCGGCTTCGTTGGCGAAGTAGGGTTCATCTACTACATTGCCGACGACGAAGGCGGTTTCGGAGAGTTGTGCAAGCGAGCAAAAATCTTCAACAGCGCGCATGCTTTCAGGTGCTATGCCAGCACGCGCATGGAACCATTTGCGATAGCGCTGGTTCAGGCTGATGAGCACCATAGGTACATTGAAGGCCAGCTGAGCCATTTCCGCAATTTGGCTGGTGTCAGCCGTGCTTGTGTCAGACAGGATGTTAAAACGCTGCAGCACTTCACTTCTTTGTTGCTCAAACTGTGGAATGGGGTAAGTGATCATTGGCGTTTCTCCTCTTCGAACATTGTTCTGTAGAGGCACAATAGATCACAACAGTTTCAGACCCGTTATCAGGGGAGAATTTACTGAACAAAATATTATTGGAAGGCTTGGCGTTTTGGACTGCGCACTCGGATTGCGTGCTTGTTTGCAATGTTTTGCGCTAGCACGGCATTTGCACGGGTCTTTGAGTCAATCAATATGGAGCTGTTGGAAGACTGAGGTAGCGATCAAGCTGATCCAGAGAGGGCAGTCTGTATAATGATCAGTTTTCTTGATCGCTACAAATAGAATATGCACAAGTCCGGAAATCGTTCCCATAATTTTCAAATAAATTTATTTCTTTGAGTAGGGGAGGCATATTTAGTGCGCGACAGGGGCCGGATTGCTGAGGCACGCGTGTAAATAAAAGTGCGAGCTTCTATTTGTGATTTGGGGTATTATGTGCAGTATAAAGAGCATATTTACGGCGAGCGTTGCTTGTAATGCGGTGTGGTGCCTAGAGGTGCTAGGTGAACTGTAGGCCTGCATCTCCTCGTTCCCGCCAGGCAACATTACACGTACGGTTGATGCCGAGCGCGGGTACAATCAAGGTCACTTTGTTTGGTAATGATTCGTGGCTGCGAAACCTGATGCGCGCACCGCCTTCGGCATGGTCGATCATGATTGCAGAAATGCGGAATCTCTCGTCACTGCTGATGACGCATTGAAGCCAGCTATCAATGCGCGGGCACGTGCGCATGTCCTTTGGCTGAATGGGGTGTGAAACCTTTACAACCCGCAGAGCTTGGTTAATGCGCTCTTTGTCAACTTGGTTCTTTTTTCGAAACATGTGTGTGGGCTTTAAAAGTCTAAAAGAAAAATGCCTTTCTGGCTGCGGGCGTATGAGAGACATATGCGTGAACAGAGAAAATGGTTCCAATTTCCTTAAAATTTCTGATGGCTGATACCCTGTGGATATGATTTCTGGTTGAAATTCGCTCTACGGCGCTGATGATTTGCCACTGGATCTTAAAGACCGCCGCCGCTTGCCGTCGTGAAGGAAGGCGGGATTATATGCCGCCAAAAATAGTAAAATCGTGGGAGAATCTGGCGTGCCCGGACAAAATTTTGTGCAAAAGTTAATTAAAGCGGTGAAAATCTTCATACGTCTATCACAAGCTTGTTTGCATAAGCGCCCTTCCCAAAGCTGCATCCTTCTCTTATGTTGCAATGCAGCAATATAAGGAATATCTGTGCTCTATACCTTAGTGGAAATGAATCGGGCGGCGATGGCGCCGTTGCGTCTGGCGGCGAAGGCGTCGCGTCTGGCGTTGCGTTCACCGCTCCATCCGCTGGCCGGTACCGGGCTTGGCAAGTCAATGGCGGCGGCGGCGGATGTGTTTGAATCAACCACACGTTATTATGGTAAACCGGACTGGCTGATTGAGGCCACGCGCATCAATGGCGTGGACGTTGCCATCACGCCAACACGCGAATGGGCCGATACCTGGTGCCAGTTGACACATTTCAAACGTGAAGAGAGTGCTTTTAAAGCAGCCTTGCCCGCTAAATCACGGACACAGCCAAAGCTTTTGATTGTCGCACCGCTATCGGGCCACTATGCAACTTTGTTGCGTGGCACGGTTGAGGCCTTTCTGCCGACGCATGAGGTTTATATTACCGAATGGCAGGACGCGCGTATGGTGGCGCTGTGGCAGGGCGGATTCGATCTTGACGATTATATCGATTATATCCGCGCCATGCTGACCCATTTGGGGGGCGGTGCGAATGTGCTGGCCGTGTGTCAGCCGGGACCACCTGTGCTGGCTGCGATTGCCCTGATGGCAGAGGACAAAGATCCTGCGCTGCCCGCGACCATGACCTTTATGGGCTCACCCATTGATGCGCGCCAATCGCCTACAGTGCCCAACAAGTTGGCCGAGGAACGTCGGTTTAGCTGGTTTGAGGAACGAATGATCCACACCGTGCCTGCGCCTTATCCGGGCATGATGCGGCGCGTCTATCCGGGTTTTGTTCAGCTCTCGTCTTTCATGAATATGAACTGGGACAATCATGTGAATGCGCACTGGAACTTTTTTAATCATCTGGTTGAGGGAGACGGGGACAATGCGGATAAGCACCGTTTTTTCTATGATGAATATCTGTCTGTGCTTGACTTGAGTGAGGCGTTTTACCTGCAGACGATCAAGCGAATCTTTCAAGAGCATCATCTGGCGCGCGGCATTTTCTATCACCGTGAGCGTAAGGTTCGGCCTGAGGCGATCAAGACAGTTGCGCTGATGACAGTCGAGGGTGAGAAGGATGATATTTCAGGGATTGGCCAAACGCAGGCGGCACACACGCTGTGCAGTAATATTCCCGCAAACCGCCGGTTTGATTACATTCAACCGGGTGTGGGCCATTATGGCGTATTTAACGGATCACGGTTTCGCAATGAGATTGTGCCGCGCGTGACCGAGTTCATCAAAACCAATGCCCCTGGTAAAAAGACGGTGGCTAAAACCACCCGAAAGCGTAAAGCCAGCACAAAGCGCAAGACTGCTGCCTAAGCGATAGGGCGTCTAAGCATCGTTATCTTCTGCGGCTTTTTGTGCTTGCGTATCTGCCATTGCACGCATCATGAAAAGAGGCACAGAGCCTTGCTCTGTAACGGCCCAGTCTAACTGTTCATCGTGTGGTTCTACGGGGAGGTCATCCAGCATCTGTGCCTTATAAGCGATGGCACAGGCGAAGGTACGGCCTTTGACCCGTAATTTGGCCAGCGCCCGGTCATAATGACCTTTGCCATAGCCAAGTCGATGCCCTTTTGCATCAAAGCCAAGCAGGGGCACCAGAACAAGGCTGGGCACAGCAAGCGGGGCAGTCTTTGCAGGTTC
>CAYUFN010000120.1:0-8995 GCA_964443965.1 uncultured Hyphomonas sp. | reverse complement strand
AACGCCTTGTCCGGTAATCAGTGTAGGCGCAAGCCACCGAGCAAAGCTCGCAAGCATAAGCGTGCGTCGGGCGAAGCCCGCCCCGCCGGAGCTGCTGCGCAGCATGAGGTAAAACATGCAAGCAAAACATGTTTATCAATCAAGGCAAGATAACAAATCTTGACGCGTTCCCTTGCATTTCCCGCCCAATATGTGCGCAAATTGGAAACAGACTAAGCGTGTATTGGTGAGGGGATCACCGGATGAGTGAAGAATTAGAGGTTTTAGGGGTGGCAGCCATTGGCGCCGTTGCCAAAGATACAACCGGGGATGGCTATCTCAATGGCCCTTGTCCGAATTGCGGGACTGAAATTGGTGGCCAGTTTTGTTCCAATTGCGGACAAAGCGCGAAAGATTTAAAGCGGCCGTTTATTGGCTTATTTCGCGATATTCTGGGCGATGTATTTAGTTTTGATGGGCGGCTCTGGCGCACCCTTCCGGCGCTGATGCTTCGCCCGGGCCACATTACGCGCTCTTATATTGACGGGAAGCGCATGCGTTATGTGCCGCCTTTCCGTTTATTTCTCATATCGTCGGTTATCTTCTTTCTGGTCGCGTTTGCGATTACTGAGAAGCAAAGCTGGATTGCCGATGGTGAAGTGGTCACGCTGAATCAGGGACTGGCGAATGCGGCGCTGGAGATTGATGGTAAGCCACTGTCGGAGTTTGAGGAATTCTCCGACATTTTTCCGGACGATGGTAGTTTCAACCGCGCGGCAGCAGAAGCCTTCATCACAAAAATGATTGAAGAAGGAGAACTTGAAGAAGAGATTGACCGAACGCGACTGCTCGACAGGATCGAGGCGCTCAATGGGCAAACAGTTAGCCCGGCTGAGATTTTGAGAGTCGTGCAAAAATGGATGCCGCGTCTGAGTTTTCTTTTATTGCCCAGCGTCGTGCTGAGTTTGCTGGTTTTACACTTCTGGATTCGCCGGATTTACATCTTCGATCATGTGATCGTCGCATTGCATATGCAGAGCTTTTTTTACCTGTTTGCTGCTGTCGGTTTGCTTTTACCCATGGTCCATCCCGGTATCGTTTGGGGAACATTTGGTGTGTCAACTTTTGTCTATCCATTCTTGTTGATGCGAAAAGCCTATAGCACGAACTGGTTTCTGAATCTGTTTCGCACATTCGGCCTGCTAGTGGGCGTTTTCTTCAGCCTTGTCGGGCTAATCGTTTTAGTGTCGGTGTTCAGCGCTAATGATCTGGGTGTCTGGAGCTGGGATGAAGTTGACCTTGGTAATATGGAAACCTTTACCCGCGGTGTAGGCAATAATTGAGAGGTTTATTTCGGGGGCGTCCTGTTCAGTTCGGATTCGGCGCGGATCGCTTTCCAGGCCAACACTTTTGCGGCAAGCTTACCGTCTGCATTGCGCCATTCGGCTTCAACATAACCGGTTGTGCGTGAGCGATTTTTCACCTCAGCCCTGATTGTTACCAGACCATGGGCGACAGGTCGAAAGAGTTTGATTTGCAGGTCTTGCGTAACAAAGTGCTCACCGGGCATAAGGTTTGAAAACATACAGATGGAAACGATATGATCTGAAAATCCTGCGACCCATCCACCAAAGGCACGGCCCTCGGCAATGTCACGTTCGCCTTCATTTGGCCAGACATAGGTAACATGCCCATTGCCAATCTCTTTGAGCCAGAGGTCAGGACGAATACCCAGTGACCGGATGCCCTTGGGCAAGTTTGGCACACCTGGTTCGACCAGCCTGTCAAGAAACTGATGGAAATAAGGTGAAAACTTACCAGTGATTTTAAATGAGGGGCTAGTTACCGACATAAGCGATCAACTTGATTTCCACGAGGCCGCGCTCTGGATATAGTCGGTCCACATCAATCGCAGTCCAGGCTGGGTAGGGCGCTTTGAGAAACTTGTCTTTTGACGCGGTGAACGGATCAATTTGATGGATCAACTCAGTGTGGAACGTGGTCATTTCCACAACTTGTGAGAAGTCTGCCCCCGCTTCGTTCAACACAACCTTCAGCTGTTCGAAACAGCGATCAAAGGCCGCTTCCAAATCAGCCGGATTGGTCTCATTCTCATCACCAGCAAGGCCTGCAACAATGCCGGATAAATAAATTGTGTCCCCTGCACGCACAGCCGGGGCATAATGAAATCCGTTATAAACATTCTCCCAGCCTTCTGGGATAATGCGGGGCGCATTGGTTTCAGGAGCTTCGACCGTAGCGGTTTCTTGGGCGTTTACAGATGTCGCAAGAAGGCTTGCTGCGAAGAGTGAAAGGAGGATGTGGAATTTCATAAATATCTCCATTGATTGATGTCTTAGGGGTCAGATTGCCAGCTACAGGACCGTTCGATGCGGGCAACTTTCAAGTCATAGGCTTTATACCAGTGCGCTTTACCGCGTCTGCGGGCCTGTGAATGTTCAACCTCGTCGCGCCGGGCTTTGATCGCAGCTTCGCTGTCCCAATAAGATACGGTGATGCCTGCGCCATTCTTCTGGTGCACACTATCAACACCCAGATAGCCGGGCATGGGGGCACCAATTCCAGTATACGTGGCACCGTTTCTGTATAGGCCGCTCTACCGCCCGTATCCAGGTCGGCTTGTTCTGAGGCAAAGATCACAGCATAGCTGCCAACAGGCGTGCTCATATTCAGGTCACTGTTGCGCCGCCGTCAACAACCATCATTTGGCCAGTCATGTATGAACCAGCCTTTGAAGCAAGATAGCAAGCTGCCCCGGCAAGTTCGACAGGTTCGCCAATTCGGTCGAGCGGTGTGCCGCGTAAGGCTGTTTTCAGAATATCAGGATTTTCCCAAAGCGCGCGGGCAAAATCTGTGCGGATCAAGCCTGGCGCGATGCAGTTGACGCGCACATTGTCTGAGCCAAATTCAACGGCGAGATTGCGGGCAAGCTGGAAGTCAGCTGCTTTGGAGATATTGTAAGCGCCGATAACAGGTGTTCCGCGTAAGCCGCCAATAGACGAAACGATAATGATTGAGCCATCCTTGCGGTCGCGCATTTGTGGCGCGCACATGCTGATCAGCCAATGATTGGAAATAATATTATTCTGTAAAATTTTGGAGAACTGCTCATCTTCGATACCGCTCATTGGTCCGAAATAAGGGTTTGATGCGGCGTTGCAAACGACAATATCAATTTGGCCAAATTTGGTATTTGTTTCATCGACAAGGCGCTGCAAGTCTTCCTTTGAGGAAATATTGGCAGGCACTGCGATAGCGCACTCGCGGCCTTCAGCCTCATTAATGGCGCTGGCAACCTCCTGGCACGGGCCGGGCTTTCTTGAGGAGATGACAACATTTGCTCCCTGCGCGGCCATTTGTTCGGCAATCGCTTTGCCGATCCCACGAGAAGATCCGGTGATGATGGCGGTTTTTCCGGAAAGGTCGAAGAGGCTCATAGGATTATCCTTATATGTTGTTTTGTTGCGTATGAGTGTAGCGTCCAACGGCTAAAGCGCTAGGGGTTTCGTTAGGGGAGGCACTGGTTTCTTCCTGTCAGGTTGTGATACCCCAGGCTTTGCAGAGGAGTTCAGCCAGCCGGGCTGTTCGCCGTCGCACAGTATCAGGTGTCCACAACTGTTCGTCTTCAATTTGGCGTGTGATCGCGTATTTATCGCCGCCTGAACCATTAAAATAGACCCTGTGTTTTTCATGATAGGTCATGCGGTCTGCGGCTTGATTGACGCTATGGGGTAAAAGAACGAAGTTGCCAATTGTGTCGCAAAGTTCACGTCGGTCGGAATGATTAGGCCAGACAGTCAACCAGTGGCTATCCTTTTGCGGATTGCGGGGCAGAACATGCTCAACCGTAGCGTCCTCATCAGGCGATATGACTTCACCTTCTGGAAGGGCCGCGTTCAAGCGCAAAGCCAGAGCGCGGCGTTGCCCAAATGTTGCAAATCGGCCGAGTAACCGCTCGCGAACCTTTCTGGCTTCATCCTTGGAGATTGGAAAAGGGCCGAGGCGACTACCGTAATTGATAGGCTTTCTGGAGTCGATGGCTTCTATGACTTTCCGATAACGCTTGTTGCGTTGCTCGCGGTTATGCACCACGAGTTGCATAAGAAAGCCCAAGCGTTCAAGGTGCCTGAAGAAATCTGGTGCCATATCCGGTGAGTCACGATACTCGACCAGAAACTTCAGTGCAGGTGCACGCCAAAGATAGTGGTCCAGCGTACGCAAATGCTGCAGCGATTTGTTTACCTCATCAGATGCACCATTAAACGCGATATGGCCCTTATTGATTTCACTATAAGCACGCACATATTTGGGCAGAACATCATTCAGGAATGTACGTGGTGACATACGGCCCAGCGTAGATTTGCGATAGCCGCTCACCAAGTCTCCTTTACTGGAGCGGTCATGAATGAACCGGATTTGCCGAAGCAGATCGTCAAAAGAGGCTCCACCCAGCAGGGCTTCATGTTCGGCCCATGTACGCGACTGGGCATCTGCTTCATCGACATTGAAGCCTGCACGTTCAAAGAGGTCAGTCTTGATAATGTCATGGGCATTAGGTTCTTTTCCGCGTGTGTTCAAAACACGGAAGACTTTGTAGCCACCATCGCGGTCGGCAACGCGCGCACGGACGAGGCCGCATTGATTGGAAATCGTTTCAAAGAGCTCCCGCCGTTCATTGGCTGGCAGGTCCTTGAGTGTTTTGACATAGAGGCCAGCGGTGCGCGTCATTTTCTGCTGGCTTTCGCTCTCTCCGGGCTCATCAAGTGTCTGCAGGGTTGCGCCAGGTTGCTGAATGACAGCGCGAAAGAAGGGACCATCTATATGATTGAGACGAAGGCGCCATTTGGCCTCTTCACCAAGCATTGGGCGTATCGCATCTCCTATGAGCGCGTGGATGCGCTGTTTTTGGGCATCGTCTTCTTCTAAATCACGTAGAACTGCCAGCATGATCGTAAGTGTTGTCAGGCGTTGCTGGCCATCGACGATCTCACAAGCTGCGTTCCCTTCAGGCTGAACCACAACAATGGCACCAAGGAAATGGCTGTCGCCGGAAAGAGATGCTTCACGCAGATCTCCCAACAGATCGCCGGCTTCTTTCTCTCCCCAGGAATAGCTGCGCTGGTAGGGGGGCATAATCATCTCTTCGCCAGGGGCAAACAACTGACCGACAGTTACTTCTCTGGCAGAAATTCCAAGACTCATCTTATAATTTACCTTACTCGAATTTCCCTCCGCCCCGAACCATCTAGTCAGGACTTGTCAGCCCTCACAATATCTCAAATACAGGACGTAGAAGAATGATGAAACTTGTGACACTTTCGTCACGTTTGTTCGGAGAAACTTTATGAAGTGGATTAGTTTTCTGCATAAAGGAGAGGTGCTTAGCGGTGTTCATGAGGGGGCGTTTGTGCGCGCTTTGGGGCATGAACCTTTGCAGGACTGGTTGGCGACGTCAGAGCGGGCTATGGCTGCTTTGGAGAAGGCGCAGCTTTATCCGGTGAATGAAGTTGATCTGTTGCAGCCGATTATTCGACCAGGAAAAATTCTTGGCATTGGGCTCAACTATAAAGCTCATGCGCATGAGACTGGCCGCGAGCCACCTAAAACACAAACCTGGTTTGTCAAACAGGCAACTGCTGCAAACGGCCCTTTTGCGTCAGTCGACATGCCAAAAGTTTCCAATATGCTGGATTATGAGGCCGAGCTTGTCGTCGTAATTGGCAAACGTGGGCGTCATGTACCCGCTAGTCGAGCAATGGAAATTGTCGCTGGTTTCTGTTGTGGGTGCGACTATTCTGTTCGTGACTGGCAGCGTGCGACACCAACCATGAATATGGGGAAGGGGTTTGATACGCATGCTCCCTTTGGTCCATGGATAATAACCGCAGACGAATTAGGACCGATTGAAGCGCTTGGCGTAAGAAGCTTTGTTAATGGCCAACCGCGCCAGAACGGGCGCGTGGGTGATATGATTTTTAATGTTGCAGCCCAGATCGAACATTTAACCAAGGCGTTTACTCTTGAACCGGGCGACGTTCTTTTTACTGGTACACCTGAGGGTGTGGGCGCAGCGTATGATCCGCCAAGGTTTGTCAAACCAGGAGATAAAGTGCGCGTTGAAATTGATGGGATTGGCCATATTGAAAATGAAATCGTGGCTGAAAAAGGCGAGACTATAATCGGGGAGGGAAGTGTTTGAGGGGGCTGATGAAACTCTGCTTCTTAAACTGGGGCTGTGCTTTGATGCTCGTCGCATGTTCAGGTCAGATGATTGAAAAGCCTGTTGGTAAAACGGCTGGGGAGCAAATAAATGACAGGCCAGTTATCGCGCCGACCGACTTTGTCATCGTACCTTGCGCGCTGGCAATACCGATGCCAAGCTGCACTATCATTGCTGCAGGTGGGAAGCGGGTCCTAGTTGGCGCACCAGCGGGTATTGGTGAAGGTAAAATTCCCGATGATGAGACACCACCTGATGCGGTTATCTTGTTATCTCTTCGGGCAGATCAGATCGAAGGACTCGATGAGGTGCGTAACAGAGCGTGGGCAGCGAACAGGCGGCAACCTTTAACGGTAGCAGGTCCAGATGGTATCACGCAGCTGGTAGATGCCCTGAACGAGGCATATGTCACCTCTGATGCACTTGCCTATGTTGAGGGTAATCGCGAAGGGGGCTTTAATCAGGAAGCTATAGTTTCAAAGCTAATTGGGCCGGGGGATATTGTTTTTGACACAGGTGACCTTACGATTGCCGCCGTGCAAGGCGGTGGGGCTAAAATCGCTTTGCTTATCAATTATAAAGGACAAAAAGTTTTATATGCAGACTGTGGCGCAGAAAAACCGGATATAGCAAGCTGGCCATCAGCAGATTTGTATATCGGTTGTCATCAGGTTGACTATGCTGCGCCTGTAATCGGCTCTTGGCCTTTGAATGGACCGACCTACTTGACGGAGTAGTTGGCATGGATAGGGACATTTCTGGGGAGTTTAACCTTAAACTCTTAGACGAAGAACAAAAAAGGGAGTTTTGTCCCTCCGACAAAACTCCCTTGCCCCTCACCCGCGTGCCTGCGGCACGAACTTGAGAATTGATACGACAACTTAAAGATTAATCATAATGCGGTGTCAAAGCCGCTTTTGCTGTTTTCCTAAATCCAGTTTTAAGCGTGACTTTCCTGCAACGATCAGTTTGCATCTGGTTTTGCCTGTGCAAGTTTGTTCAAAATTCAAGGATTTCGTTAACATTTCGCCATTATCTGTTAACTCTAATCTATCGATTCTGCTTTGGGCGGCCTGAAATGACGACATTTTTGTTCCTGATATATATCTTGATTGGCGCGGCGGCTGGATGGGGGTTGCAAGCCTATGCAGGTCAAACGCTCCCTTTATCTGTTGGTGGAGGCGCAATTATTACTCTTTTTCTTGGACAATTGCATCTTCTGGCAACGCGTTCAAAAGCTAAGATTGATGCTGTTGAGAGCAAGATCGCAAAAGTTGAAAAGCAAACAACGGATGTCGATCAGCGGATGAAGGTGGTTGAGGCAAGAACAGATGCGATTGAAACAACTGTAAAGCATGAATTAAGCGAGCGGCGCGATGCCCTCGTTGCCGAAATGCGCCAACTGGAAGGGCTGATTGAGCGCTTAAGCCAGAGTTTTGAAGGACGGTTACAGCAAACCGAGACAGACAGACATGCGCCAGCTGTTCAGGAAGATGCTGTATTGCGGGCTGTAAAATCAGCTCTTAAAGACGGCCGCGTAGACCTTCACTTACAGCCTATTGTATCTTTACCCCAGCGCCGCGTCGCTTTTTATGAAGGTTTTTCAAGGCTTCGAGATGCGGATGGTTCCTTAATCATGCCGGCCGAGTTTTTAGATGCGGCGCGCCGATCTAATTTGATGGGGTTGATTGATAACATGACCCTATTTCGCTGTGTACAAATCGTTCGTAAATTGGCAGAGCGTGATCGCCGGGTTGGAGTATTCTGTAATATTTCAGCCTCGGTACTTGAGGATGAGGAATTCTTCCCAAATTTCTTGCGTTACATGGAAGAGAACAGGGACTTGGCTGGTGCTATGATCTTTGAATTACGCGCTGATCGTTTCGAAACACGCTCACGCAAGATGCGTCAAAATATGGACCAACTGGTAGCGCTGGGCTTTCGTTTTTCCATTGATCATGCGCCAGGGCTGGCGATTGACTTACCCCGTTTACAGGATGCCGGTGTGCGTTTTGTGAAAATGAACGGTAATACTCTCCTTAATGAGCTGCTTGATCCTGCAGGCGCACGGCCTATCAGCTCTATTCAGCGGCGTTTGGAAGCTGAAGATGTCGCAACGGTTTTCTCGCGATACGGTGTCACATTGATTGCTGAGAAGATGGAAGATGAGGCTAGTGTTGTTGAAATACTAGCCTATGCTATTCCTTTTGGTCAGGGGAATGTTTTCGGTGCTCCCCGTCCAATCAAGGCATCCCTTATGGAAGAAACAACACCGCCACCGGCTTTTATTGATCGCATAGCAAACGCCAGTTAGGGCGTTAAAAATGCAGACACCTTCTTGATGATTTCATCAGGAATTTCTTCAGCCAGGAAATGCGCATTGTCACTGTAAATGTGGATGTTCTCATCAGGGATACTTAGCATGTCCTTCAAGATTGGAATTTGACGCACTGTCAAAGTTTCATCTTTTGCGCCCCACATGACAAGTGTGTCGCCCTTATAGTCAGCGAAGCGGGTTTTGTTCTCATCCAAAGCTGTAAACAGCTTAGCGTTAATGCTGGTGAAAAACTGATAAAGTGCCGGGTCCGCCCCCTCTCGCATAGGTGCGACGTAACCAAAGCATTCTGCCTCTGATAGCTCATGCTCACCTTTAAGGCCGAGATCATTAAATGTTTTCGTCAAAACGGCAACGCTGGTCAATGGGCTTGAATAGGCGTCCATAAGTGTACGCGTGAACGCGCCAGGTTTCATATCAGGTTGCTCAAAGCCTTCATC
>CAYUFN010000119.1:0-9042 GCA_964443965.1 uncultured Hyphomonas sp. | reverse complement strand
CGCCGCCGATTGCCATATCCGCTTCGCCTGTCATCACTTTGGATGCAGCCATATTACAGGCTTCGAGCCCCGAGGCACAAAAGCGGTCAATTTGTACGCCAGCAGTCGTTTGCGCATATTCTGCATTCAGCACAGCAACACGGGCGATGTCTGCCCCCTGCTCGCCCACCGGAGAAACACAGCCCAGCACGACATCATCCACATCGGATGTATCAAGCTCGTTCCGGTCACGGATGGCGCGCAGCGGCTGTGTCGCCAGTTCCAGCGCTGTAATCTCATGCAGGCTGCCGGATTTTTTGCCTTTGCCGCGCGGCGTGCGAACCGCATCGTAAATATATGCTTCAGTCATTGGAGTGTCCTTCCGAGGAATTGCGTTTGATGTGTCAAAATGTAAAGTAAGTGCCAATAGAAGAAAAACCAATCCCCAGCAGGCTGCCGAATAAAGAGATAAGACTGGTATCAGCTCGCCGAAGCATGTCGAAAACAAGTACACCGCAGCAAACGACACCAAGCATCATAAATAACCTGGATTTTCCTAAGTCGCTCACGCGTTTCTCCTTTGAACCGGATTAATCGTCAGGCTAGCCGTTGCTCTTGCTGCTTCCTTACCGCGCGCATCATAAAGCGTGGCTTGGGTAAAAATCATTACCCGTCCGATATTGGAGAGCTTTGCCGCGACTTCAATCACACCGACGCGCACGGGACGTAAAAACGTCGTGTGCAGATCAACTGTCGATGGTAGCGCGCGCGGGGCAACCTTCATGCCTGCCAGAAAACCAATGGTGTCATCTAACATTGCCGCGAGAAACCCGCCTTGCACATAGCCCGCCGGATTGCGAAATTCCTCCCGCCCGATAAAGCGCACCCGTGTCGTCCACGCCTTCATATCAAGCGCCAAGATCTCGAACCCCAGCGTCGAAGAACTGGGACTCGGCTCTGGAAAAACGTCTGTTATGCGATGCGCGTCAGGCAAACTAAAGCGTCCTCGCGATCAGCATTTTCATAACTTCGTTCGCGCCGCCATAGATTCGCTGGACGCGGGCATCGGCATACATTTGCCCAATGGGATACTCGTCCATGTAGCCCCAACCGCCAAAAAGCTGCAGGCATTCGTCGATGATCTTGCACTGCAAGTCCGAGACCCAATATTTCGACATGCTGGCTGTAGCTGCATCCAGCTCCCCCTTAAGCAAGCGCTCTGTGCAGTGATCCATGAAGACCTTGGCCACAGTCGCTTCAGTTTTGGCTTCGGCGAGTTTGAACTGTGTATTCTGGAAATCCATAATCGTGCCGCCAAACGCCTTGCGCTGTTTGACATAAGCCACCGTTTCGGCGATTGCTCGCTCGATCATACCAATCCCTTGCAGGCCGATAATATGCCGCTCCTGTGGAAGCTGCTGCATCAACTGTATAAAACCTTGTCCCTCTTCAGGGCCGAGCAATGCGTGAGCGGGCACTTTTACATCATTAAAAAAAAGCTCGGACGTATCGGCCGCATGCTGACCAACTTTTTCAAGGTTCTTACCGCGCTCAAAGCCTTCGACCTCCTCGGTCTCGACCACCATGATCGAAATGCCCTTGGCACCCTTGTCCGGATCAGTCTTGGCGCAGACGAGGATTAAATCAGCCGTTTGGCCGTTGGTGATAAAGGTCTTGGAGCCATTGATAATGTAGCCATTGCCGTCTTTTTTGGCGGTCGTCTTGATGTTTTGAAGGTCCGAGCCCGTGCCCGGTTCCGTCATCGCAATCGCACAGACAAGCTCGCCTTTGGCAAGCTTTGGCAACCAGCGCTGCTTTTGCTCTTCTGAGCCATAATGCAAGATGTAGGGGGCGACGATGGCATTGTGCAGCGTAATGCCAAAGCCATCGATGCCTTTCCATTGCTGCTGCTCAATGATAAGCGCTTCATGGCGAAAATCACCGCCTGCGCCGCCATACTCTTCCGGCATAGATGCACACAAAAGTCCAGCCTGCCCAGCTTTGGTCCAGATTTCGCGTGGCACAAAACCTGCCTTGCGCCAGTCCTGAACGTGAGGCTGACATTCGCGCTCAAAAAATTGGCCAACCGCGTCAGAGAAGATGTTCATCTCATCATCATCGCGCCATTTGGCATGTGGCACATCAAGCGGACTTTGCAGCATATTCATAGTCTTTCTTATGTATATGTGAGGGATTTAAGAGACTTTAGAACCGATCCGCAGCGAGCGCCATCATGTTGCCAGCGCCTGTTTTCAGCTTGGCAAGATGACCTGTCGTATCCGGCAGGACACGCTCCATGTAATAGCGGGCCACAACCAGCTTATCATCATAATAAGGGTCGCTACTACCTTCGGCTTTTTTCTCTGATGCAACAACAACCATGCGTGCCCACATATAAGCAATCGCCGTCAAGCCAAAGAGATGCAGGAAATCATTCGAGGCGGCCCCCGCATTGTTAAAGTCTGTCATGCCGTTTTGCATCAACCAGGTTGTACCTTCTTGCATTTCAGCCTTGGCTTTAGCCAGAGGTGCCATGAATTCCGCGAGATCAGAATTACCCTCATACTCCCCGAGGAAATCGTCTAACTCGGCAAAGAAAGTGAACATGGCACGACCACCATTTGCTGCAAGCTTTCGCCCAACAAGATCAAGCGCCTGAACGCCATTTGTCCCCTCATAGATCAACGCAATACGCACATCGCGCACGAATTGCTCCATGCCCCATTCCTTGGTAAAGCCAGAGCCACCGTGAAGCTGAAGCCCGTCATTACAGGCCTTGAGTCCCTTGTCGGTTAGGAATGCCTTCAGCACAGGTGTCATCAACGCCATATAGTCTTTGGCCTTCTGACGCACCTCCTCGTCAGGAGATTTCTCCTGCAAGTCGCCATAAAGAGCAACCCAGTAAAGGAACGCACGTGCGCCCTCGATAAAGGCTCGGCTATCCATCAGCATACGCCGCACGTCAGGGTGGACGATGATCGGATCAGCAGGGCCATCAGGATTTTTCGGCCCAGTCAGCGATCGCCCTTGCAAACGGTCACGAGCAAAGTCTGCCGCGTTCTGATAGGCAATCTCAGCTTGCGCCAGCCCTTGCAGACCAACGCCCAGCCGCGCCTCGTTCATCATCACGAACATGGTGCGCATGCCTTTGTTCTCTTCGCCAACAAGCCAACCGGTCGCGCCGTCATAATTCATGACGCAAGTTGCATTGCCATGAATGCCCATTTTCTCTTCCAGGCCGCCACAAGACGCAGCATTACGCTCACCGAGTGATCCATCTTCATTGACGATAAATTTCGGCACCACAAAAAGCGAAACACCCTTGATTGTGTCAGGCGCGCCCTCAATCTTGGCAAGCACAAGGTGGATAATGTTTTCGGTCAAATCCTGCTCACCACCAGAAATCCAAATTTTCTGGCCAGTAATTTTGTAAGAGCCATCAGGCTGGGGTGCGGCCTTGGTCTTCATCATCCCCAAATCTGTGCCACAATGTGGCTCAGTCAGGTTCATGGTACCAGCCCACTCCCCAGCGGCCATTTTAGGCCCGTATTTAGCTTTTTGCTCAGGCGAACCACCTTCCATCAGCGCCTCATACGCCCCGCGCGTCAATCCCGGATACATGCCGAAAGCCATATTTGCAGAAGACGTCATCTCATTAAACGCTGTATTCAGAACATATGGTAGCCCTTGGCCACCCATTTCAGGGTCAACCCCCAGAAGCGGCCATCCGTTTTCAACTAGCTGCTTATAGGCTTCGGGAAATCCGTCCGGTGTTTTTACACTCGCATCTGCATTGCGCTTACATCCTTGCTCATCACCAACCATGTTAAGTGGATGGAGCACTTCTTTTGAAAACTTGCCAGCTTCCTCCAGAATTGCGTCAATCATATCAGGTGTTGCTTCAGCAAATCCCTCAAGATTGGAATAGGACTGAAGTGAGAGTAGCTCGTGTAAAATAAACTGCATATCCCGGATGGGTGCATCATAACGTGGCATAGAATTCCCTTGCGTATAATGTTGAGGTCTGAGGCTCTAAAAGCCTGTTAGCTAGTCTTGATCTTCGAGCTGAGCGCGCGCAACGGCATCGTAAGCGCGCAATTTTTCACTGGTTTCAGGGCTCGGTCCAGCCGTCTTAAGCTTTTCTTCAGCCCAGATAATTCCCTTACGCAACTCTTCAAGCGCTGTTTCAATATCCGAGCGCTGGCTTTCGAGCTCAACAACCTGATTCCGGAATTTATCCAAAGTTGCCCGCAGTTGAACCCGCTGATCACCGCCGATTGTGTAAAGATCCAGAATTTCGCGAATATCAGCCAAAGGCAAGCCGACGCGTTTGCCTCGCACAATCAATTTCAAACGCGCTCTGTCACGATTAGAATAGACACGCGTCATACCATCGCGCGCAGGGTGCAGAAGGTCTTTATCTTCATAGAACCGCAAAGCGCGGGCAGTTACACCGAATTCGCGCGCTAGCTCTGATATGGAATATGTGCGCGCTTCTGCAGCGGACACAGACTTGGAAACGGAAGATGAGGATGTGTTTTGCATATAACCAGACTACACCAACTTTACGCGAACGTCAACGTAAAGCGCTGCGCTCTGAACAGACTGATAGATAAATTATTACCAAACTGCGCTTCAATATTTACCTTTAACCTCCTCTTAAGAAGAACACTGCAAATAAGAAGATGAAAATTAACCTTCTTAAGAAAAAGCCTTAAGGATTATATGGGAGCGCAGCATGACACAAAGAGGTCCATGGAGCGTAAAGGGCATTGACAGCAGAGCACGCGAGGCAGCACGTGAAGCCGCCCGCGAGGAGGGCATGACGCTTGGCGCCTACCTCAATAAGCTGATCCTTGAAGACGGCACACTAGCGCCCGACAATGCCTTCCAAAACACGATGCAGCAGGCTGCCCCGCCCCATCCACAACGCCAACGTGCAGCACCAGAACCTACCGCTGCACCAAGAGACCCCAGCACAACTGCGCTCGACCGTCTGACACGCCGAATCGAATCAGCTGAAGCTCGCTCTACACTGGCAATCACGGGTATAGATCAGTCAGTCGTCGGCCTCCTCTCTCGGCTGGAGAATGCAGAGCATAATCAACAAGCTATGGGAGGACACTTCGAAAGCTTGATGGATGACATCAAGGCAACTTATGAGGCTCTGAATTTAAAAGTCCGCCAAATCGAGGGTGACGATTCATCTGCTTCGAACCTGCGTGCATTGAAAGCGCTTGAAGATGCTTTGGGTAAACTCGCGTCACACGTCTACGAAGAAAATGAGCTGGTCAGCGAAGAAACGAACGCCATTAAATTACGTCTTGAAACCGGTTTGGATGATTTGTCCGGTCGAATGGATAATATAGATGGCAAAATCGAAGCACAGCTGGAAGAGGCAACTGATGCTTTCAAGCAGGCCGTTCAGGAGGCTGAGCTTCGCGCTGAAGGAGCAAGCCGTCATTTGGCAGAGCGTTTTAGTGCGGTTGAATTGGATGTTGCTGATAAGCTCGCACATGTCTCCACTATGGGGGACGCAATGGACGCTGTCCATTCGCAGGTCGAAAGCTCTTTAGAAGAGGTCAACGGCACTCTTGGACAGATGCAAGAGCGCCTCAGTCGTGCAGAAACGATGACGGACAAAGCGATGCATGGGCTCGAAGCACGCCTTGAGGCCCTGGATTCGCGCCTAGCTGATGTTCAGCAATTCGCCAATGAGGAAGCTAATCAGGCGATGCAACGTAGATTCGAAGATCGCTTTGAGAGCCTCTCTGATGATTTGCGCCAGCTCGTTGCCTCCACCCGGGCAGAACTGGCAGAGGAAATTGAAGTTGCCACGAACTCTGTGGATGCGGAAATTCTTGCCAAGCTGAACGGGGCGATTGGCACAATCAATTCACGCCTGGAGTCTAGCGAGGATATGCACGCTCAGACAATGGAGATGGTTGGAGACACTGTCACGCGCATAACAGACAGCGTCGACCAACGCCTAACAGCCAATCAAGAACAACAGGGCCGGGCAATCGAACAGGTTAGCCAACAGATCGTACGCATTTCTGATGGCCTTGATAAGCGCCTGGAACAGGTCGGGGCGAATAACGGCAAAGTAGAAAGCGAAGCGCTTCGCGAGGAAATGATCCGCTTTACCAATACACTTGATGAACGCTTGGAGTATTTGGAAAGCCGTGAAGAAGAAACCTTTGAAAAAGTAAGTGCAGAAGTCGAGAAGCTTGCCAATCGCCTAGATGAGCGTGTGATCGAAAGCGAGACACGCTCTGCAGAAGCCATTCAACAGGTTGGCGAGCAGGTTTCAAGCATGACCAGCCGCCTGGAGCAGCGTCAAACAGAAGCCTTACAGGCTTTTGCTGCCAAGCTTGATGGAACCCAAAAACGTCAGGATGCACGCCTCAGCGGCGCTCTTAGCAATGTGTCCGACCGCTTGGAGCGCATGCAAGACCAGTCATTAAAAGCAATGTCGCCTGTACAAAAAGCAATTGCTGCTTTGGCGCAGCGCCTTGAGGCAATTGAAGACTTTTCAGCGCCACCATATGCCGAGCGCGGTGACTCTCCAATCATTCCGGATATGATTGCACCTGATAAAATTGACACAAGCATTATCAGTGAAGAAAATCAGGTTGAAGAGGAAAGCTCTGATCTTGAGGGATATCTCAACCCAATTTTTTCAAGTGAAGACAATGAGAATAAGATTGAATCTGAGCCAGCCTTAGACGATATAGACCTTCTGGCTGCTGATCTGGACGTCTTCGCCTCAGATGACGCGCCAACTGAGACCGCTGTTAAAGACGGTGATGACTTTGAACCAGGTTATCAAAGTTGGACGGATGACGCCAATGCTGTTTTGGATGATACGCTAGGCCTTAATTCTGCAGATACATCTGATCTAGAAGACACCCCGACAACACCTGTGGATCAAGAGGCCATCGACCCGGTGTGGAGCTATGGCCGCGAAGAAACACGAGATGCGGACATCTTTGATGAAGACCCTCCTGCACCTGATTATAGCGCGCAACAGGACTCAATCAGCCGCTTTGAAGAAGCCGCAAGCTTTGAACCGGTCGATGCATCGGCCTCACAGAGTGACGATATTATCACCCAAGCCCGACGGGCAGCACGCCAAGCCGCAACCGCCCCTATCGGCAAAGAAACACTCAAGCGCGGGTCATCGCAAAACAGCAGTGGGATTGATACAAAGCGCGCTGGACTGATGGCGCTTGCAGCTGTTGCGGTTGTTGGCACGGCGGGCGCATTATATTTACGCGGGCAGAACGATACACCATCAGTTAATTTTGATGCTGATACAGGCGGACCGTCGACAGTCGCCGCCGCACAAACAAATGCGGCCTTGCCGGCAGTTAACAACGCGGATGATTCAGACTCACCTGCACCAACAGGCGCAGATGCCACAGGCAATGCAGCTATTTTGATTGCAGAAGCTGACAGTGTTGAGAACACAGACCTTCAAGTTTCTGCCAGCGTGGTGGAAGAACCAACCTTGATCGCTGATCCTAAGCCTCTTCAGGTCTCATCCTCTATTCCATCAACCCAGCAAGCGATTGTATCGGCTCCACGTATACCCAACCGCATCACACTCGGCCAAGCCGCATTAAATGGAGACCGTATCGCACAATATCAATCAGGTATGGCCGATCTACGTGGTGGAAGTTTTGCAACTGGTGCAAATTGGCTGCAAAAGGCATCTGAGCAAGGGTTGGCTGTCGCACAATACGAGCTTGCAATTTTGCACGAAAACGGAACAGGCACAGCGCGCGATTATACCGCTGCACGCCGTCTGCTCGGTGAAGCCGCACAAGGCGGGCATGTCGATGCGATGTACGATTTTGCAACCTACAACGCAAATGGTGAAGGTGGCCCAGCAAACGCCTTAATCGCTGCAGAATGGTTTCGAAAGGCAGCCGAATATGGACACGCCGACAGCCAGTACAATCTGGCTCAGCTATACACACTTGGCAGTGGCGTTTCACCGAGCATGACAGAAGCAATGTTCTGGTTCGAGCTAGCCGCCAAAAACGGTGATCTTGACGCACGCCAAGCCTCAAATGAGCTCGTTTCCAGTGGTGCTGTATCGCAAGAAGCGGCCAACCAGATACGTCAACGGGTGGCAACATGGCGACCAACTGCAAAGAATTCATTGTCCAATGGTAGCTTTGCGCAGCAAGCCTGGGAAACTCAATCTGGTAATCAGACACTTGCCATTCAACAAGTCCTTGCAGCTTTAGGATACTCTATCGGGACACCAGATGGTATTGCGGGCAGCCAAACTCGCGCGGCTATCCGTGCCTTTGAAAAATCTGCAGGTATGCCCGTAACAGGTCAAATCAGTGAACGCCTTGTTGATGTGTTAAATGCAACAGTGGACGCGAAACGTGCATAAATCGATGGCTTGCTATCGCGTGATCTAGCGCAAGCTAAGCATCGACAACTAAGCGCTTGCTTGAGAGTGTATATATTCGCTCACGGCCAAGCGCATGGGCTGTTAAGCCGTTTGGAAACAGGGGTTTGAATGCTTTATCCAGAACATTCAAGCCACCCGTCAAAGTACCAATCGCAGGCATGATCAATCGCGTATCATCACAGGCAAAGCATTTCTTGCGTACACTTCTGCCGCGCGCCTTCACTTTTGCAACCGGGTGAAGGTGCCCTGCAACCTCACCGGCTTCCCCTATGGGTTCGTGACGAAAGATCAAAGCTCCAAGCCTTATTGTTTTGGCAGCTCTGCCCCCTAACGAAGCGGGCGGGTCAGGATCATGATTGCCTTCAACCCATACCCAATCTGTCGCAGATGTGAGCGTTTTGATTCGGCTACGGTCTTGCGCGTTCAACCGCATCTCTGCAGCTTTATCGTGAAAACTGTCACCAAGTGATAAACAGATTTCAGGATGCCACTTGGCTATAAGGCTTTCGACAAGGTTGAGTGTTGCGCACGTATCATAGGGGGGCAGCATCTGTCCTCGCGCCGCGTAGGATGAAGCTTTTTCAAAGTGCAGGTCAGACACAACAAGTAAGCGTCGCTCAGGCCACCAT
>CAYUFN010000118.1:0-9158 GCA_964443965.1 uncultured Hyphomonas sp. | reverse complement strand
TCGGTCACAGAAACAGTTGGCGTACCGGCTTGGGCATACCAGAGGCGGAACTGGCTGAGGTCTTCCCCGCTTGCTTCTTCAAAACAGGTATAGAAGTCTTCAATCGTAGCGGCGTCTCCGTCATGGCGGTCGAAGTAGACGTTCATTCCTTTATAAAAAGCTGTGTCACCAATCAGGCGTTTGAGCATGCGGATCAGCTCTGCGCCTTTCTCATAGACGGTGGCTGTGTAAAGGTTTTCAATGGACCCATATTGGCCGGGCCTTACCGAATGGGCCAGCGGTCCGGCATCTTCGGCAAACTGACGCGCGCGCAAGCGGATCACATCCTTGATGCGTTGAACCGGGCGTGAGCGCATATCGGCGGAAAATTCCTGATCGCGAAAAACAGTCAGCCCCTCTTTCAGGCAAAGCTGGAACCAGTCCCGGCAGGTGATACGATTGCCCGTCCAATTGTGAAAATACTCATGAGCCACGATGCTCTCAATGGCTTCGAAGTCAGCGTCGGTGGCAGTAGCTTCATCCGCGAGGACATAAGCAGAATTGAATATGTTCAGCCCCTTATTCTCCATTGCGCCAAAATTGAAATCGCGCACGGCGACGATATTAAACACATCCAGGTCATATTCGCGGCCATAGACGTCTTCATCCCATTTCATTGAGCGTTTGAGGCTATCCATCGCCCAGGCCGCACGGTCTGCTTCGCCTTTGTCAACATGGATAGCAAGATCAACATGCCGCCCGGAGGCCGTGGTGAACCTATCCTTGTAGATGTCATAATCGCCAGCACATAGCGCAAATAGGTATGAGGGCTTGCGGTGAGGGTCTTCCCATGTCGCAAAATGGCGATCGGTGCCAACATCGCCAGCCTGTCCCGGCGACCCATTGGAGAGAAGAATAGGATAGCGCGCCTTGTCGGCTTCCATACGGACCTTAAAGCGTGACATCACATCAGGGCGATCAGGCCAATAAGTGATGCGGCGAAATCCAACAGCCTCACATTGCGTGCAAAACCGCCCACCAGAAATGTATAGGCCTGAGAGCGCCGTATTGTTCTCCGGCGATATCTCAACCTCGGTTTCAAGCGTAAACTGCGCAGGCGGGGCAAGTATGGTCAGTGCGGTCTCACTCACCTCATAGGCACCGGTATCTAGCAGCGCGCCGTCAAGGCTGACAGAAACAAGCTTTAAATGCTCACCGTCGAGCACAAGTGGCACAACCTCTTCAACGCAGCGTGTTACAGTCATGCGCGCTGTCACACGGGTTAAATCGGGCGACAGGTCAAAATCCAGAAAAACCGTATCCATTTGATAGGGGTAAGGTGTGTATTCGCTAAGCTTAACTATTTGTGGAACATCTGTGCGCATCATAAAGCCTTGGTCCTATCTAAAATCTGCCGAGGTGAAGTGGGTAGATACTCTCTATCTGGGGGCTTCATAGGTAGCTCTGCAAGAGGAAACTGCAATGAATATTGTACCTGTCAAAAAACGCATTCCAATGCTGGACTTCTTAGGGAGGGGTGTGGTCGTTATCATCATCGATGTCTTGTCGCTTTTGCCAGGCTCAGATTTGCCGGCACAGAAGCTGAATGACAAGATCAACCACTTTATCGCCTATGGTGTACTGGCATTTCTGGCCGTACTGGGACGTTATCGCATGTCTGTTTTCAAGGTTGTTTTATTGACCATTGCTTATGGCTTGTTGCTTGAAGCCTTGCAGGGCATCATGCCTTACGGGCGTATGGCAAGCTGGCTAGATGCGATTGCAAATACAGGCGGCGTGATCGTTGGCCTATCTGCCGCACTGATATTTGAAAAAGTTGCAAAAAAGGTGGCTTAGGCCACCGCGGCTTATTCAGCAGCGCGCTGCATTTCTTCAACCTGCTCGAAGACATGACGAAGCACACGAGCTGCCGCTTTGGCCAACTTCATCTGTTCTTCAGGTAATTCTGTCGCATTGCGTGCGGCATATTCAGTGAATTTGCGCAGCAAACGAACCATGTCTGGGGCGTTGACGATCATGCGGGCCTGATGCTCGATCCGGCTTGGGTCGCGATTATACTCAGCACCGGGCACACGCCAGCCGCCCCAGTCATTATCGTCTGTCATGACCACGGGGAACGTGCCCGGATAGGGGTGAGCCTCTCCGCCTTCCTGGTTTTGCCAGCGGTTCTTCATGCGGAAGATGCGCCAATTCTCCAGAACCAGGTCATCCTCACCTTCTTGCGCTTCACGACCGTGCATAACAGCTTCGGAGATAAGTTCTCCTGCATTAAACTCCCGGCCAAGCCCGACTTCATAAGTTACCCTTAAGGGCTCATCCACATCCTTTACCCAATGTGGAATGACTTTTTCCACCAAAGCCCATGTGCCAACCGGCTTCACGTATACACGCTGTGCCTTATGAAATATCGCTTTTGCCATCGTAAATTCCCTGTTTTGTCCCCCGATAGGTGTGACAGTAGCAAAATCAGCTTTGAGCTTAGTAAAATTGATCCTTGAAATTTGATCTATCTGACACTTTTTAAGGCAAAATCGCGCATGACGTGGCGTTACGGGTTTCCGTGCGCGTCAAGCTGAGTATGGTGTTTTAAGAACACAATTATGGGTCGTGAAAAAACGGCTCGGCACGAAAGGGAGAGGCCAGCTTATGAATTTTGACTTTTCTGAAGATCAGAAGTTCCTCGGCAACGAGGCGCGCAAGTTTCTTGAGGCTGAATGCACCACCGCACATGTCCGCGAAGTGCTCGACGATGCGGCTGTCAGCCATCATGGGGGCGTTTGGGGCAAAGTGGTTGAGATGGGCTGGCTCGGCACGGCAATCCCCGAAGAGCATGGCGGGCTGGGCCTTGGCATGTTGGAACTCTGCGTGTTGGCCGAAGAAATGGGGCGCGCGCTGGCGCCTGTTCCCTTTGCTTCAACGGCTTACTTTTTTACCGAAGCGCTGAAACTTGGGGCCTCTGAAGAGGTCAAGGCCAGCGTTCTGCCGCAAATTATGGGCGGTAATGTCGTCGGCTGTTATGCTGCTTCTGAAGGCCCCGGCGCTGTGAATGCGTCAAATCTGAAAACCAGCTTTGGTGGTACATCAGTCTCAGGCACTAAAATTCCCGTTACCGATGGCGATGTCGCCACACATGCCATTGTGCTCGCCAAAGAAGGCGATGGCGCAAGCCTCGTACTGGTTGATCTGACCGGGACGGGCGTCACGCGTACACCTGTTAAAACACTGGAACCAACGCGCAGCCATGCTGAAATTGTCTTTGACGGCGCGCCGGGCACGCGCATCGGCGCAGCGGGCGAGGGTGAAGCGCTGCACGCAGCACTGATGGATCGCGTCGCCGTCTTGCTCGCCTTTGAACAGTTGGGTGGTGCCTCACGCTGTCTTGAAATGGCCAATCAATATGCCAAGGAGCGTTATGCTTTTGGCAAGCCAATTGGCGGGAATCAGGCAATCAAGCACAAGCTTGCTGATATGTATGTAAAGAATGAGGTAGCCCGGTCTAACTGCTACTATGGCGCATGGGCGCTCTCGACTGATGCGGCTGAATTGCCAGAAGCGGCGGCGGCGGCAAGACTCGCAGCATCCGAGGCGTATTGGTATGCCTCAAAAGAAAACATCCAGACCCATGGCGGCATGGGCTTCACCTGGGAAGTTGATTGCCACTTGTTCTATCGCCGGGCCAAATTACTGGCTGTGCAGGCAGGTGCGCCTCCGGTGTGGAAAGAGAAGTTGGTGCGCGCCCTTGAACAAAAGAATGCAGCTTAGGAAGGAATAGGAAAATGGATTTCAACGATACAAAAGACGAAGCAACCTTCCGTGCAGAAGCGAATACTTTCCTGAGCCAACATCTTGAACCCAAAGGTGAAAAGCCTTTGCGCCAGCGCATCGATGGCAAGGAGTTTATGCGCCGTGCCAAAGAATGGCAGGCCATGAAAGCAAACAATGGCTATGCGCAAATAACATGGCCTAAAGAAATTGGCGGGCGCGGTGGCACACCGATGCAGCAAGTCATCTGGAATCAGGAAGAGAGCAAGTTTGATGCGCCAACTGGTCCCTTCACAATTGGCCTTGGCATGTGTGTGCCAACCGTTATTGCCTTTGGCTCTGATGCGCATAAAAAACGTTTTGTTGGTCCTGCGCTGAAAGGCGAAGAGATTTGGTGCCAGCTTTTCTCTGAACCAGCGGCGGGGTCCGATGTGGCTGGCGTGAAAACGCGCGCGATCAAGGATGGCGATGAATGGGTGATCAACGGTCAAAAAGTCTGGACCACGGGCGCGCAATTCTCCGACTATGGTATTCTCCTGACACGGACAGACCCTAAAGCCGTCAAGCATAAAGGGTTGACCATGTTCATTGTGAATATGAAAGATCCGGCTGTCGAGGTGCGCCCGATCCATCAGGCCTCTGGTGGGCGTGAGTTTAACGAAGTCTACTTCACTGACCTGCGCGTACCTGACAGTGACCGTTTGGGCGAAGTTGGCGCGGGTTGGAAAGTGGCCATCGTGACGCTGATGAATGAACGCTTGGCTGTGGGCGGTTCGCCAGGGCCAGATTGGTCAGAAATTATGGACTATGCCCGCGAACAAGGCACGATAACGGATGCTGCCTTCCGCGCAAAACTTGCCGATTGGTATGTGGCCGCTCAAGGATATAAGTTGACAAAATTCCGCACGCAGACTGCGCTTTCAAAAGGCGAAACACCAGGGCCGGAAAGCTCTATCGGCAAGATTATTACGGCCAACCATCTGCAGGATATCTGTAATTCAGCCATCGAAATGCAAGATCATTATGGCATCATGAATGATAGTGATACCATGCCACAAGATGCGCTTTTCCAGTCTAGTTTTATGTGGGCGCCTGGGCTGCGCATTGCAGGCGGAACAGACGAAATTTTGAAGAACATTATCGCTGAGCGCGTGCTGGGCCTGCCGCAGGATACACGTGTCGATAAAAATGTTCCGTTTGATGAGCTAAAACAGGGGTAAGTTGTGAATACCCTCATTGAAGCTGGCTGGCCTGGTAATTTCAGGCCCCACGCTTCTTTTGAAGAATAGCTTCTGTGCGGTGAAAGTCGCCCACATTATCAATGTCTATAGGCGCATCTGCAAATGGCATTCGGATGGGACGCAGTCTTATATTCCATCTGTGTGATAAATGCTCGGCCAGGCCATCAAGGCTTGCCAGTTTAAATTTATATTTTGCCACAAAACCAAGGCCAAACGCTTTTCTCAGCCGTGCTGGCTGTTTGCCAAACTGTCCGCCTGTTTCAAATGCTTTAGCCGCTAAAAGCGCTTTTTCACTTTTCAAGCCATAGAGGTTGCAGCTCGACCAGCCGCCATCTTTAAGTTCGTGGAAGGCGCGCTTGCCGTCTGGGTAGGCATCCAGAATCGTTTGAGCTGGCGTCATTCCGACGCAAGCATCGCTGTCGTTTTGCATCAGGTTTTCGCAGAAATAGTCGACCATTTCGGTTGTATGCAGCGCATTATCGCCTGTTGAAATCAAAAGCGGGTAAGGGGTATCTATGGCCGAAACGCCATTCTGTACGCTTAGAAACAAATTATCTTCGCTGGGGATGAAGTTAATCGTCCCATCAGCGAGCATAACCGCAAGATTAGGCGCTTGCTTTAGGATATCCTCGCTCTCAATAGAGACAAAGATACGATCAACATGTTTACTGGCTTTGATTGCATTGATCACGCGCTCAAGCATGACTGTGCCATCAACTTCAACCAGGCATTTATGGCTTTTATCTTGAAGTTTCGCAACGGCATCTTCAGCGCCTTTCCGGCTTGCTGCGAGAATGAGAGCGGTCATGGTCATGTGTTGTCCCTCCGGGTGGCTTGAGCCTAGGTATCTTGTTTAAGCAGCGTCGTAATGCTGGACAAGGGGTCTGCGGCAGTCATCTCTTCGAGCACCCGTCGCAATCTGGCCGCAACGGGCCATTTGGCAACGCAATCATCAAATTTAGCAAAAAGCTGCGCGCGCGATAGCGGCACTTGCCGGCTACCCATTGGCATTTGAATAGCTGTGCTCAGCCTCTGTCCTGAAACTGTGATGATGTGAACCTCTGTTGGAAATTCGCTTTCTAGCTTTTCGACATACTCTTTTCTGATCTTTGGAAAGAGGGCACGCACATCTTGTCTGGCAATGGCGGCCGGTTCAAAATCAGCCAGCCCAACACGGCCATTGATGAGGCCGACACTCAGATTGTATTCGAGACAAAATTTTGCTTCTGCTGGTGTGGTCGGGTCTTCATACATCAGGTTGCGTAAATGCGAAGCAGGTGCCCGTACCAATACATGATCCACCATCTCCGCAGTAAGCGAATGCTTTTCGCGCAGCTTTAATAACCCGTCGAGCGCACGGTGAACGCTGCCACAATTTGGGAAACGTTTCACCTTTAGACCATAGGCAACAATGTGCAGCGGGTCTGCAATACGGCCCGGTTTAAAATCAACAGATTGCCCATGCTCGGCTGTGCCAACCATGTCTGCTGCCCGGTCTTCAACATCTTGTCCAACCATGAGTGTCCGCAGGCTGTTTGGCCCATCCAGTGTTTCTCGCCCGGCGGTCAGGCCTGCTCGTGCCATTAAGGCTGACTGCACACCGCCTGAGGCGGCAAAGCCGGCATGAAGAGGTTTCGTGTCTGTCCCGAATTGACTCATGAAACCACCCGCACGGCTTGTCGCCATAGAGATGGCATGAGCCGATTGCGCTGCGTTGAGTTTCAGCAAACGTGCCGCGCCTGCAGCTGCGCCAATCGCGCCCATTGTAGCGGTTGCATGCCACCCACGGTTACGATGGAAAGGGTTTACGGCCTGGCCAATATGGCCCATCACCTGCAGGCCAACAATATAGGCGTCGAGATAGTCCCCAATTGTGCAGTCTTCCTGCTCGCCAATTGCAAAAAGCGCTGGGATTAAAACTGCAGACGCATGGGCTTTAGCCGGATCAAAATTATCATCAAAATCGAGCACATGTGCAGCCGCGCCATTGATCAGCGCGGCCCACGGCGCAGATAAGGCACCGGCTTGGCCAACCAATGTCGCAGGGCCATGGCCCCATTGGGAAACAAGTTCTGTGAGCGTGGTAATTGCCGGGTCTTCGCTACCAACAATCATGCAGGCAATTGTATCAATTGTGGCATTGCTGGCGGTCACAAGCGCTGCGTCAGGCCAGTCGGCATGTCTGTCTGAGACCCAAAGGGCGATCTCGTCAAGCGGGTGGTCAGTGTCTGCGGGGCGTGTCATTATCAATTCATTATTATCATATCTGAGCGGTTTCAGACTTATTTTTTGTTGCTTTTTTTTAGCCAGATCGGCCAATTAGGCAAGGCCGCTACATTAGATAGTGTAAAACAAGGATTGAAATTATGCCAGCGACGAGCCGTTTATTTGACTATGGTGCCGGAGACGACGTTTTCGAAGGGTATCTGGCGGAACCACAAGACGGCAACGGCGATGTTAAGCGCCCGGTCGTGATTGTTTGTCATGCATGGGGTGGCCAGCATGATTTCGAGCGCGCTGCAGCAGATCGTTTAGCAAGTCTTGGATATGTCGCTATGGCTGCTGATGTATACGGCAAAGGAAAGCGCGGCGAGACGCAAGAAGACTGTCAGGCCTTGATGGAACCACTCGTTGGCGACAGAGCCGAACTTCAAGCGCGTCTCGGGCTGGCGATTGAGACCGCTAAAAATCTTGATGGAGTAGACGCTTCACGCATTGCCGCAATCGGGTTTTGCTTTGGTGGCTTGAGCGTGCTGGATATGGCGCGCATGGGCGCGGATGTAAAAGGTGTGACATCTTTCCATGGCCTGTTCATTCCCGCCGCCAATATCACAGCCCCAAAAATTAATGCGAAAGTGCTTGCCCTGCATGGCTGGGACGATCCGATGGCGACGCCCGATGATGTGCTTGCTTTTTCCAAAGAGATGACCGCAGCAGGTGCCGATTGGACGCTGAACGCCTATGGCAATACAGTCCATGCTTTTACCAACCCGGCCGCAGATGGCAGCACCGCTGGCATAGCCTATCATGAAGCAGCAGCGCGTAGAGCCTGGGCAGCTTGCGATGATTTTTTGGCTGAGCTCTTCCGCTAAATCCGTCCACTTGCTAAGCAGGTGTCTATATGCAATATGGTTGCAAGTGCAACTAAATTTAGATTTATCAGGAGCAACTCTCAATGGCTAACAAAATCTACGCCGATGCGGATACTGCCCTAGAGGGCGTTCTGTTTGACGGGATGACAGTGATGTCGGGCGGGTTTGGCCTGTGCGGTATTCCCGAACTTTCTATCGCTGCGTTGGTTAAGGCGGGCACCAAAGAGCTAACCTTTATTTCCAACAATGCAGGCGTTGATGGGTTTGGCCTCGGCCAATTGCTCGAAACGCGACAGGTCAAGAAGATGATCTCCTCTTATGTCGGAGAAAACAAAGAGTTTGAGCGGCAATATCTCGCAGGTGAGTTGGAGCTTGAGTTCAACCCGCAAGGCACGCTCGCCGAACGGTGTCGGGCAGGTGGGGCTGGTATTCCGGGTTTCTATACTAAAACTGGTGTCGGGACCGTTATCGCCGACGGCAAAGAGCATAAAGAATTTGGCGGCGAGACTTATATTATGGAGACCGGACTTGTCGCAGACCTTGCTATCGTGAAGGCCTGGAAAGGCGATGCGCAAGGCAATCTTGTCTACCGCGCGACCGCTCGTAATTTCAATCCGATGATGGCAACCGCCGGCAAGGTCACCGTTGCCGAAGTTGAAGAAATTGTCCCCGTCGGCTCGCTTGATCCTGATACAATCCACACTCCCGGCGTCTTCGTGCAACGTATTATCCAAGGCGAGCACGAGAAACGAATTGAACAACGCACAGTGCGAGAGGCTTAAACTATGCCCTGGACAAGAGATGATATGGCGGCGCGCGCTGCCCAAGAGTTACAAGACGGTTTTTATGTAAACCTCGGTATCGGTATTCCGACGCTGGTTGCCAACCACATTCCAGATGGCGTGGATGTCACCCTGCAGAGCGAGAACGGCATGCTCGGCATGGGCCCATTCCCGACCGAGGACAAGGTTGATGCTGACCTGATCAATGCCGGCAAGCAAACGATTACCACGCTACCGCGCTCAAGCTTTTTCGATAGCGCCACCAGCTTTGCGATGATCCG
>CAYUFN010000117.1:8674-9209 GCA_964443965.1 uncultured Hyphomonas sp. | reverse complement strand
TACAGTCTCATCTGTTGTGTCTATATCAATCATCACGTCACCATAGGCCAAATAGGTTCCAGACCGCTATATGGCATTCAGGCGCGGGAAGGAAAAGCGCTAGAGACGGTTGGTCGCAACTAAAAAGAGATAGAATTACGGTCTATCTGGTAGATTGCTAACCAGAAGACGCACACCATAGCCACCAATAAGGTCCGGGTGTTCAGCCCGAACCGCCTCGTAAGCAGCTTTTGCTTCATTATCTACGCGCAGTAAAACACGGCCATCATCCTTACCGACGATAAGTTTCCCGATATAGGCCATGCGCCCCCCAACAACATCAAATGATCCAATTGCAAACTCATTGCGAGGCGCCTTACGCCCACATGAGATTGATCGTATATAGTATTTCCCCGGTATCATTGCGCGAATATGGGTTTTTGCTGATCGCCTGCGTGCATCGTAAGCATCAGGCTCATCATTTTTTACGGCCTTATCAACGAAGATCAAACGGTCTACCGGCTCAAAGTCTGTCGGCCCAGTTTGGCGATAAAGG
>CAYUFN010000117.1:896-8664 GCA_964443965.1 uncultured Hyphomonas sp. | reverse complement strand
GCTTATGATGGAACGTTTGCAACCAACCAGATCGGCTTGAAAGACAATAGACGTGCTTAACGGTAACGCCTGCTGAACAACTGGCGGTTGGATATCTTTTGAGCGATCGAGCGACTGACACGCTGTCAACACAAGCCCAGCGGCTAGACCAGCGCTTAAGAAAAGTCTCTTTTTCATTCCGAAGTCCCCTTAAAGGAATGCGTCCATCGACCGAACTGGCCTAATTACAAATGCGCCCCACGCGCCTTTACAATGAAGAACAAAGACGGCCCAACGTCAACAAAAATCCAACGGACACAGATTAGTTAACCATAAGCCGTCAGCACATCATCAACGGCACGCTCAAGATCTCGCAAAGAAGACACCGCAGACATGACAGTGCAAAACGGCTGATAGCGCAGCATTAAGCTGTCGCCGGTTCCCCATAGTGGTTTTTGCTCCGGACAGAGCCAAATTGTCCGCTTGGCGCGGGCCGTCGCCTCTTTGAAAATATCCAATCTCCCATCCCCATAATTAGAGCGCGCATCTCCCAGAACGATAAGTGTCGTTTTGCGATCAATCAAATTCCAATACTTGGTCTTCAAATCGGACCACGCTTGGCCATAATCTGTCGAGGACATGCCAATCGTCTTCACAATACGGTCCATAACGGGTTCAAAATCCATCTCTTCCAAGCGATCGCTTACATCCTCTAGGCGACCTGAAAAGGCAAAAGAGCGAAGCTGTGGAATCATCTCATTAAAGGAATAAAGGAGCAGTAACAGAAAACGTACATATTGCGAGACTGATCCGGACACGTCACAAATTACAAGGATTTTTGGCTTGTCTTTTACCTTGTGCTTCCAGATGACATCAAAAGGCACGCCATCAAAGCCAGCATTTGCGCGTAATGTGCGGCGCACATCCAATTTGCCTAAATTTCTTTGCCGCCGCCTGCGCGAATGCTTTGTGGCTAAACGCTTTGCCATTTTGCTGATCAGCGCTTTCATCCGCTCCATATCACGCCGAGTGACCTGATCGAGGGCTTTATCAGATAAAAAATCATCGCGGAATTGTTCTGTCGCGCCAGAGCCAAACACGTCAAAGCTTTGCTCAGCTTGCGCGCGCGCGCGTGCTAGCATCTCACGTCGGGCGGTCATCAATTTTTCCGCTTCAGCGTCCCCCTGATCGGTATGAGCCTGAAGGGCAGCAACCAGTTTTTCCTGCAAAGCCTCCCCACCCATCGCGCCAAGCATTTGCTGAGCGTAGTAGGACACTTGAGTAGAAAATTGAATATCGTTGAGTCCAACCTCAGCGGCGGCCTTTTCAAGCGCCATAGCAATGGCTGCCTCATCTCCGCTTTCGATGAGGGACTGCATATCTAATGCTTTGGTGTGGGCGTCACCCTTGGCCGAAGGCTCTTCGTCTGCCTCCTTCAGGCCGGATTTTGGCCGACCGCGCTGAAAGAATACGTCAAAAAGGCGATTGTGAACCTCTTTCTCCTCAGGCGATTTGGCTAATACAATACCAAGCGTATCTCGTAATAGCGTGCGATCTTCAAAGCCAACACACTGCACTGCGCCAGCCGCATCTATCGCTTCTCCTGTTGAAACTCGGACATCACTTGCCCGCAGTGCACGGATAAAGTCAGATAGAAGCCGCGCACTCATTCCCTATACTGCCCGACCACCTTGCACGCTGTCGCGCACCAGCTTACCAATTTTCCGATCAACAGCTTCAATATCACTCTCGTGTTTTAACAGGACATTCAGCGTGTCGCGCACCATATCCTCGCCGAGCGCATCTGCATGCATAAGCACCAAAGTGCGCGCCCAATCTACGGTTTCCGAAATCGAAGGCTGTTTGCGAATATCCTCGCCGCGCAGCCCCTGAACAAAATCAACAAGCTGCGCCAACAGGGTCGCATCAACATCTGGCACACGGGCAGATACAATAGCCCGTTCTCGCACCGCTTCAGGAAACCCGATATGCAGGTGAAGGCAGCGCCTTTTCAGCGCGTCACCAAGTTCGCGAACATTGTTAGACGTCAGCACAACAATAGGCGGTACTTTTGCACTGATCGTACCAATCTCCGGCACCGTCACCTGGTAATCTGACAGCACCTCCAACAAGAAAGCCTCAAACGCCTCGTCAGACTTGTCAATCTCATCAATCAGCAAGACAGAGCCTGTTTCCTGCCGCATCGCTTTAAGCAGTGGTCGCGGCTCAAGAAACTGCTCAGAGAAGAACAAGTCTTCAAAACCGCCCAGCTTTTCATAGGATGCGCTTAGACTGTCAGCCCCTTGCATCACCTCTCCAAGCTTTTCCTTGAGAAGTTGGGTATAAAGAAGCTGCTTGCCATACTTCCACTCGTATAACGCCTTACCCTCATCAAGCCCTTCATAACACTGCATCCGTACAAGGGGTAAAGAGAGATAACGCGCCAACGAAGCCGCTAAATCCGTCTTACCGACACCTGCAGGGCCTTCAATGAGAACTGGCTTGCGCAACTTATGGGCCAGATAGACCGCTGTTGATATTTGCCGTGTCGAAATATAGCCTACAGATTCCAGCCCTTGCGTGACTGCATCAATACTTGTGAGTGTTTCATAGCCTGTCAGGGCCGAAGACGTGTCATGTACCATGCCTCATGGCTACGTGACGTTCACGTAAAGGGCAAGGTATAACTGCGCGGAAACCAGCCTTCAGACTCTGATCGAGCAAGTCTCGTTCAAACTTGGCCGAGAAATAGTCACCATAACGAGGCCATTGAGCTTGCCTTGCAACTGTGTCGCGACCCAAACGGCAATATTTTCCAAGGTCGGCACTTCAAGACCCGGCACATCATTAAGCATCTGATGATCCAGAATTTCAGCAACGTTGTTCAAAGCCGATGTCAGCGCTGCGATGTCTTCAACCCAAAGCTTTCCAGGTTGAACTTTGCCCGAAACGGTTGCCTCAAGCTGGAAAGAATGACCATGAACCCGACCGTATGTATCATCTTTTCCTCGCCCGGGAAGTTTGTGCGCGGCCTCAAAAGTAACCGCTTTTGAAATCTCAAAAACATGCCCTTCAGCGCTTATGGAAGGCCGATCAGTTTGTGGGTTTGTAAGCTCAGTCGCCATTGGGGGTTCTTTAAACAATACTCTGCTGCTGCTGCAATATTCGCCGCTTGTTCCTCTGAATCCATCGGTTGCAGGAAAAAATGCTCAAAGTCCAGCCCTGTAAACTGTTCCGGGCGTGCAAGCTTTTGCGGATAAACCAGCTTTAACTCATTACCAGAAGCTTGTTTTAAAGGCGCATCGGCTTTCGGGCTGACGCAAATCCAGTCCAGCCCGGCAGGCGCTACAAGTGTTCCATTGGTTTCAACGCCAACTTCAAAGCCAGCTTCCTGCAATGCCTCGATTATGGCTGTATCAAGCTGCAATAACGGTTCGCCGCCCGTGCAGATAACATATGGTATGCCGCTTTGGCGTTCATCATCCCAGAGTCGCTTTACATGAGCAGCAAGCGCGCGCGGGCCCTCAAATTTGCCGCCGCCCGGGCCATCAGTTCCCACAAAGTTGGTGTCGCAAAATTGACACACAGCACTCGCCCGATCACGCTCCAGACCACTCCACAAGTTACATCCGGCAAACCGTAAAAATACCGCCGCACGCCCTGTCTGCGCACCCTCTCCCTGTAAGGTCACATAGGCTTCTTTGACTGAATAGACTTTCATGACACCGACGCCTTCCTCGCTTGCCATATCTGCCAGCCGCGAGCACGCAATTCACAGGCCGGGCATGTATCACAACCATAGCCCCATGAATGTCGCTTTGTGCGGTCGCCCAAATAACAGGTGTGCGTATGTTCCACGATAAAATCTACGAATGAGGTGCCACATAAGTCCTCGGCCATCTGCCATGTTTGCGACTTATCAATGTACATCAAAGGTGTCTCGATTGTTATCTCGCGGTCCATGCCCAGACTTAGTGTCTTTGCCTGCATATCAAGTGTTTCGCGTCGACAATCGGGATAACCTGAAAAATCAGTCTCACACATCCCACCAACCAGCACGCTTGCGCCGCGCCGCCACGCCAGAGCACCTGCCATCGTCAAAAAGAGCAAGTTACGTCCTGGAACGAATGTGCTGGGCAAACCCGCCTCATTCACCGTAATCTCGACATCCCGCGTGAGCGCCGTATCGCTAAGCGTCCCTAAGGCCGTTAGATCGCTTAGATAGTCACCACCCAATCCAGCAGCTAGTTCAGGAAAAGCCATGCGGAATGCGTCCAGAAACACAAGTCGCGTTTCAAGCTCAACATTGTGGCGCTGGCCATAATTGAAACCTATTGTTTCGACGGCTCCATATGTCTTAAGAGCCCAGGCGAGACAAACGGCCGAATCCTGCCCCCCTGAAAAAAGCACAATGGCTTTTGGGTCACACTTTCCCATAAAAATGCCTTCTAAACATCCAAACCTCGATTATAAATGGCGCAATAGCACCAATAAGGGCGGCACAAAACCTTTCTCTACTGCAAAGCTTTCCCTGCGGCATATTGACAAAGTCGCGCAAGTCACAATGACTTGTTGCTGAGAAGTTCACGCCAAATGATGAGCTTACAAAAAAGATGATAAAAAGCCGTACTTTTGCGGACTGTTTATCGGGAGGAAATTAAAAAATGCGATTCACAAAACGCCACACATCCAATTTGCTTTGCGGGGCTGCAAGCTTAGCGCTTCTATCCGCAATGCCTGCCCATGCACAAGAAGCAGAGGACAGCGAAGAAGGTGCCAAGCGCCTCGGAGAGATTACAGTCACCGCGACACGACGCGAAGCCAGCATTCAGGATGTTCCGATTGCTATTTCAGCATTCGACCCCGAAACACTTGAGGCTCAGGGCGTTCGCGACATTACCAGCCTTAGCAGCGTGTCATCTAGCTTTAACCTTCAATCCTCGCAAACAGAGTCGGGTGGGACAAGTATTCGCATTCGCGGCGTTGGAACCACGGGCAACAATATTGGACTTGAAAGTGCCGTTGGCGTCTTTGTCGATGGCGTGTTCCTATCGCGTCCGGGCGTTGCACTTGGCGACTTGCTTGATCTGGAACAGCTTGAAGTTCTGCGCGGCCCGCAAGGCACACTTTTTGGACGTAACACATCAGCTGGTGCGCTCAACATTACAACGGCTAAGCCAAACCTGACTGAGTTCGAGGGGTTTGGAAATGTCTCCTATGGCAACCGCGACTTTATAAACGTTCAGGGCGGTGTAAGCGTTCCAATTGTGAAAGACGTACTGGCCGCAAGGGTGTCGGGTGCCTTCCGTCAACGTGATGGTTTTCTGACGAATCCAACGCTGGGGACCGAAAGCAACAATAGAGACCGTTTCACACTGCGTGGACAGGTGCTCTTTGAACCAACAGACGATATCTCTATTCGCTTGATCGGTGATTATGCAGAGACCAGCGAGCAATGCTGTGATGCAGTCGTGATTCAAGACCTAATTCAAACAACCGACCTAGCTCCGGGCATAAATGCATTTGACGTTACGGGGGCAGTACCGTCAACCGGACTTCCCGACTCAACTGGCGGTGTACCGTTTGTTGGCTTTGACGCCCTTGAAGATAGATTAACTAATTCAGAACAATTTCAAAATCCCATCGAACAATGGGGCGTATCCGGCCAATTCAATTGGAACCTGGGACTGGCCAAGCTTACCTACATAGGTTCGTTTAGAGACTTCACATCATTTAGTGTGCAAGAATCTGACTTTACAGGACTGAACGTTTTCTCCGTCGGAGGATCAACGGCAGATCTGGCAACCATAAATGGTGGTGCCGGAACGGGTTTCATTGATACATCGTTCTTTACCAATGGTGAAACAGCCGCAGAGATCGCAAACCTGCCAACCACGACTAATATTGAAACACAAACGCACGAATTGCGCCTTCAAGGGGTCGCATTTGGTGATCGGCTTGATTGGCTTATTGGCGGCTTCTACTCCGACGAAGAAATTGTTACAAATGGCTCCCTGACACTGGGATCTGATATTGACTTCCTCACCGGCGCGCTCTTTGGCGGAACTGCCGGTCCACTCGGACCTGCCGGTGTTGCACCACTTCAGCTTGTACTCGCAGGCGGAATCGATCCGGCTGGCAGCTTCGCATTTAACGAGTTTACGCAATCGGGTAGCTCTTATTCGATTTTTACCCACAACACGTTCGCGCTCACCGACAATTTAAACCTCACCGTCGGATTGCGTTATGTTGATGAAGAAAAAGACGGCAACTTCCAGCAATTTGCTGGTCAGTCTGACGCATGTGCTGCAATTTCAGGCGGTATTCTGACTGGCGCTGTCCCGGCTCCGTTTGTTCCAGCCGGGCTTGGAATTGGCTGTTTCCCTTTCTCAACAGTTGCAAACCTTCCAACATCCGCTTTCTTGCCAACACCTCAAACATTTAGCGATGATCCGAACGAGCCCGGTGTCTTTGTTGAAGACTTCGAGGATGATGAACTGGTTTGGACGGTAAAAGCAGGCTATAACTTCACCAATAATCTGAACGGTTATGCCAGCTTCACTCATGGCTTCAAATCAGGCGGCTTTAACCTTGATTCATCAGCTGCTTCTGGCGGCGTTGACCCAAGGTTTGACTCTGAAGAGATTGATGCTTTTGAGGTTGGGCTGAAGGGTGACTTCTTTGACGGACGCGTTCGCGCCAATGCTGCACTTTTCCATCAGCTGATTGATAACTTCCAAGTACTGGAATTTACAGGGGTCCAATTCACAACCTTTAACGTTGATGAAGCTATTTCAACGGGTATAGAATTGGAAGTCCAAGCCCAGGTCACGGATCAGTTGCAGCTAACATCCGCGGTGACGTGGACAGACGCACGTTTTCCTAACGATTGCGCCGAACCCGATCCTGATACAGGCGCAGTGGCCATTGCAAACGCCATCAGCCTTTGCGGTTTCGATCTGACCAATGCGCCTGATTTTGTTGGTATCTGGGGAGCAACCTGGACTGATGACTTCCGCGCGCTCAATCAGGATCTCACATACTTCGGCAATGTGAACGTACGTTATGAAACTGATCGCAGAACGAGCACACAGGCGGTCATCGTCGGAACAGATACGCCCCTCCCGTTCGACATTCAAGACGCCAATACCAAGGTCAACCTGCGCGCTGGTTTCGGCAGAAGCGATGGCTTGTGGCAAATCGAGGGTTTCGTCACAAACCTGACTGACGAGCAAACGCGAAGCATCACCTTCAACGTCCCGCTTCGTCAGGGAGCTAATTCACGCGGTGCCTTCATTGATGCACCACGAACCTATGGTGTGACCCTTAGAACCCAATTTTAAGCCTCTATACTTAAAATAAACTCATTTCTGGCGGCCCCCTGTTTGCAGGTGGGCCGTCATTTGTATATGAAGAGGAAAGACTCATTTTGCTCAAGGACGCGCCCATAATGACCCGTCGCCTGCCTCTTCTCATAACAACCAGCCTGTTCGTGATCGCTGCTTGCGGAGTTCCCGAAACCAAAGCGCCTGAGGCAACGGCTACGCCCGCCGCAGCCCCAGCAGACATACAGGCGCAAGCCCAAACGCTGAGCCTCACACCAATTATTGAAGAGCTGGAACAACCCTGGGGCCTAGCCTTTCTGCCAAATGGCAACATGCTCGTCACAGAACGCGAAGGCCGGATTAATCTTGTCACAGCCACCGGGGCTAAAACAGTCATCTCCGGTGCGCCAGATGCGTTGGTCGACGGACAAGGCGGATATTTTGACGTCATCCTGGACCCTGAC
>CAYUFN010000117.1:0-886 GCA_964443965.1 uncultured Hyphomonas sp. | reverse complement strand
TCCAACCGCCACGTCTATCTCTCTTATGCAAAAGGCAAAGAGGGTGAAAATTCAACAGCCATTTTCAAAGCCAGGCTCAGTGCGGATAACACAGCGTTTGAGGGTGGCAGTGATATATGGGCGGCTGATCTGCGCGAGACGAGCTATCACTTTGGCGGACGCATGCAGTTCATGGTCGATGGTACATTGTTATTGACGCTCGGTGACGCATTCGTCCTGATGCAAGAAGCCCAAACGCCAAATAATACACATGGCACAATCGTGCGCCTTAATAGCGATGGTTCCATTCCAGCTGACAATCCCTTTGTAGGGATTGAAGGGGCAAGCGAAGCTGTCTTCACCTATGGTCACCGTAGCGTTCAGGGCCTGTATGTTGATCCTGATACAGGCCGTATCTGGGCACATGAGCACGGCCCAAAGGGCGGTGATGAACTGAATATTCTGCAGCCAGGTAAAAATTACGGATGGCCAGCCATTACCTATGGCATTGGCTATCGTGATGAGATTATTTCTGAACTTACAGAAGCTGACGGCATGGAGCAGCCGGAAGTCAAATGGGTGCCCTCTATCGCGCCTTCAGGCATGACCAAATACACGGATAAAAAATATACAGGCTGGACAGGGGATCTGATCATAGGTGCTATGGAAGGGCCAGCAGGTTTGAAACTTGTCCGCATTGATCTTGATACAGATGGAAATGTTATTGGCGAGGAGCATTATCTCGAAGAGGCAGGACGCCCCTTCAGAGATGTCGTGCAAGGGCCAGATGGCTACCTTTATCTTCTCACGAAAGAACTCGATGGCGGTTTATATCGCCTCGATGTTCAATAGACACAAATAAACCTATCACAGTTTTTCAACCTCGTTAGAGAATCATTTTCTAATT
>CAYUFN010000116.1:1967-9380 GCA_964443965.1 uncultured Hyphomonas sp. | reverse complement strand
ACTATAGAAAGGTCAGACTCTCATTATGAATGAGGGAGCCGTGGGTCGCAGGTCAGTGGCAAGGACACTGGCTCATGAGAGCCAAAAGCGGCCTCACTTCAGCCAGATAGCTCTTCACTTTTTCTCAAGCTGTTGAGCTGCTGCCCATTTTTCAGACCATTTAATACTGCAGTTTTTCATTTATGACTTCGCTACAGACAAGGGGAATTCGATGAAGAGAAACAAATTTACTGATGCGCCTGTGGCGATCTCTGGATATAATTATCCGGCCCTTTCGTATGCCTGATTGGTAACGTCGCCTTCTGCATTTTCTCTTGTATCCATAGCAGAAAAGGATTTTTTTAAATCCGTTTCAGCACTCTGAATCAGCACGCGAATACCTCGCCAGCCTTCATCCTGCTTTGCAGCGGTCTCAATTTGAGCGCACGTGCTGGCCAAAAGCTCCATGCCTGAACTAAGTGACATGGATTTGAGCGCATGAGCTTGTTTAGCAATCTCGGCACGCGAAGATTTTTCGTCTACCAATGTATGAAGCACCTCTATTCCTTCCGGTGCCCTAATGCGGAAAAGTCCCCAGACACGCCCGCGTAAGTCTCTACCTGGACTTGCACCAAGCGCATCAAGTCCGCTAATCGTCTCAAGGTTCAAGATCGGAGTTTCTACAGATTCACAGATACTTCCAACAAGCGCTTGCTTTGATTCCTCTGCGTAACCAAGTTCCGTCAAAACAGCCGCCAGACGCGACAGTGTGAAGGGCTTTGTAATGTAATGGTCGGCTCCAGCTTTAACCCATGCCTGTCGAGTGGTGCCCGCCACTTGCGCGGTCAAGGCAATGATGGGTGTTGGAAGGGCTTGTCTCTTGCGCTCATACTGCCTAATGGCACGTGTTGCTTCAAAGCCGTCCATTTTGGGCATTGAGCCGTCCATAAAGATGGCATCATACTGCTCCCCTTTTGTCATTTCAACGGCTTCCAAGCCGTTTTCGGCAAAGTCGACACTGACATTCAGTGCAGAGAGAGCTTCGCGCAAGATTTCACGATTCACGGCGTTATCATCGGCGGCAAGCACGTGCAATTTTGCGAGCGCCGGGATTTCAATAGCCCTGTCCTGCGTTGTTAGTGCTGACAGACCGCGATAAGCGTTCAATGAAGCACGTTCTAGAAGATCGCACACATCTTGCCGCGTAAATGGGTTTGTCAACACATCGTCACCACGCCCAGCCCGCAGCATTTCTCCGGCTAGCGCGTCCCCGATATCGCTTAGGATAACTGTAGGTCTGTTTGATTTTTCCGCATGAGAGGATAACTTTCGCGATGTCGTTATGTAAATATCAGCATCAGCGCTAGAGCTGTAAACTCCGTGTGCCAGCAACAAAGATTTCAACGCATCCGCCGTCGCATCAGCGCCTATATCAAGTGCAACAGTCAGATCATATCTCTCAAACACAGGGGCCGCCTCGGCAATAGGTGCTTCTAATTGCACACGGAATATACTTCCTTTTTCAAGTTCACTCGAAACAGAGATCGTTCCACCCATGGCATCAGCAAGCCTGCGGCAAACAGCAAGCCCAAGGCCAGTCCCACCATAGCGCCGCGTCGTTGACTGATCAGCTTGTGAGAATGTATCAAAGATCGTTTCTACTTTATCGGCAGGAATGCCGATCCCTGTATCCTCTACCTCAATTATCAGGCGCACGACCGCTTCCCCAGCACCAGCTTCTGCATCAACACGAATTTGCACGCTTCCGGTCTCAGTGAACTTCAACGCATTGTTCACAAGGTTTGTGATAATCTGATTCAGGCGTACTGGATCGGTCACGATTTTGGCTGGAACGCGCGGGGAGACATAACTTGTGAGCTCAACATTGCGCTCGCGTGCACGCTCCCAAAATAATGTTGTTGCATCGCTAATCAGCGTATCAATAGAGACATCGCAAGCCTCAAGCGCCAACTTGCCAGATTCGATTTTAGACATATCAAGAATATCATTGATAATCGCCAGCAAACTATTGCCAGACCGTGCGATAATTTCTGCGTATCTCCTATGGCGTATTGATAGGTCAGCGGCTGAAAGCATCTCGGCCATAACCAGCATCCCGTTCATTGGCGTGCGTATCTCATGGCTCATCGTCGCCAGAAAATCTGACTTTGCTGCGTTTGCAGCCTCAGCCGCTTCCTTGGCCGCATTCAGGTCTTTTGTACGCTGGGCAATCGTATCCTCGAGAGTTTCCATATGATGCACGATCTTTTGGTCACGCTCTTTGATACTGGACACCATGTCCCGAAAAGCCGCAGCAAGAATGCCAGTTTCATCTTTGCCTCCTGAGATTTTGTCGTAGTCTCTCACACGATCATCAGCAAAATCTGACATGTAGGCCGTTAAATTGTGCAAGGGGCGTGTCATGCGGGAGATTGTGCGGTGGGCAATTGCAACACCAATCAAAATCGCCAGCAAGGCTATCAGGGTTGTCAAACGCAACTGGCGGAACACGGCTTCACGAAGGTCAGAAATATCAGCGAGCATGCTCAGACGCCCTATCTGTTCTCCATTATTAAGGATTGGGATTTCAATGCGAAGCTGGTGCATATTCCATAGATCGGCCGTTTTGACATCTTCGCCGCCCTGACTATTGCTTATGAGAACGGCCCCGGTACCAAGCTGAGCAAACACCTGCCCATTGTTTAAACGAATATCTGCCTGCACAACATCAGGTAGACTCCGTATACCACGTAAAGCTGCAACGGCATCTCTACGTGAGCCTGCCGTGACCGGGATCGCAACAGCTGCTGCGTGTCCTGAGGCAGCTGCCGATAGAAGCGCTTGCTTTTGATAAACTTCACGCTCAAAACTGTGCGATACAGATAGCACAGCAGTTACCCCCATAATTGTGCAGATGACTGCAGCGATCATGAGTGACAAACGAAACCGTAGAGATCGATAGAAAGGCAAATTGTTTTTCAAGGTGAGCGCATCCTGATCTTCAAATGCAAGTGTCTCATAACAGGCTCAATAAAAGACAAAAAAATAAACAGGATTTTGTTCAAATTTTTGCCATCGTCTTAAGAGGGTATTTTGCTAATGCCTGTTATTGTGTCCCATACAGGAATGCTTTGGTCATGCTAAAAAAAATATATCAGAACGAGCATGGCGGCATTGCCCTGCAAATGGCTTTTATGTTGCCGATCATGATTTTGATTGCAGGCTCTTCGTTGGATATGATGCGCATTAGTGCTCTGAAAAAAAATCTGCAATCGATAGCAGATAATAGCGCGCTTTTCGCTGCACGTGAGTTTGCGATCGCCAGTGATGACCCTACCCGAATAGAGGCAGTTGCTATCTCATATGCCACCAAGACAATTAATGATAGTACAGCACGTTTAGATGTCCTTGCGAACACTGAGCATCAGCAGGTCAACGTATCCCTCACTGTGCGACCCAAAGTTTATTTTATGAACCCATTCGAGATGATCAAGGAAGTAAACGTTGAGGCAGCGGCGCAACTGGCAGGAAGCGCTGGAAATCTTTGCTTAATCGCCCTGACGGATACAAAAGCCAACGCTATAGAAATTAATAATAAAGCGCAAATGACCGCAGAAAACTGTGTAATATACTCAAATTCTACAAGTGAGAGATCTTTGCGAGTTAACCCCACGGCGGAAATAACTGTCGATCAAATTTTTCTGGCCGGGGGGTTTAGAGGCAATGTAAAAGGTCTATCCTCTGAGCCAGTTACAGATGCGCCACAGATTGACGATCCACTCGCCGCACGCCAGGCCCCCAATGTATCAGGGTGCGATTTCACGGACCTTGTTATAGACGCCGGTGTAGGCAACAGCGAAATTGAGCCAGGCATTTATTGCGGCGGTCTAATTATAGACGATACGACCGTAACTGCAGAGCCCGGGGAATATATTATCAAAGATGGACATCTGTCCGTGCGGAATAATGGCGGGCTCAATGGAGAGAATGTTGCCTTCTATATGACGGGAAAAAACGCAAAGCTCGATATAGCCGCAGAATCGAACATTAGCTTATCCGCGCCCCGCACAGGATTATTGGCAGGGTTACTGTTCTCTTCTGATAAGAACAACCCGCTTGCGGTTAAGGCTGGTCCGGGAGCCGGTTTAATGGGAGGCCATGTTATTCGAAGTGACAATGCCAGGCGATTAGTCGGCACAATTTATCTACCGGATGATAAGCTTGTCATTGATGGCGACACGCCTGTCGCAGACCGCTCAGAATACACCGTAATCGTTGCGAAAGCTTTTGAATTGAACAATGGTCCTAATCTCGTGCTCCAGACAGATTATGCTGGATCGGATATTCCAGTCCCGGATGGCGTTGGCCCTGCAGCAAGCGGTGAAACATATGCACGCTTAATCGAATAGCTGACAAGCGTAAATTTGCACCATTACTTTAAGTTTAATCGAATTTCTACCGGGTAAGATACCCAGAAGTTAGCCACCGAGACTTTAATGACATTTGTCAATGCTCTTATCATCGATGATGATCCAATCTTTCGGCTTGTTGCCGAAGATGCCTTGCGGGCATTAGGCATAGATACGATCAGTGTCGCTGAAGACGGTGCCGAGGGTCTACAGTCTATTGTCAACACAGACAGGCCCTATGATCTGATTATTTGTGATCTGCAAATGCCCAACCTTGACGGTGTCAGTGTTGTCAGGGAACTTGCCAACATAAACTTCGCTGGCGCCCTCATTATTGCCAGTAGCGAGGCAGATGCCGTTATCAGCGCCGTTCAGCGAATGGCCATAATGGTCGGTGTACGTATTCTTGGTGCACTCAAAAAACCTCTAAAAATTTCAATGCTCAAAAACTTACTGTCACAGGCCAAGCATACCAACACATCAATTGCAACTAAACCAATGACACGCCACGCTTTGAAAGAAGCACTATCCGACAAGCGTGTGGTGCCACATTATCAACCAAAATTTTGTATCAGAACACAAAAAGTGACTGCCCTAGAGGTTTTGGCCCGCATCTTCTCAAAAGATGGGCAGCCCCTAAACCTGGAAGCAGGCTTAAAGGCGGCTGAGCAGTATAGCTTAATGCAAGTGTTCACATTTTCACTTATTGAACAGGTGATTAAACACGTAAAAATTTGGAAACTAAAAGGATTAGCACTCGACTTATCTATAAATGTCAGTCCTGCTATGCTGCGCAACCTTGATCTTCCTGACCTTATAGGCGATTGCTTTAGGTCAGCCGATATTGACCTGCAAACCATTACACTGGAAGTCACAGAAGAACGTTTGATGGACTATGATGCGAATGTTCTGGAGGTGCTGTCGCGCCTGCGTCTATTAGGTTTCAAACTCAGCATTGATGATTTTGGCACAGGCGCAACAAGTATCGAGCAGTTGCGTCTTTATCCGTTCAATGAGCTAAAAATAGATAAATCTTTTGTTCAGGGTGCGAAAACCGACCTCTTTGCACGCACCACTGTTGAAGCAAGCGCAAGGCTTGCTGCCATGCTTGATATGAAAATTGTTGCTGAAGGCGTGGAGACAGAAGCCGAGTTGGATTTTGTGCGAAATGCAGGGGTTCACATGGCACAAGGCTTTTTGATTGCAAAAGCGCTTCCCGCTGAAAAAGTATGTGAATGGATTGCGGGCTTTAATCCTGGGAACATCAAAGCTGCATGATACGCACCCAAAGTTGTGCAAAGCGCTACAAATATTTTCTAACATCTTCGATTGTATCAATATCAGTTGTGAAGTGGGCATTGGGTGCATTATAGCGCGTCACCAGTGAAGGGTGACTGTCTATGAAGCGGCGATAGTTCGGCACATCGTCTGCTGCATGTGCCAGCTTTGCCAGATCAGGCGGAAAAAGAACCGGATTGCCACGCACTTGGCCGAAATAAGGCACCATGATCTGCGCACGCGTGCCATCAAGATACGCTTCACAAAACCCTGAAATGTCTGTTGACATCAGAAAAGGCTGGTCGGCGAGCGCAATAAAGATTCCATCCTTTGAGAAGTTACTGGCTTCTAACCCGGCCCTTATAGAACCTTGCTGACCTGCTTTAAAATTAGAGTTAAACACTGTTTGCACCGGCAAGTCCAAAAGTGCCTGACGAACAGCATCGGCCTCATATCCTATCACCACAATGACCTGCATCCCCAAACGACAATAAAGAGAGGCAGCGCGCCTGATGAGTGGTTCGCCGTCAATGTCAATAAACAGCTTGTTAGTCTCACCCATGCGCTTTGATAGGCCTGCCGCAATCAGGACAGTTTCAAAATTATTATAACTGCCCATATAGAGAACTCCCCGCTTGGATATTTTTCTCTTTAGTCTAGGTCTCTGACAAGCCGAAAGCCAATATCGCCTGCGCGCGTTCCCTTGCGCTCTATACTCGCGGCCTTCAGACTAAAACTCTCTCCATGTGACATCCAGGAACCACCTCTAGACATTGGCAACCCCTTATCAGCCCCATCCGACGTCCACTCAGAAACATTGCCAAGCATATCATAAAGACCGTTTGTGGTCATTGGAAAGGATCTGACTGGCGCAGTTGCAACATACTTGTCATTACACTTAACCGCCTGTCGGCGTGGCAATTCTGCAAGCAAAGCGGCATCTGCCCCGTTTGCAAACGCGCACTGTTTTGCAGGTTTAAAGGAAACTGCCTGCGAGGCATTTGCAAGATAGTCCCACTCTTGGGATGTCGGCAGGCGGTATTTAACACCTGTCTTTTCGCTAAGCCATTGCGCATAGGCGGCCGCCTCTTCCCGAGAGACATATGTGACAGGATGCTTATCGCTCTGCTCAAAACCCGGACTAAAAGGCCCCCTGGCACGCCCTGCGAACAGGGCCTCACCTCCATCAGCACCCACATCTATAAAAATTCTATATTGAGCAACTGTTGTTTCTGTCAGCGCCACGGCAAGAGAGTGGCCCGCTTCCAGGCCAGGCAGCACTTTCATCTCCGGGCAAGAGTTACAATCTTGGAACACATCCCCTATTTTTCTCAAAGGCTTTACAGAATCTTTGCTGACAGTTGTATTCATGGCGACAGGTGCAAATATTGGGTCAGCCCGTGCCACAGAGTCTGGAAGATCAGCCGATTGTATATTTTCTTTTGCACCTAGCGGCTCAGCATCAATTTTGTCACTGGGCAGCTTCGTCACGGGTGAAGATACAAATTCAAACGCGGGTTTAGGTGCAAGTGCAATTACAGGCGCAGGCGTTGATAAACTGTCAGCCCCCCGAACAGATACAGGAATAGGCATAGTCTTCTCGGCGATTGCGGTATCTTTCAACGCCTCAGAAACGGTTTCGGTACGTTTCTCCCTAACAAGGCCTGCAACATCGGCCATCTCAAGCGCTTGCTTTGCTGGCGGTGCTGGTTTTTGCGCTGAGTTAATAATCTTTGCTGCAGTCAGG
>CAYUFN010000116.1:0-1957 GCA_964443965.1 uncultured Hyphomonas sp. | reverse complement strand
ATTCGTCAGGCTCATAACTTGCCTGAATTATTTTGGCCAAAGGCGCTGCCTTATGGACGCTATGTTCAGGCCGCCTAATGCGTGAATGGTGCTCGCCACCTACGGTCAGCGAGATACTTGTTCTGATAGGCAGGCCGCTTACAACTGATACAAGGGACGCTGTCTGCGCACTTGCAAACTGTTTACCATCAGTTTTCCGCGTTGAGGTTGCATTCACCTGATCCATCCAGGTGTCAGCCAAGCTAATCTCTTTCGGCGCGAAGGTCGATTGTACAGCGTGCACCATTTGCAACCGCTCTACCTTTGGCGCGATCAGTTCATCGGAAGACGCATTTGTGACTATCCCGGGAAACGTCGTTGCACCCACACACACCGCTGTAACACCTGCCAGGCCACTCCAGAAGGCCTCTGAAAGTGGCGCCGGTCGCTTAACCTCGAACATCCCCCGTAAATCTAGCCACCAATGCTTGAATGCAAGCCTCTTTTGTAATGACTTAGACGGGCGCGTTATCCTTTTACCTAATAGTGCCTCGTGAAATGCAGCCATAGTAGAGATTGCAGAATAGCCGCCATCACCAAGCGCACCCTTGATCGCCCTGTGCAGGCGTTTATTGATACGTCTGTTCCCATATTTGAGAAAAACATCAACCGGGATTTTTGGCTCAGCACCTAAAACCTCTGCGCAATATTGGGCCAGAGCACGCACATCCTCTTGTGCCGAACCCTCCAGCGTTACGCCTTGCATGCCAGTTATAATCGGCGCACCTGCTAGCGTCTGCCTTATAGTCAGACAACCAAGGCGTCCATGGCGGAGCCCAGCTTTATGTAACTCAACAAGCGCAGGCAGCAGATAACGTAACTCGTCAAACAAAACAGCAGGCAAAATACGTGAGGCATTACTGCGTGGCGCGGCCAATTCAGGCGTGTAAAAAACCTCCCCAGAATATTCAAGTGTCTCAACCGCGCCAAGATAGGTCGCAATGGCCGGGCGAGACAAGTTTAGCAAAGCATCACGTCGGCGCTTTGTCTGGTGTGAATTCTTTTTAGATACATGTATAAGCGGAAAAATTGTCACCGAATAATCGCCACCATCCGGCCGTTCAGCTTTGGTTGTATAAAGCCTATTTTGCTTGACACGCTTCTGCCTCAGCGCGCGTGTATTTATGGCCAGTGTATCTCCATTACGAAGTGTATGTGACATATACTTGCCCTTTTTCGCTTCGTTTAAACCAGACGCCCCCTGCGTCTGGCATTAGGCCTGATAAACCTGACAAATGTCCCGTTTTGAGGCATATAGCCTCGCGCAATAGGGGAATTATTGCAGCGATTATGCCAATCAGGCAGTATAATAAGTTTCTGGAAGGAGAAAATGGTGGACTTAGACGATGAGCGTTTGAACCAATTTTGGGAAGAAATTGCACGCATTTCTAAGCAAAATTTCTAAATTTCGATTTTATGCTTAGTAGCCAGTGATTTTATAAGAAGCGTACAAACATTGTGATCATAAGCCATAACAGGCTGACTAGTATCAAAGTATTGATCTCTATTCTTGTCCAAGACAAGCAGTATTCTTTTCAGATTGTTAGTGGTAGGGATGTCTATGTCGTTAGTGTAACGATCTATATCTTTTAGATCATAAGCACCAACGCTGAGTTCATACATGAATATCCCAATCTCGCTTGCGATTTCTTCAAGTATTTGGGAATCCTGTAATTTCTTTCCACTTTCCTTTATCATACCTAAATACAAACGTATATTCATTACCGTTATGAGTAAAGGGCAATTTATGACCGTATGATTTTTTTCCAAGCGAGGCTTGGCTTTGCATATTAGCGGCATGCTGTGCCAGGTATGCCGTTCTCACTGAGTGCATTTCACCATGCGTATTAAATTTGTCTTTATTGTCTGAGTAGTAAGTTGCTTCGGGTGCATGCCTCGTTATTGCATCACTGTAATC
>CAYUFN010000115.1:0-9463 GCA_964443965.1 uncultured Hyphomonas sp. | reverse complement strand
AAATTTTTATTGTTGAGGATGGCTGGGCCTCGCGATATCGCACATTGGAAGATGGACGACGCCAGATTGTCAACTTTATGCTGCCTGGGGATATTTTTGACTTGCAGGCTCTGGCAAATCTAGATTCTGATCATACAGTCTCAGCTGTGACCGATTGCAGTCTGCTTGTCATTAAATCTGGGCCTTTCTTAAAGGCGCTGCGTCGATCGGGTGATGTGGCCACGGCGTTTTGGTGGGCTGCTGTGCAAGAAGAATCCATACTCAGAGAACAGATCGTTCGGGTCGGTCGATTATCAGCCCGTGAGCGCATAGGTAATTTGCTATTAGAGCTTCGACGGCGGCTAATTGGGGCGCTTGGAAACGAAGTTACCAATTTACCATTACCCATCACGAGATACGATATTGCCGATTCCTTAGGGCTGACGCCAGTTCATGTGTCTCGCACAATGTCCGCCATGCGTCGCTCGGGCTTGATTGAAGAGGGGCGAGGGGTCATTCGGATTCTGGATCGCGACCGATTGGCAAAACTTTGTCATTTTGACCCGGACTATCTACATTTGCACAAACTGGATTTTGCGAAATCGACTGAAGACGCCGGGCAGGGTAGCGACCTCAATGCTAATTCAGGTTAGCACAGCCTCTTAAGCGATTGACTAAGAAAGAAGTCCGAAAGGGCTGTCTTTTGTTTTCTTCAAAGCATAATTCTTCTGAAAAGCTTACGCTCTCGCAGATAATTCGATGGCGAAGACTGGGCTGGGTTTTACTTGGTGACATGCATCTTGCGGACAGATTGCTTTTACAGACAGCCGATAAGATAAGGCCGGAAGGTCTGACCTTGAAGACAGTTTATGACTGTTTCGCAAGCGTACTTGCGCGACAAGCGATTATAAATATCATTATTTACAAGGATTCCCCGGCCTATTCATTGCCTGCAGGCTTATTGCGCCTGGGCGCAACTGAGCGCGTCGCTGTCGCACTTTTGTGTATTGAACAGATGCCAATAGCTGAAGCTGCGCGCCTTTCTGGCCAGTCAACTGATTGTCTTCAGCGTGGCGTGGACAAAGCGCTGTCAGTTCTATCCCCTTTTCTTCCTGAGCTGGAGGTTCCAGCAGACAGGAACTTTTCCAACACTGTTGCGTTATACAAAGAAGGAGATGATTATGACAAAACTTCAGGATAATGTTAAACAAACTAATAAGGTCAGGCAGGGGCGGCGTGTACCTGGAATGCCTGCTGTTCTCGGTATTTCGACTGTAATCGCTGTTATAGCTCTTGCTACAATGTCACTTTTCTTCACTTAAGCTTGGTCAAATCTGTCGTAAATTGTAACTAATTATCGAACAAGCTTTGTGCTCTTGCGACGGCATTCAGGTCGCGCAAGGCGCATAGGTTGGCAGCTGCTCGCCAGTCGCCATTTGTCTCTTTTATCAATGCCGCAACGCTGTCAGCCGAGACAAGCAGCCTGTCGCGCCACAGAGCGTCCATATCTTCGAGAGCGGCTGTGCCCCCAGACCGGAAAGATACCCACTCAAAATAAGAGGCGGCCACCCCGCCAGAATTGAACAAAGTATCAGGACACACTTTAATCTCACGGTCCAAAATGGCATCGTCAGCGCACGGTGATATCGCGGCGTTGGCAACTTCCATTATGTGCGTTGCTTTTACTGTATCAATATTTTCAGCGTTGATAGCGTCCGAAATTGCCGCCAGACAGAGGAGGTCACATTTCGTGGTGATAATTTCTTTGGCTTCATGCGTATAGTCTAATTCACCGCTAGCTTTGGCTTTGCTGATGGCTTTTAGGTCCAGGCCATCTGGATCTGATACCATGCCAGAGCTGTCGGCAAGTGCGATAATTTTCGCTCCGCGTTCTGCAATAGATTCGGCAAATTGCAATCCTGCTTTACCGAGGCCTTGAACGGCGACCCGGCACGCTGACAGGTCCAATCCGTATTCATCGGATAAATGTTCGAGAATAATAGCCGCACCCTCTCCAGTCGACCCGTTGCGCAGCTCAATCCCGCCCAGTGCAATGGGTTTACCAGTCACTGCGCCGCGAGCGTCACCATTTGTCGTGCGTTTTAAACCTGAAATCATTGATGCCATATCATCAGGACCCGTCGCAACATCTGGCGCGGCGATATCATTGTCTGGCGACAATGTGTCTGCGAAAGCTTCCCCATACATTTCGCCAATCTGCTTTCGCTCGCTGCTTGAAAGAGAGGAGGGGTCTATTGCGACAGCGCCCTTTGCGCCACCGAACGGTAAATCTAGCAGGGCGCACTTAAGTGTCATCAGAAAAGCCAAGCGCTTAACCTCTTCTGAAGATGCGGACCCGGAAAAGCGTACACCACCCTTCGTGGGGCCCTTCAATGTTGAATAGCGACACCGCCACGCCGGGACATATTCAATTGTCCCGTCGTCACGGTGTACGATGAGCTCTCGCTCTATCGTTTCAAACGGTTGGTCAAGCAGGCGACAGATTTGTGTCAGTTGGCGGTCAATTTCTAGGGCGGTATCGAGCCTTGAAACGGCGGCTTTGAGAAGATCTGGCATTTTCAGCTCCTTTACACAATATACGTGCCAAAGCGGCTGAGGTTCCGTGCCCTGATCGCTCTATTTTATGTTGCCTTTATTTTTCCTGGGTGAAAGAAAAGCGCTTGGCTTATGGCCGCCTTGACTGTGTTCTCTTGAAAAGGTTTTGAGATCAGATAGGTCGGCTCGGGTTTTTCGCCTGTGAGCAATCTTTCGGGGAAAGCGGTAATAAAGATTATAGGTACGTCATGTTCTTTGAGAATGTCTTGTACCGCGTCGATCCCCGAAGAATGATCTGCAAGCTGGATATCACAGAGAATGAGGCCCGGCGGATCTTCTTTTGCCATCTGAACGGCTTCATCGCGGGTCGTCGCATTCGCGGTTACGATGTGACCGAGTTGGCCTACGAGTGATTCCAAATCGGCAGCAATGATGGGCTCGTCTTCAATAATAAGGATCTTTGTGGCGAGGTCTTTTTCAATTTCAATAAGCGCTTTTTTAATTAATTCTGCGACCTCTTCGACGGAGATGGCGAGAATGTCACTGGCTTCTTTGCGCGAAAAGCTTTCCAGCGTCGTTAAAAGAAAGGCTTGGCGCTCAATCGGTGTGAGTTTCAGAAGTCTGGCATCTGGCGCGCTTGCGGCTTCCCCAGTTTCCAGACTTGCTCCGGTAGAGCTCCAGATTGTGTGAAAAAAGCGATAAAGGGCCACACGGGCAGGAAGATCAGCGCGCGCCGGGCCCGGGTCTTCTGCGAGGGCTGTTAAAGCTGCGCGTATGTATGCGTCGCCGCTGGCCTGACTGCCGGTCAGTGCTCTTGCATATCGACGTAGAAAGGGCAGATGTGGTCCGAATTTTTCAACGAAAGTCATTGGAGGTCTCATTTATTTAAAGATACTGCCTAACGCATGCGCACGAAAAGGGTTGCATACAAGTAAATTTTTTTTTCAGGATAGCTTGGAACCTTATGTCGGGTTGCTCGTTATTGTAGCTGACGCTAAGGAAGAGTAACTTACAAAACCATGATAGACCGGGTTAAAAACATGAGCAGCAAAAAAGCGCGCCTCAAAGATGGCGATAAGGCTCGCCTTGGGCGGCAAAAGCAGCTCGGCCAGCAGTTACGCAAGTTATATGATGAAATTGCCGATGAGCCTATTCCAGATGACTTCATGAAGCTTCTGGAAGATGCTGATAAGGCGCGCTCTGATGACTGATGCCAGTGTCGCTGTACCGCCCTTAACCGATAAAGAGTTTAAGGGTGAGCTAACAGTTCTTATTCCACATTTGCGTGCTTTTGCTAGAAGCCTGACGGGGAATGCCACACTGGCAGATGACCTCGCGCAGGATGCGATGCTGAAGGCGTGGAAGTCCCGCGATCGATATGTCCCTGGTACTAATCTGAAGGCCTGGTGCTTTACCATTTTGCGCAACGGTTTTTATTCAGAGAAGCGGCGAAGTTGGCGTCGTCAACCCCTTGACCCGGAAGTTGCAGAGGCAACACTCGTGGCAAGTGATCAGGCTGGCGATAATCTTGAGCTTTTAGCCTTGCGAAATGCGTTATCGCTCTTGCCTGACGACCAGCGTGAGGCACTGATTCTCATTGGTGCCGGCGGATTAGCGTATGAAGAAGCTGCAGACGTTTGCGGATGTGCGGTTGGAACAATTAAGAGCAGGGTAAGCCGTGCACGAAAAGCTATCATTGCAATATTAGAGAATAATGAGGCGGGCTTTAGCACGGATGTAACAATGTCTGCTGCTGACGCATTCGACGATATTATAGACCAGGCAAATGCACTTTCCAACGGCGTTAAGAGACCTGTCTAGCAAGCTAAAGACTCGCGTCACGCTGTGGGGATCGTTGCGGGCGCGGTTGCTGTTTACGCTGGCTGGTGCTTTGACTCCAATCTTGCTGTTCGCGAGCCTTCAGGCTTACTTTGCCGCCGAACAATCCCGTGCTGACCGTCGCACTGATTTACTCCGCATTTCGGATGGAACTGTTGATGATGTCGAGCAGTCTCTCCAAAAAGCAGAAACCGTCGCCACGCTCTTTAAATCTGAACTCGCTGCAGGTCGCTGCACGGATATTTATGACCGCGCAAAGACTGTGCTTCCAGCATTGGCAAATGTTGCGCAATCTGATGCCAGTGGCGCTGTCATTTGTGAGGTCGTTGGCGACACCAGCCCTGCGCTCACTCGCGACTTTAAGCTTATGGTTGAGAAGAACGATCAGGACATTGTTCGCAGCGTCGCTCATCAATTACAGGCAACGGGAGCCTGGGTTACCGCCATAGCCCACCGACTTGAAGACAGTGAGGGCGGTTTTAACGGCTTCGCTATTTTTACGGTAGGGATCGACGCACTCTCATCGATTGCGGATCCTGGTTCAGCAAATCAAGATATAGAAGTTGCCATTGCCGATGAAACGGGGCGTATATTCAATAGCGAGCGATTTTCACAGATCAATCCTGATTGGCTTCGCCGTGCTGATTTAGCTGGTAGAGGGGAATTAATCTCACATCAGACGGTTGCGTCAGAGCGCATTGATGTCGTTATCCGCCCATTAGGGGAGACGCGCGTCTATGCTGTGATTTCACGTTCTGCACCAGGGATTTTTAACCGGTTGTCGGCTGCGCCTTTGAGGTCGCTTGCATTGCCGCTTTTGGCCTTCACCATTGCATTATTAGCGACATGGTTAGCTCTTGATTATCTGGTGTTAAAATGGCTTCGACGTCTGCATCGACTTGCGGCGCGGTATGGCCGGGGGGAGTTTGCTGCACAAGACACGAAAGCCTTTGCTGGGGCACCTGCAGAGTTTGCAGATTTTGCTCGCACTATGGACAGAATGTCTAACGATATGGGTGAGCGTGACGCATCTCTTCGTGCGGCTATTGAAAAAAGAGACGATGCTGTTCGCGAAATCCATCATCGCGTGAAAAACAATTTACAGATCGTCACAAGTTATCTGAACCTACAATCTCGCCAAACAGAAGACGAACAGGCCATTGCAGTGTTGTCTGCGGCGCGCCACAGGATTGATGCACTTTCAATCGTTCATCAGACTCTTTATCAGCACGAACGGCTTGATTCTGTACAAGTGAAACCATTCTTGGAAAGTCTGCTTGCACACCTGAATGTCGCACTTGGGATGGAGGACATGAACATCAGTATTGAGCAAGATATTTGCTCCGTGCTCCGTGCTTCAGATGACGCTATTCCGCTTGCGCTTTTTACCGTTGAGGCTGTCACGAACGCGGTGAAGTATGCCTTCTCTTCGGCGGGTGGCAAGATTTTCGTGACCCTGAGACGGGGGGATGATGCGTTGATCCTGACCATCGAAGATAATGGGTGCGGGCTTGAAGATTCTTTAGGGGGGGCTGTGAGTGGGACCGGGGTTGGTGGACGCCTCATGACGGCTTTTGCCAAACAGTTGAAGGGGACTCTAAAGCGCGGACCGACTGAAAAGGGCGGATATCTGGTTGTACTTCAAATACCCCACTAAGGGTAAGTAGACTCGGGTCAAGCCCGGGCAGTTGAGGCGTTTAGACATTACGTATCGCTCTACAAAAAAACGTTCACAGATGTGTGATCTGTGAACGTTCCTCTTTGTTTGCTTGCTCCGTGGGTTAGTCAGCGGACAGCGCGCGCAACATCCATACCGCTTCTTCGTGCCAGGACATGCGCTCGATTAACATATCAGCGGTTACGTAATCATTTTTTTCTTCACACCACTCTACAGCACTGCGCATGTTGGCAACAGCTGTTTCATGATCTGCTGCCAGCATCTTTAACATATCGTGAGCCGATTTAGGTTCGTCCTCGTCTTTAATCGCTGAAAGCTCACCATATTTTGTGTAACTTGCGGGTGCTTTCTCGCCCAGCGCACGTATGCGTTCAGCAATGCCGTCAATCGCGGCATACATATTGTCGTAATGTTTCTCAGTCAGTTCGTGTACACTAACGAAAGCCGGACCGGTAACATTCCAGTGGACGCCCTGTGTCTTAATAAATATCATGTAAGTATCAGCAAGAACAATACCGAGAGCTTCGGCGACTTTTCTGCGATTTTCAGGGGTTATGCCGGTGCGCCTGTTGAACTCTGGCGTGCTGACTGCCATGGCCGTATTAGTCATCTCTACGTCTCCTGTAATAATTTAATGAATCAATTGAAACTGCGCTTACTCGTCTGCATCTTCAACCATTTCGCCAAGTTCATCGGCTGCCTCATCGACTTCCTCTGCAGCTTCTTCAATTGGGCCGTCATTTGCATCGCATGCAGCAACGCCGCCAAGGGCCATGAGAGCCGCGATGGCTGCGACAGTATTCGTTTTCATAGACATGTGTGTCTCCTTTAGGTTGTACAGCTTATCAACGTGCTACACATCCAAAGGTTCCAGATTTTGCCTGTTCCACCGCCCTAAGGATCTGGTCTGACGGGTCGCATCGCCAAGGATATTTACAAGAACCTCAATTGTCTCATTTGTGATGTTTATTGAATTAAAGCTTGGCGCTTCATTGCGAAGGCGAACGGAAAGCGTGCCTGCTGAGATTCCGAGATATCGCCCGTTTTTGCTACTCCATAGATGCGCGCCAGGCGCATGAATATGACCATATAAAAAGAGGCTAATCCTGCTCTCCTGAAGGTGATAATTGGCTTCCATACCGCGCTTTGTAAGTGTCTTGAGCGGGGAGTTGGGCGGTTCCAGAAAAGGATGATGTGCACAGAGAATATTAAGTGATTGATGGGTTTCATCAGCAAACTTTGTAAGCTTTGTGAGCATGCCAAGATCAACAGATCCTTCTGCCCAGTTCTTTCGCGCTTGCCAACCGCGCGCCGTATTCAGCCCGTATGCAGATACCTTGCCAATGTGAACAGGGCCGGTGTGTGTATTGAACCAGTTAGAAAACCTCTCAAAAGGGGTCGTGATTCGCGTTGCAAGGTTAAGGAGTGGCGTGTCGTGATTGCCGGGCACGATCAGGGTAGGCTGCGTGAACTGGTTCAGCCATTTTGCAGCTGCCGCAAACTCGGTGCGCTTGCCCCGCTGCGTTACGTCTCCGCTTACGATTATGAGCGCATAATTGTCTGCGTGTATTTGTTCAGCAGTTTGTTCCAGAGCCGTTTTATCTTCAGCTCCGAAATGTAAATCTGAAAGGTGGGCGATCTTGATCATTCAGGCGCGGCAGATATGACGAGCGCTGCTCTTTCGAGGCGCGTGAAGCGACTACCCGAAGCTAACCGAACAGGTTCTCCATCAAGGGTGACCTCAAGCTTTGAACGCGAAGCATGGTGTACTGTAGCCGATCGGCCAAATCGACGGTCGACGCCTCTCGCAGAGCGCCAGTGACCGGTCAGCGCAGTCAGACCTGTTAGCACCAGTTCAATGGGGGTATCAGGATCGATCGAAGCAATCTCGAGATGGTTCTTTCGGACGAGAGACGGCAAGATTGCCAGTGCCGTCATTTGTAAAGGCTTTTTACGATCAGGCGTTGCGACTGATAAGGATGATTTGAGTTTCAGTGCCGAGCCGTTTCCAAGCTTCCGGATTGCTTTGATTGGTTCACCCTCACGCAGCAACTCTCTTGGCTCAACCAATCTTGTTAAAGCGCCGATCATAGCCGCGACATAAAAGCGACGCGTGGCCACACGTCCGGCCGGTATGTGCACACGTTGACCGCAGTAGAGACTTCGCTGCAGACAGGTTTTCCAATCAAGTGCACTGCCGTGAATATTCTTGTGTAACAGATTCATAGTGCCGCCTGGAAGCGCCAGAACCGGCGGTCCTGCTGCACCCGCAGCGTTTAGGGCACATGCTATTGTGCCATCACCGCCCCAAACGATGAGGACGTCTGGCCTCGTAAATACTGCCGTATCGAGCTGGTGCTTCATTGTCTCTGGACGAATTTCTTCTAGTTGATATGAACTTCCCAGCGCCGCGAGTGCTGCGGAGAGCTGATCGGCACCATCAGGCGGCACGCTGCCTGAGGCAGAGTTTACAAAAGCAAAAACATGCAAAGGTGTGATCTCCTTGATCGCCCAAGTGAAAACGCGTGAGCCTTTAAACAGTTCCATGCAGCGAATGGGAACGAATAGCCATAGCCTACGTTTAAGTAGGATAGATACATTAGGAACTTGAAGTATGAGTTATTCAAAAGGAACAAAAGTCAAATGGAACTGGGCAAGTGGTGTTGGAACAGGTGAAGTTGTGAACGCATATACAAGCGAGGTTACTCTGGAAATCAAAGGCACCGAAGTGACACGCAAAGCAACTGACGACTGCCCGGCCTATCGTATTCAGCAAGAGGATGGCTCTATCGTACTCAAATCTCACTCTGAGCTCGAGCGCGCCTGAAGCGTGCTTCTGGCTATTGGAACCAATGGGGGCGCAGCGCGTTTTATTTTTAGCGGTAGATATATGCCGTACAGAAATTTAAAAGGAGTTTTCCATGTTAGGTTGGGCTATTACGTTTTTCATTTTAGCGATTATTGCTGCGGCTTTAGGCTTTGGAGGCATTGCTGGCGCTTCAGCGGGCATCGCACAAATTTTATTCTTTGTTTTTCTGGCGCTGCTGGTTCTGAGCTTTGTCGCACGCGCCTTGCGCGGAAAAAGCGTGACTTGATGGAGCATGGCTCTTTCTCCGAAAGAAAAGGCAGCCCTATGGCTGCTTTTTTTTATGCGTGAAAAATGTGATGGTGCCTTCGTTGTTGTCAGGTCCATTCCAAAAGGGCCCAGACAGCGATTGAATAAACCGATATCATAAAGAGTAAGCGGATGGTGGCGATGAGAATGAAAGGGCGTATATCATGCCAAGTCGATGCAGCCGCCAGTTTGCTAACACTATTGGAAATCTCCTCGGTGAGTTCACTGTGATGTGTACCAGCTAACAACAAAACAGCATTAATATGCCAAGCGGGTGGGTTAGCGCTCCCTTCTTC
>CAYUFN010000114.1:8974-9507 GCA_964443965.1 uncultured Hyphomonas sp. | reverse complement strand
TATACGCTTGCATTGCGAGCAAACGAAAATAACGGGTAAGCGACAAAACCCGCCCAAAGGCGGACGCTTATCACATTCAATCTCGAATAATTTGCTACATTGCCTTTAAGCGATCGGAGCGGCTGAAAGCCTACGGTTTGCCCACCTGTGAAAAATTCAGTAAATGGAGACTATGGGGACGACTTGCAGGGGACGCGCAGATGATAGGGGGATTTAACCGGCTGGTTGGGGAGTTACGGCGGCGCAATATATTGCGGGCTGCGGCGGCGTATCTTGTTGTTGGCTGGCTGGTGATGCAGGTGGTGAGTGTTATGACGCCTGCGCTTGGCTTGCCGGACTGGCTTGATAGCGCGGCGGCTTTGCTTCTGATTGCCGGGTTTCCTGTTTTGCTGATTGTGGCGTGGGTTTTTGATATTACGCCGGAGGGGTTGAAGCGGACGGCTGCGGCGCCTGGTGCGTCTCTTGCGGTGCGCAAGCTGGGCTGGACGGACTATGGGCTGATTGGGCTGGTTCTGGGCGTGAGCGGGTTTACG
>CAYUFN010000114.1:0-8964 GCA_964443965.1 uncultured Hyphomonas sp. | reverse complement strand
AACTCTTCTCGATTGGGGGAACGACAGCTTCAGCGACCACACGGGTTTTCGATACGATTCTTGACGATACGCGGCTATCGATTGGTGTGCTTCCATTTGAAAATGAAAACCTGAGCGAGGATCGCGCGTTTCTTGTGAGCGGCATGACGCGTGATCTGACCTCGCTTCTTTCGCGTGTGCCGAATTTGCGCGTGGCACCTTATAGCTCTTCGCGCACGATTATGCCGGAGACGATGGCCGCGACAGAAGCCGCTGAAGTTCTGGATGTGAGATATGTCGTGTCCGGATCACTGACTGAGGCGAATGATCAGCTTGTTGTGCGCGTTGATCTGACCGATACGAGCACTGGCCTTCAGCAATGGTCCGAGCGGTTTTCTGAGCCTCAGGAGAGATTCTTCGAGCTTCAGGATCAGGTGACACAGCATGTTGCCACATCGATCTTTAGCGAAGTTCAGGCCAGCGAGATTGACCGTATCCGGCATAAGTCCGAATTTGATCTGACCGTTTATGAGCTCATTCAGGCTGCCGAGGCAGAGCGGGAGGTCTATAGTGAGGCGGCGGCGGTGCGCATTGTCGATCTGTTGGAGCGCGCACTGGAGATTGCGCCAGATGACCCCAAAGTGAAAGGCTTCCTCGCCATTCAGCTGACCCAGAATGTTATTAGCGGATATTCTGACAATCCTGCCCGCGACGTTCAACGCGCCTTTGCGCTTCTGGCTGAGGCTCGCGCGATTGCGCCGCGTGACCCGCAAGTCCTGATGGGTGCGGGTATTGCCAGTTTTTTCACCGGGCAGACGCAGGACGCCCAGCGATTGTTAACGGAATCTCTTGCAATTGACCCCAATGAACCTCATGCGGCCGCTATCCTTGGCTTTGCGACATGTTATCTTGGTGATCCAGAGCGGGGTTCTTTGCTGATCGAACGCGCTGAAGCTCGCGCGCCGCGTCATCCACGCTATTCGCTGTGGGCGAATTATCGGGTCGGGTGTGAAGCTGTGGCAGGCAATTATGAAGCCGGGCGGCGGGCGGCATATGAGGCCATAGACCGGAACCCGAATTATGTGGTGAACTATTTTCTCGCAGTGATTACGGAGTGCTTGCTGGGAAATACTGAACAGGCATTGGTGATGCAAGAGGCAGCCCGTCGGGTGAATGCAAATTACACATTGGCGACGTTTGATGCCGGATCGAAGCAGGCTAACTTCCCCGGAACGCCGGATATGACGCAAGAAGAGGTGATTGAGAACACGCGCGTCTGCATCAGGGAGTGATCTCTTCGACCTTGCGCAGGCACCTGCCACGAGCGGCTTAAATTCGCCCCAGAACGGTCGCTCACAATTCGTAATTATACGCTTCTGGGAGCAAACAAACACCTCCTCACCCCAGCCCCGCCACACGCCGCAACTCTTCCATCGCTTCCTCATCACTCATTGCCAGAATGCGGGCGCGTTCTTTTTGGGCGGGAGTCATTTCCGAAGCGAGCGTGGCAAGACCAGCTTCGAGGCGCAAGAGACGCCGGGCGTCTTTCAGCTTGGCTTCGGCAGTTTTCAAATCGCCGCGCTTAAAAGCCTCGCGCGCCGCCCGGCCGCACGCTGCTGCCTCGTTTTTCAGGTCAACTGCCTGCCCTGTCTCAGCAGCACAAGGGGCCCCCTCGTTCGGTGCCCGGTTTCTGCTGGCACCGGCTTCGGCCTTGGCCTTGCCTGAGCCTGCACTGATATTGCGGTCATCGCGTGCATAATAAGGCAGTGGCAAAGGCGGCAGGCCGGCGGCCTCGCGGTCTAAATCCGTCTTGCGCCATCTTCCGCGCGCGGCCCATATCGCAATCGTCGAGGCCGGAATTTGCAGATCATGCGCCACAACACAGCGCAGCTCGCCTTGCCGCACGCGGCGTTCGGCTTCAGCCATCAGCACATGGCGCGTGGCATGATCCTTTGACGGCCCTTCTGTTTTAAACATCTCCATGCGAACAAGATAGACAGTACAAGGGGCCGGGTTGGATAAGTCATATCCTATCCGCCAAAAACATCCCACATCAAAAATACATCCCACTTTGGCCTAGACTGGGATCCCACGTGACCTCTTCTAGCGCACAATCAGCGCCTCCAAATCGTCTGCATCGCCATCAAAAATATTCAGGTCCACCGGCCCGCTTATCCCCCGCCGTCTCCCGTTGCCGCTATATTGCCAGAAGCGCCAATCAGCCGGGCCATAGCGCGGCGGTGTTACGAGCGAGCGCAACCAGAACTGCTCCCCCGGCGTCTTGCCTTCAAGGTGGGCGGTGTAGAAGGTTTCGGTTGTATAGATCACAGGGCGTGCGCCTGTCGCGCCGTGTACCTCATCGAGAAATGTCAGCACGCCGCCAGCCACATCGCGCATGGTGGGGTTTTCTTTACACGGGCCCATATGTTCTGCATCAAGGGCCGGTAACAACGCCCCGCGCATATCACCGACGGTGGCTAAAAAGTGCGTCGCCTGCTCCCCTGCATCGCGGCACAGGGTGAAGAAGTGATAGGCCCCGCGCGGCATGCCTGCTCGCTTGGCACCAGTCCAGTTTTCATGGAATTTCGGGTCAACCCAGTCCCCGCCTTCGGTGGCCTTTATGAAGGCAAACGAGATGTCATGATCGGCAAGCTCTGCCCAGTCGATACGGCCTTGATAATGGGCCACATCAACGCCGCGCAGATAGGGGCCGTCTTCGAAAGCAAGCATTTGCCCGGGAGAGACTGCCCCGCCCATCCACAACACCAAAGCCCCGCCAACCAGGACAATTCCCCCGCCAATACTGCACAATAGCCGCTTCATCTTGCTTGCTCCTGCATCCGCCTTACCCAGTATAGCTTATCAAGTTTGGCAATATCAGGACCAGAGTGAGGCGTTCATTTCACACAAAAAAAGCCGCAGACCCATTTGGCGTGCGGCTTTTCTTTTTCACATTTAGTGGTACCAGATTTACACCAGATCATAGCCTTGAGCGTTAATGTATTGACGCAAATCGCTGGCGCGGCGCAGCGGATCGGGGTGGGTAGACATAAACTCTGGCGGGCGCTGCCCTTCGCTTTGCTTGGCCATCAGTTCCCAAAGACGCGGGGCCTCCTTCACCGAAAAGCCAGACGCATGCATATAATCGACACCCAGCTTGTCAGCTTCCAGCTCATGCTGTCGGCTGAACGGCAGGATCACCCCAAACTGAACGGCGGCGCCACCAAGCGCTGCCATACTTTGAGCCTGAGCAGATGATATACGGCCACTTCCTGCTGCTGTACCGATTGCTACCTGTCCGGCAATCAGGCCAAGCTGAGCGAGTTGCGCGCGCTGGGCACGGCGCGCCGCGTGCTGGTTCACGGCGTGCCCGACCTCATGGCCAAGTACAGAAGACAACTGATCCATATTCTCAGTCAGATCAACATTCCCACGATAAATGCCAACCCGGTTTCCCGGCATGACGAAAGCGTTTACGGCCTCAGAATCGAAAACCTCCACATCCCAGGGCTCATCAGCCTTAGGCGTCCCCGCTACAAGCTGGTTCCAGGTTTCCATGACTGGCCCGACTAAGCGTCTGTCACGACTGATTGGTGTTTGTGATTTTAAGTCAGCCCAGGCTGAAGCCGAAACCTGCGCCAATTGGGCGTCTGTTTGTGCAACAGTTGCGCATCCAGCAACGATGGGGAACATTGTCCCTGCCGCCAAACCTTTGATGATAGCACGCCTGCTAAGCTGAAGCCGCGGCGCTTTGTCAAACACATCTTGCGGAATCTCATATCTCTCTGTCATCAATACACCCTTTCAGACTATCTCTTCTGGTTAACTTTAACGCCTTGCCACAAGAACGCCAAACGACAATTACCGTCCACACTCAAGAACGATCTAACCAAACAGAGCCTGAACACAGGATAACATCAAAAGACGGGGGACTTGGATTAGAATATATTAGCCTAAATCGGCCCCAAGGCTCAGGGCACCGGCCTGAGCGACCCAATCTTGCTCTTGCACACGCATATCTTGCCCTAAAAGTGTATTGACCCATGCCACATTTTCCGGTGACCAGCCGGCAATCTGGTAGAAATGCCAAATACCAGCTTCATTAAGCAAGCACGCCGCGTCCGTATCGATACCCACAATACGGGTCAGGTCATCCCTACCAGTTTCGGGTTTATCAAGCGCGATTGGCTTTGCCCCATCCGGTTCGTTTTCAGTAGCATTACCTTCCATGGCCGCAAGAACAGCCTCGGCGGTATTTGGCAGTATCTCCTGGGCATCATCAGTCGCAGAAGTCTGGTTTTCTAAAGAGACGCCATCGCTCAGGCCAGCCTCGCTTTGTGCCGCAAGCTCAGCATCACTTTTGGGTGCATCACCATCTATATAGGCTAATCGCCCCTCCAGATAGCGGTTGCGCCAGCGTAGTCGGGCAAGTTCTTGCTCTAATTCACCAGGATTTACAGTCTCCTCAACAACCTCAGCGTCCGCCTCGTCAGCAAGGCTCTCATTGTCCTCAGCACTTTGTTCGCTCGTCTCGCCTAACAGGGCTTCACTGACCGTTTCAAGATCAGGAGCAGACACGCGATCAGTAATAGGGTGCTCTTCCAAGTATAGCAGTCGTTGCTGCAAATGCTGTGTTTTCCATGCCTGAATTTCGCCCTGTATGTCCCCAGCCCCTAAGGCTTCTTCAGCTACTTCAAGTTCAGGCAAAATGATCGGCGTTTCAATCTCCTCTGCCTCATTAGAGCTTGGCAGTAAGGATGCTTGGGCAAAAGACAGTCTTTGGCGCAAATAGTTGTTTTGCCAGGCCTGCTTAACATTCCCTATCGCATCACCGCGCACCTTATCGGTAGCATCTTCGCTTGACCCAACTGATAGTGCGCCACTTGCAGCAGCCGTCGCAGCACTTGCCGCTAAAGCCGCAGCAATGGCCTGTTTTTGATCATCTTGCGCATTTGCTTTGAAAGCTTCTAATGCAGCTTCTGCTTCAGTCGCCCGCAGCTCGACAGCCTCATAAGCGGCCACCCTCGGGTCTTCAGCAGGCGTGGTATCAACAGCTTCATTGCCATTGTCCTGCGTATCGTCATTGCCTGCCTCAAGAGCACGAACGCGGCTGGCAAGATAGCGGTTCTGCCACTTGAGACTGGCATCACTTAAATTTAGCTCAGCATCAAGGCGTTCTTCTGGAAGAGCCGCCTCGGGATGGCTGTCCTGAGCTGTAATGACAGCTGCCGTTGCAGCCCCAGCTGAGGCCGTGCCGAGCATTGCTTTAGACTTCAAATCCTCCAACTCGTCACGCGAGGCGGCCAGTTCCTTACTCAGCACCTGCAGCTTTTCCTCGCGGGCTTCAAGTTCAAGACGCAGCGTATCATCGCCGGCCTGAGCAGCCGCATCAACACCTTTGCTCTGCGCGGCATAAAGATGGTCCAGCTCAAGACGCGTCTGATCAAGCTCAGTTAGAGCGATATCTCGCTGAACCATGGCATCTCGCGCCCGCCCCTTCAAGCTGATGCCACGGAAGGCCCAGCCAAACAGCAGACCAAACAGCGCCATGAGCGCAAGCCCAATCCACATATGTGTTACCAGCCAAACCATTGGCATTAGCCCTCTTCTACAATCTTAAACTCTATACGACGATTAGCCGCCCGCCCAGAAGTCGTTTCATTATCGGCAATCGGTATGTCTGGCCCAAAGCCCACAGCATCCAGCCTTTGGGCGGATATGCCACGCGCGATCATGTAGGCAACAACCGAGGCTGCACGTGCCTTGCTCAGTACGATATTCGTTTCCCGGCTGCCAGCAGAATCGGTATGTCCGTGCACCTCAATCAAGAAATCTTGGCATCTGTTCGCCACTGTTACGATCTTATCGAGCGTTAGACCGCTATTGCGGGAGATCGTTGCTTTGGAGGTTTCAAACCTAATCGCTTCGGCTGACATAATGGCGTTAAAACCATCCTGGCAAGCAGCTTTAGGAGTGTTGTCAAAGTCTAGAAACCCCAGCTCGGTCAAATCAGCTTCAACCGTCCCGATATCAAAGCTAACCGGATATGCACCCTCAACCATGTCTTTTTGCAAATATTCCTGAACACTGCCACTTGCCAGACCTTCAACCGTAAACCTGTTCTCCTCGGGTGAAAATCTCAGCTTACCAGACTGGAAAGCCGCAAACTGAGGAAGCAAGGAGTTTGCCGTTTCAACCCACCCTTCTGTTGCACCTGCAATAATCTGCATCTCATCTTTGACAGGACCGGAAAAATGGGTTTGGGCCGTTGTCAGCAGGTTTGTCTTTTGCGCTTCACGCGAGACTGTCCCTTTAAGCACCAGCATTTCATTTTCCAGCCGTGCCTCCCAAAAAGCTGGCCCACGAATGTCTGCCTGTAAACGGTATTGACCCCTTGGGGCGACATAGGCGCTCAAAATTTCAAGCTCAGTCTGTCCAGTTTCTGATTGGCCCGATAGGAAAATGTCTGAGTCTACCAGCTTAAATTGGCCATCGCTCATGCCTGCAAGCACCTGCAAGCTGGCGGAAGCTGCCTCTTTCCATGGTCCTAATGGCTGCCCCGTCCCGATCGCCAACTGATCGTCAACATTGCCCGGATAAAGCGCCTCTGCTTCTTTTAAAATCTCATCTTTGATAGCTCGGCTTGGAACATGACCGCGCAGGATAAGCTTGCCTTTTTTGTCTTCACCCTCAAAAACATAGGGGGAAATCGGCGGCGCAGAGGCAATATCAGACGTAATACGGGTAATCGGCCCCAGAAAAAGCCGCCCACCGCTAAAGCTTGCTATCAACTCATCAACAGCTTCAATATTAGGTGACTGCCCAGAAACACGGGCATGTTGGCCTTCCATTGTCACAGCGGCCCAATCATGACCATCCTCACTGAGCACATTTTCGGCTTGTAATTGCAGGATATTTTGTATATTTTCAGCACTATTAGGTGCAGCATAAATCGTCCACCATCCGGTGAGCGCAAGCCCTATCAGTGAGCTTATCAGAACTATCCAATCTACTAATCGTCCAAACATGCCGTTTCCTTGCGGCCTCGCTTATGCTTTAGCCAAGCATGAACCGCTATTATTGTGCAAGCCGACACCTGCAAGTGACAATCTATCCATGACCCGAAATTTTCAATCTATCACAAGCGTCTCGAACCCTTTGATTAAAACACTCAGAGCCCTCGACCGCAAAAAAACCCGCACCGAAACAGGGTTATTTCTAGCTGAAGGCACCAGGCTTGTGCAGCAAGGACTGGAAAATAACTGGGAAATTGACACGCTTGTTGCCTCACAGTTTGGCCTGGCGCGCGACAATATTCGCGCACTCGCCTGCAAAGCTGACAGAGCGGGCGCGCGCATTATCGAAGCGCCGGACCGTGTTATGAGCCAAATCACCCGCAAGGATAATCCGGGCGCATTGGTGGCCGCATTCAAGCAAAAACACCTTACACTCGATGGATTGGACAAAACCGGCTCAGGGATCTGGATCGCGCTCTACGAGGTACGGGACCCGGGTAATCTTGGCACTATTTTGAGGACCGCGGACTGCGCAGGGTTGGCTGGTGTGATCCTTCTTGAGACATGTTGCGACCCCTACAGTGTGGAAGCTGTCAGAGCGTCTATGGGTTCAGTCTTTGACATCAGATTCGCTTCGTCCGATTTTCACAGCTTCGACCGCTGGCGCAAGGCTCAAGGATTGACCATGATTGCAGCGAGTGTGAACGGTACCCATAGGCATGACGCAGTCCCCTATGGCAACCGCGCTATCATCATTATGGGCAATGAGCAGGCTGGTCTGCCGGCCCCCGTTGAGGCCACCTGCGATCATCTTTGCCTGATCCCTATGCGGGGCGGCGCGGATAGTTTGAACCTGGCACAGGCCACTGCAATTATGTCTTACGAAGCGTGGCGTCAACAGGGCTATCCAGGCGCAAGAGAGGGTTAGACGTATGCAAATTGACACGCGCCTCCTTATCGCCGACGACTGGCAGGATTATGCCCTGCTCGATTGCGGGCATGGACAAAAGCTTGAACGCTTTGGCGCTCAACGCGTTATCCGCCCGGATCCGCAAGCTTTCTGGACCCCCTCCCAATCGACCAGCCAATGGAAGGCCGATGCGGTTTTCGATGCCAAATCCGGCGAAGATGAGCGTGGCAATTGGAACATCACCAGCCCAAATGCACAAAGTGAATGGATAATGCGCTGGAACGAGCTGAGCTTTCATGTGCGCCGCAGCCCGTTCCGGCATATGGGCGTTTTTCAGGAACACTCCGTGCATTGGCAGTTTGCACAAGATAAAATTCGTGCAGCCGGACGCCCGGTCAAAGTGCTCAACCTCTTTGGTTATACCGGCATGGCCTCACTGGCATGCGCGTCTGCCGGGGCCGAAGTAGTTCACCTTGACGCTAGTCCGAAGTCAAACGGTTATGGCAAAGAGAACCAATCCCTCTCAAACCTTAATGATAGCACCATTCGCTGGATTGCTGATGATGCCATGAAATTCGTCGCCCGCGAACAACGCCGTGGCAACACCTATGACGGGATCATTCTCGATCCCCCTAAATTTGGACGCGGCCCCAAAAACGAAACCTGGCGCTTTGAAGAAAACTTTCCCGATCTTATGGACCGGGTCACGGCCCTTCTCTCACCCAATCCACTTTTCATGATCGTCACCGCTTATGCGATGCGCTTGTCTTATCTGGCCGTTGCACAAACCGTTGCTGACTGGCTTTCACATTTTGGTGGAACGTTGGAAACGGGTGAAATGGTCATCCCGCAAGAGGGTGCTGATCGGCTACTCCCAACCGCTCTTTATGCTCGCTGGAGCGCTTAACGGGTGTGTTTCAACCTGATTAGCTTGTCCCGGTTGCTTTGCGCCTTGATTTGCCTCACGGGCCGAAGTCCCTCCGGCGGGGCGGGCTTCGCCCGGCGCACGCTTGTGGTTGCGAACGGAGTTCGGTGACTTGCTCCCACGCAAACCTCCGG
>CAYUFN010000113.1:0-9508 GCA_964443965.1 uncultured Hyphomonas sp. | reverse complement strand
CCATTGAAGTGAGGATATCTGCTTCAGTGTCGACACCAAACTGGCCAAGATAGTCATGCTTGGCCGCCATCTCTTCATACTCCATGAAGGCGGAAAACTCACTGTCTGGCATGCCGATAGTTTCCAGCAATAGCGCATAGGCGGCAATGTGGACCGTCTCGATATTTGAGAATGCGGCCAGCATCATGCGCACCTCAACCGGCTTGAAGAGCGGCATGTAATTTTCCATGTAGTTCGCGCCGACCTCAACATCAGATTGCGTGAAGAAACGAAAAATCTGAGTCAGGAGATTTCGCTCTTTATCAGACAGCTTGACGGCCCAGTCCTTACAATCTTCACCCAAGGGCACTTCTTCAGGCATCCAATGCACCTGCTGCTGACGCTGCCAAAATTCATAAGCCCATGGATAACGGAACGGTTTATAGGCCACACTTGGTGTCTGTAAGCCTGGAAGTCTGAAGTTTGTGTCAGCCATGTTGCAATGCCCCGTTTAAAACCGATTTCATCAACATATAGTGTTACGATCCGGACCAAAACACAATGGATAGATTGTCGCGGAGGTGGTTTATAAACAGGATTCAGACGCGCTTGTGGATAACATGCCAAGGCTTGGTCAGGTGTTTAAGTGGGTGTTTTCAAAAAAACACGCGGCCAGCGCGCCGACGCGTTTAGCGACGCCAGGTGAGCGTAATGCCGCCAAAATCCTCATTTCGGCGGATTGTCTCTGTCGAGTTAAGGTCGTATTCAACCTCGCGGCGGACATAGTTGAAGGCGAAATTTGTGCCGTACTGGCGAATATTAATACCCGCCTGAATATCACCGACTGTCACCTGATCACGCAATTGAATGCCGTTGACGAGTCCAAGGCCGCTGCCCGCGGCAGAATTGTTAAAGATCACAGCTTCACCATCTGCGCCGGCAAAGAAGTACCAACTCGGCAAACCAGCATCGCTTCCGCGCTGGTCAATATCCTGACCAAGACGGAACTCGGCCCCGACACGGCGGACGCTAAAGTCGCCTTCCTGAGCATAGCTTGCGCTTGGTACAACACCGATATCAAAGTTAAGGCCTGTGCGCTCGCGTGGGGCAGCAAAAGCAAACGTTGCATCATACCGCTCCTGCCCCAACGTGCCGAAAACCAGACGCTGGGCACCAAGCTGACCGCGCAAGGTGCGCAGGCCGGGGGATGCTGACCACCCATCCACCGCGAGAATATCAAAGCGGAGACCTGAGAGCTCAGTTCCTGGCACCTTGGCATTGTTAAAGGGCGATGTGGCGGCGAAGGCAGGGGTGCGCGCATCATAGACAGGCGTAGCGCCGTATGTTGGCGGTAATTCTACGCCGTATTCAACGAGCGTCTTTTTCGCATCTTCTACGCTTGGGCTTGGCAGCTGCCTTGTGGGTACATTAATAATGCGCGGCGCAGACGCTGAAGACGCCCCCAGAGGCGCAGGAACGGCCACACGCATAGCATGTGTTGTCTCAACTGAAACCGAAGCAGAGGCGTAAGGCGCAATAGGATGCTCTTCGGCGACAAACGCCGTGCAGCCTGTACAGGCCATCGTACCTATCATGGCGATCATTATGATCATAATACGCCCCAAAAATTGCACCTCACTCTACTTCTTACAATCTGGTAAGAATTAGACCCCACAGCGCTTAACCTAGTGTGAACTAAATATGGAAAATTGCACCTAAAATACATGTAAATCTTAACGCCACTTTTTAAACTTGGTTCCAACGGTCTGTGAAAACTACGGCAAAATATGGGCCAAACGAAGAAAAGCAGGCCTGAGGCCTGCTTTCCCAATATTAACTTTTACTGTTTTTTTGAATTTATTGACAGGCCAGACATTCTTCATAATCGGTCTGTGGTGTCTCCATGCCGCCCATTTCAACTTTCTCCTCAGCACCGGCAAATCCTGCACGCTGTACCGACTTGGACCGACAATAATAGAGTGATTTCAAGCCCTTCTCCCACGCTGTCCAGTGCAGCATATGTAAATCCCACTTGTCGATATCGCCCGGAAGGAAAAGATTGAGCGACTGAGACTGGCAGATATATGGCGTCCGGTCGGCCGCATGTTCGATAATCCAGCGTTGATCAAGTTCAAACGCGGTGCGGAACACCATTTTTTCGTGCTCATCGAGGCATTCAAGATGCTGAACGGAACCTTCATGCTCGAGAATAGAATTCCACGTCTCAGATGTATTCTCGCCCTTCTCGTCCAGAATAGCCTCCAATTGCGGGTTCTTGACCGTGAAAGAGCCAGACAAGGTCTTGTGCGTATAAACATTGGCCGGAATTGGCTCAATGCCTGCGCTGGTGCCGCCGCAAATGATCGAGATCGACGCGGTTGGCGCAACAGCCATCTTGTTTGAGAAGCGCGCCAGGATACCAACATCCTTGGCATCTTCGCAGGCGCCGCGCTCCTTAGCGAGCTTAACAGAGGCTGCGTCTGCGCCCATGCGGATATGCTTGAACATTTGATTGTTCCAGCTTTTCGCCATCGGGCTTTCCATCGGCACACTCATGGTTTGCAAGAAGGAATGAAAGCCCATTAGCCCCAGACCAACTGACCGTTCGCGCTGGGCTGAATAAACTGCCCGCGACATTTCATCTGGCGCATGATCGATAAAGTCTTGCAGTACATTATCAAGGAACCGGAAAATATCCTCCAGGAAGCCTTCATGCTTTTTCCATTCAAGGAATTTCTCTGCGTTTACAGAGGACAAGCAGCAAACGGCTGTCCGGTCATGGCCATCGGGACCAATGCCTGTTGGGAGTGTAATTTCAGAGCAGAGATTCGATTGGGTGACCTTCAGGCCGAGCTTCCTTTGATGGGCTGGCATGGCATTGTTCACTGTGTCTGTGAACAGCAGATAAGGTTCACCGGTCTGAATGCGCAGTTCAAGCAGCTTCTGCCATAATTTGCGGGCATTGACTGTTTTCACCGTCTCACCAGACTTTGGGCTGATCAGACCATACTCTTCATCATTGCGGACAGCTTCCATGAAGTCATCTGTCACATTTACACCGTGGTGCAGGTTCAAACTCTTGCGGTTGAAATCGCCTGATGGTTTGCGAATTTCCAGAAACTCTTCGATTTCAGGGTGGTGAACATCCAAATAGCAGGCGGCTGATCCGCGGCGCAAGGAGCCCTGAGAGATCGCCAGAGTTAGACTATCCATCACGCGGATGAAAGGAATAATACCGGATGTTTGTCCATTCTGGCCAACCTTTTCACCGATGGAGCGGACATTGCCCCAATATGTGCCGATACCGCCGCCATTAGAAGCGAGCCAGACATTCTCCGTCCATGTTTCGACAATATCATCAAGACTATCGCCGACCTGGTTCAAAAAGCAGGAGATCGGCAGGCCGCGCTCTGCGCCACCATTCGAGAGGACAGGTGTGGCCGGCATGAACCAGAGTTGTGACATGTAATCATAGAGGCGCTGGGCATGATCAAGATCGTCTGCATACGCCGCTGACACGCGCGCAAACATGCCTTGAAATGTCTCACCCTTTAACAAATAGCGGTCTTCGAGCGTCTTTTTGCCGAATTCGGTGAGATTAGCATCCCGAGACACATCGATTTTGATGTCATCAGGTGATACGCGCGGTGGGCCCTCAACAATATTGAGTTCCGCTTTCTTAGGCTTTCCCCGGCGAATTCCATCACGTACTTTTTCGACAACAGCTTGCTCAACAGACATATCAGCCCTCGACCTCTCTTTATATACCTAATCTGGCACTAAACTTTGCAAATTGGGCCCCAGCCGCCATATACAGCGCCTATTTCCAATCTTGCCACAATATATAGTGTTAGCAAGGTTAATGATTGGTCAATGGGGCATTCGCAAGAAAGCCGATAATTTCGGTGGATGACCTGTTAACAATATCTTAATTTCACAGACGCGTCAGGCCTTCAAAGCCTGTTATTATTGACACTCTGATATGAGCATGCTCGGAACAAAAATGGAACATGCTATGCTGATATATTTTTCACTTTTATGACATTTTTTTGCATGCCTCTTTTTCTGACGCACAATATGTGGGGTTAAATTATGAAACCAGACACAAGATCCCTTATTTCTATGCCACGACTCACCTCGTCTCCCACTTTGAGTGCGCCCGGTGAATCGCTTGGCCAGAGAGGTCGGTTACCCTGCCCCGCATCAAACGGTTCCGGCCTCCTCTACCGATTGCGTGCAGGCTGGCTTTGTCAACAAAAAGACCTACGCAGCACTTTTGCAGCATGGCAAAAATCGGCTAAGACGTTTCCATGACAGATATTATCCCAGACCGTTTGAGCATTGACCCAAGAAGCCCCTACTATGATGGTGCGCTTTTGGACCGTGGCTTAGGTATCCAGCTGAACGGGGCTGAAAAAATCAATGTGCAGGAATACTGCATTTCTGAAGGGTGGATCCTGCTCGCTGTTGGCAAGAGCCTCGACCGGAAAGGCAACCCGCTGACCATGAAGCTAAAAGGCACTGTTGATGTGCGGCTGCTGGATGAGGACGGGACCTAGCCCCCTCAACCCCGCTGTCATGTTCTGCCTGACGCCGCGCAGGGCCGCGGCAATGCGGCCTAACCAGCAGGCGCACGCTTGCGCTAAAGCGCGGGGACGAGCCTCCAAGTCAGTTCTCACAAACCATATACTGCAACTTTGAAACCCGTGGGCGCTGGGGAGACGGAATTACTCTGTATTCGGAAAGGTGCGCGCAATCTTCTGGTTCCACTCGTAAAGCGCGGCCCAGTTTTCCGGCGCATTGCTCATTAGGCCGAGACGGACAATGACGAGATCCTTGGAAGGGACGACCCAGATCGTCTGCCCCTCATTGCCGCCTGCATGGAAGGCGTCATAAGGGCCGCTCAGCGCCGATTGGGGGTGGGTCGGCTCCTCGCCCTCTGGCGGGGTGATCCACCAGCCCGCGCCATAGACATTCGAGTTTGCTCCGGATGTTTTCGTACGGGCAAAGTCAACCCAGCCCTCCGGAAGCAAACGCTCGCCATTCCACACACCGTCTCTGAGGTAGAGATAGCCAAAGCGCGCAAAGTCTCGCGCGGAAGCATAGATCAGCGAGCCGCCGAGAAACGTACCGGAAGCGTCGAACTCGGGTTGGGCATCCATGCCAAGGGGCGTGAAGAGGTTTTCGCTTAGCCAATTCGCCATTGGCAGGTCAGAAGGACTACAAATTGTAACCGGGCTTAAGGAACGGTTGTTTAAAACCTGATTGGTTCCACATCGTGTTTGAATACCAATTGCTCCTTGCAGAGCCGAACTAATCGTATGAAACGCCGACGTCGAGTAATTCCAATGCGTGCCCGCCGCGTGGATTTGTTCCAAGCCTTTGACATACCCAACCATATCAAATCGTCCGGGTCCGAACATCATCTGTACGACATCATTCTTGGCAAGGTCCGTCTCGCCGGCCTCTGTGTAGTCGAGCCCGTCTGTCATCGTCATCCATTGCCGCCATGTGATCTTGGCACGCGGATCACCCGCCTCCCATGGCGAGGGCATCGGCGCATCAATATCCTCGATCAACCCTTCTTGCACCGCGCGGCCAACCAGCGCCTGCGTGATGGATTTCGCCATCGACCATGAGACGAGCTTTGTCCCAGGCGTAAAGCCCTCGCGGTACGCCTCAGCCACGAGCCGCCCTTTATGGATCACGACGATCTGGCGCGTCTCGCCCATTGTATCGCTCTGCTCACGCGACATGGCGTCGTCGATAAGCGCTTGCAAAGGATGTTCTGGATGTAGCTCTCCGTGCGGCCAGTTTTCATTGGGCCAACCTGATGGGCCGCTGCACCCATGCGACAGCCACGGATTCCTTTCCGCATTCAGCCGAAAATCAGTAATGCCGCACAAGGATTGCCCCGCCGCACTGCCCGCTAACAAAGCCAAACTCATCCCGACTGCGATCAAACCTCTGACAAACATGTGCGTTCCTTAAGTTTGAAGATAACATAGCGAAAGTTTTGATTTTCGTCATCCTCTGGCTTGACCAGAAGGTCCATCACCCGAAAGATAAGAGCTGAAATCAGGTGCAAGAGAGATGGATTACACGATCAAGCCGTGCAATGACTGTCAAAAATAATGTTAGGTAATCTTATGAAATTTACCAAAGTTTTTTTGATTTTTCTGGCCGTACTCGCCCTTGTCAGCGCGGGTGCATGGCAGTTGTTTTTGAAAGAACAAGTTAGCTTTGGGAAAGTGGCGAGCGCATACGCGGCTAAGCAAATCTGCTCCTGCCGCTTTGTCTCCCAGCGCGAGATGGAGAGCTGCAAAACCGACTTCACGCAGGACATTAGCGCGCTGACGATTTCAGAGAGCTATATCGACGCGACTGGCCGCACCGATCAATCTGTTACCGCATCCGTACTTGGCGGCCTCATCTCTGAAAAAGCCACATTCGAGCCCGGCCTTGGCTGCGCGCTAAACAGGAAGTAATACCGCGCAGCACACCAAGCAATTGCGAGTTAAACTTTAGGACCCGCAGAAAAGGCCTTCCCAATCGGGTGGCAAGATTGGGAAGGCAGAATATGGCCACACATATGGTGTGACCATTAATGGAAAGGTTTACTTCTGATAATATTTTTCAGAGTTCACCTTGCCATTTTCCCAAGTACGAACGAGCATTTCATTCCACTCGATCTTGCTACCATCGCCAGCAGTCATGTTGAAAGTCCACTCACTGGCTGAGAAATTGTCGCCTGTAGCTTCGCCATGCAGGGTCGCGCCATCAAAGCTGCTTAGGGAGGAAAAGAAGCCTGACAAAAACTGCATCTGCTCAGCCTTTGAACCGCGCGCGGACCCATCGGTTTCAGTAAAAGTACAGTGTGGGGCGTAATGCTTTTCAATCGCATCAATAATCTTCCCCTCTTTGGTCAGCGCGTTAATTTCAGATTCAATGGCAGACAAATCACTCACAATGGTAACTCCTTGATTTACATTCAAATTATAACCGGAAAGCTTTTTAGATTTCCTGAAAATAAGGATAGGCAAGGCGATCATTGTGTAAACAACTGAACGTCCAATATTTTATGCAGACTGTCCCAATCTATTTCATATTCTTGCCGATATGCGGGAAAGCTGTCGGTAATTTAAAAAAATCACTTTAATCCGTACAGACGCTATTACAAAATAGCCAGAAGCGAGCACACTCAGTCTAGTGTTTTAAAATACACGCAAATCCTATAGACCATATAAATAAGGTGTGAGATGGAGCGCTCATGATCTTCAAGCGCTGGCAAACCTCCCCTCTTCTGATCTACGCGATTGGCGTGGCGTTTGGTTGTGCAATGGACGCGATTATCAAAGGTGTCACAGCTGAGCTTTCGGTGATCATACTTCTAGCCTGGCGGTTTTTCTTTGGCGGTAGTTTTGCCCTTGGGGCTTATGTCGCAGCTAGGAAGCCGCACCCGCAATGGCCTGCGGTCCGTTTTCACACGATGCGGGCAAGCATCCAATTGGTCTCGGCCTTTTTATTCTTCTGGGCACTCACACAGCTTAGCCTTGCTGAAGTTACGGTCATCGGCTTTACCGCCGCGCTTATGGTGGCACCGATCGCGCGCGTTGTGCTGGGCGAGACGATTACGCCTGTCAGCGTCTGCGCCGCCTGTATCGGGTTTGCAGGGGCAGCTTTTGCCATTTCAGCAGAAACAAGTGGTGCGCCGGTAGACGGTGATCGCTTGTTTGGCGCGCTAGCTGGATTTGCCTCAGCTTTTTTGTATGCCCTTACCCTGGTATTGGTGCGGTTACGCGCGCGACAGGAAGACACGCTGACGATTGTGACATTCACAAACACGATTGGCGGCCTGTTACTTTTACCTTTTCTCGTGCTCAGCCTACCAACAATAAACTGGGAGTATATACCGGTACTGGCTTTATTAGGGGCCATGGGCACTGGCGTATGGTGGTTGTTTACCTATGCCTATTCTAATGCGCCGGCCGGGCAGCTTGCGCCGATAGAGTATACATCACTTATCTGGGCAGCAGCGCTGGGCGCAATTTTCTTTGATGAAGTGCCCGGATGGCGGCTTTATATCGGCGCAGCGATCATTATCGGCGCATGCCTGATTGTGGCTTTTGAAAGCCAGTTCCGCACGCGCAAGAGTGCGCGCGCGCCGGCGAGTGATTTGCCTGAGTGATTAAGTCCACTCACAAGAACGATCAGTATAATCAATATAGAAAGGATGCTTTGGCGTAACCGTGAAAGGTGTCCAAGGGGTCAGCGCCTTATCAATATGGCGTCCAATATTTTCGCGAATTGGGCCGTTTTGGCTTTTCCAAAGAGCGATAGAGCGTTCAACTGTTCTATGCATGAGCATATTCCTTCTCTTTTTTTCTTATAGGAATAAGATGCTGCATAGGTTGCGCCGTTTCAAATCAAGGCAGATCACGAGGGCGCGATTTAACTTTTGCGCGTAGACCATCTGCAAAAAGCAGATAGCCTACGCGGCAAAAGCGAGACAGATATTTCCAGGTAAGGGGAAACCTAAGAAACCTAAGCATCTGCCTCTTCTTGTGAGGTCGGTGCAGCAGCCTCTGCAACAGCCTCAGCAAGTTTACTTATCAATGCAGTCACTTCGACAGACGCGACGGGTGCTGCTTTTGGAACATCGACTGCTGCAACTTCGCTAGCCTCTGTTTCATCGTCTTGAGCGTTGACGGCGACCTCTACCACTTTGGCTACTTCTGTTGCGTCAACCGCTGCTTCGGGGGCAGCTGCAATTTCTACACCCTCTGATTCAGCTTTCTGGGCAGCAGGAGCGACATCTTCAGCATATGCGACGGCAAGAGTTTCTGGTTCAGCCGCAACCGGTTGTGTGGGCACAGCGCAAACCCCGTTACGGGCAGCCTTGCCATTAATCACGGTTGAAACAGGCCCAGCATCACCAAGACGTACAGCGCCAGCAAGCGTGAAAGATGCGTCTTCCTCGCCCAGAGCAATCTCTCCAGTCATGTTTGCCAGATACTCGCCTGAACATTTGAGTGCAAAATAGATGGCGTCGCCTTCTTCGTTCCAATCAGAGATGCTGCAAGTCTCATTCAAATTGCTGACGATTGCAGACAAATCAATTTGGGCCGATTCTGAGCTTAGGCATGTGTTACCGGCATTGGCCAGTGTTAACCCATTCACATTCAGCTCAGCATTCCACACCCAGTCGCCTTCTGGCGCATGAATCGTCTGTGCAGACGCAAAGCCTGCGAGTGTACTTGCTGCAGCAAGGCACTTAATTACACGGTGCATGATAATCTCCATTATGCTGTTTTAAATCACACTCTACTTGGCACTTAATCGTTTCGTTAATGGTAGGTCGTTTGCCGCGTGCATCTAGTTCATTTCTACATGTTCACGAATTTGTATAAAAAAACCCGGCAAGCCGAGGCCGCCGGGTTTGGTGATTTTAAAGCTATGTTTTTAATAGCTTAATTGCGTGCCTTGTCTACGAGACGATCATTTTGCGCCCAGTGCATCATGCCACGCA
>CAYUFN010000112.1:0-9641 GCA_964443965.1 uncultured Hyphomonas sp. | reverse complement strand
TTGTTTTCACTGTCTTTATTCGGAAAATTGTCAGAGAAAAATGGCGCGAGTGACGGGGCTCGAACCCGCGACCTCCGGCGTGACAGGCCGGCACTCTAACCAGCTGAGCTACACCCGCGCATTTCCGGTCACAAAGTACCGAAACGCTCGTCTAGACAAGCCTGACAGGTCGGTCAAGTAGTTCTAAGCAATAATTTATTTTCAGCGCATATTCATATTGGTTCAAGTATGGCACATTAACGTTACACACGCTCAGGAGCCCCCACATGAAGCGCATTATCATTGGTATTTTCGCCTTTATTTTCATTGCGATTGGTGCATTGATAACTGTTGCATTGCTAACACCTAAAGACGTTTACAAGAGCAGAATTGAAACCGCAGCTGCAAATGCACTCGGGCGAGATGTTACGCTAAATGGTGATGTTGGTCTTTCCTTTTTCCCACGCATTTCTGCCAGCGTCGAGGATGTAACTGTCGCAAACCCTGAGGCTTTCACCAGCAAACACATGATAAAAGCGGGCGCTTTGCGTGGCTCAGTTAAATGGGGACCGCTCTTTACGGGTCGTGTTGAAGTGCACGAAATCGCGTTTATCGATGCAAATGTAGATTTGGAAGTCCTCCCTGATGGTCGTGCCAATTGGGAATTTGAAACAGCAAATAGCGAAACACCAGCTGAACCTACCTCTACTGGAGAGATTAATGCCGGGATAGATCGGGCACGCCTTGTCAACGCAGCTTTAACTTACCGTGACGGTGCTGCAGGAGCAATATATACACTTACAGATTTAAATGTAGAAGCCTCTGTCGCCTCTCTCAGCGAGGAACTCGCCGCAAGTGGGGATGGCGTGTTTGAAGGAGATGCCTTCAGCTTTGAGCTAACTCTTGATTCACCTCAAGCCATTATCGATGGAACGGAGGCGGCTGCAGATGTCTCCTTCAAAATGGACCTTGTTGACGCATCTTTTACAGGAACGGCAACAACGGGAGAGACCCCAAACATTGCCGGTGTCTTTGAAGCAAGCGCGCCAAACATTAAAGCATTAGCCGATTATGCGGAAATTGACCCTGCCAGTTTGCCCGTTGCCCTCGCCCCCCTTGGCAATTTAGGAACGTCTGGCAGTGTCTCCGGTCCGATTGACGCTTTGAAGCTTGATTTTGAAACACTTGACATAAAAGGTGACGCCCTGACGGTTAGCTATACTGGCAAAGCTACCCTCACCGAAACACCCAGCATAGACGGAAACCTTAAGCTTAATCTCCAAAATACGGCGGCGACGATTAAAGCGCTCGGCCTCGAAATTCCAGAAGCCGCCATACTAGACAGCGCAGAACTTGCGCTTACCTCCTCTCTTAGCGGACCATCTGATGCGATAAGTGCTAAAGGCATTGACTTGGCAATTAATGGCCCACGCCTCAATGCAACCTACAAAGGCACGGCTAATGTGGGGACGAACACAACAGTAAACGGACAGCTCAGCTTGAACACAGCCGACCTGCATCAGTTGGTTCTGGCATCAGGAATCGCGCTTGAGCCTGCCCAAACCGATCCGCTTAAAGGCGCGCGTTTCGACCTGCAAACAACATTAAGTGGTCCGGCAGAGGCGATTTCAGCCTCAGACATTGACCTAAACCTAACCGGCGACCTGCTAAACGCCTCTTATAGAGGTGACGTCTCTCTTGCAGGAGACGGCTCACTCAACGGACAGCTTGACGCAAATAGCGATCGCCTGCGTGCACTCATGTCCGCAGCTCAAATTGAGATGGAGCCGGGCGAGACCTTGCAGAGTTTCCGTATCGCCGGAAATACCTCTGGCAGCTTTAACCGCGTTTCAATCAAAGGGCTTGATCTGGCTATAGATGACATCACTGGCAAAGGCGATTTGCTCATACGCACAGACGCGCCGCGTCCGCTCATTACCGGCACACTAGCTACAGGCCCACTCGATCTAACTCCGTTTATGGGAGAAGCTCCAGAAGATACACCTGAAGGGTGGAGCAAAGAGCCGCTCGCGCTTGAAAGCCTACGTTCGATTGATACTGACATTACCCTCACTTCACCCTCTATTGTTATCGATAATATTGCACTCAGTGATGCCAGCCTTGCTGCAAAGCTTACAAATGGTGTTTTGGAGACAAACATCAATCAGTTCAAAGTGTTAGGTGGTTTATGGAAAGGAAACATTGGCCTCAATACATCTCGGGGCACACCCTCACTATCAATTGGCATGACAGGCGAAAGCATTCTGATCCAAGAAATTATGAAAACTTTCATAGGGAATGACCTGATGAGAGGCGGTGGACAGTTCAAACTCAATGTAACCGCACAAGGCAACAGTCTACACGCGATCATGAACAGTATGGATGGCGAACTTGCCGCCAATTTATCTGACGGTGCAATCAAAGGCATGAACATCGGGCAGCTTATCCGCAGCGCTTCGAGCCTTCGTTCTAACCTATCGTCTGGTGCAAACTTGTTATCAGGAAACTTCCTGTCACCCAGCGCAGAGTCTGACTTTTCCAGCTTTAACTCACTCCTGAAGATAGAAAATGGCGTCGCCAAAATCCAATTGATGGAAATTATAAGCTCCACATTCGGCGCAAATGGTATCGGGCAAATCAGCCTGGGTGGGCAGACACTCGACATGGCACTCCGCGTTGCTGCTGATACGAGCGCACGCGGAGAGCTGGTTGATGTACAGCTAAATAATGTCGGCATTCCATTGCGCATAACCGGGCCGTGGACTGCGCCGCGTATTGTTCCTGATACGAGCGTTCTGACACAACTCCTCGCGGGTCAGGCTCTTGATCGATTTGGCAATCTTATCGGGGGCAGCAACGCTGGCGGTAACGCCAATGTCGGTGATGCCGTAACAGGGGTCCTTTCAGGTGTAATTGGAAATCGTTTAGGTGCCGGCAACAATGTCCCGCCGCCGGTCAATCAAACCCCTGCCGAAACGACGACTGCCCCAGCGGATAAAAAAGAACCTGAGACAATTGAAGATCTGGCAAAAGACGCCGCCAAAGATGCAGCGCGGGATGCGCTAGGCGGTCTTTTTGGCAGGCGCAAGAAAGATGATGATTAAAATAAACCCTCACCTCTTCACATATAGAAGGACTTTACTAATCTGACGCGGCTTTTCTCTTAGAAATAACCTCAAGGTCCTCATCGACAGTTACAAGCTTTAACCTGTGCGTAGCAGGTTTTGACAGCGTATTGCTGGCTTCTACAGGCAAAATTCTAACAAAATGCCCAAGCTTATCGATTGGTTGAGCGCGGCTAATAAAGAAGCCTTGCAGTTCGTCGCAACCAGCATCGCGCAGGAAGTTACTCTGAAACTCTGTCTCCACACCTTCTGCAGTACATCTCAAACCAAGAGCTTTGGCCAAGCCCAATGTTGCAACTGTAATCGCACGGCTATCTTCACTGGTCTCCATATCGCTGATAAAGCTCTTGTCGATCTTAATCTTGTCGAATGGAAAATTCCGGAGATAGCTTAGCGATGAAAAGCCAGTTCCAAAATCATCAAGAGATATGCGCACACCAAGCTGCTTTAATTGTGCCAGGCGTTCTAAGGTAAAATCAGTATCCGTCATCAAAACAGATTCAGTAATCTCAAGATCAAGTCGCGATGGGTCTAGGTCGTTTACAGCCAGCGCATTAACGATCGTCGGGAAGAGGTTTGCGCTATGAACTTGTAGTGGAGAGATATTCACCGCCACACGCACATCATCTGGCAGCCGTTTGGCTTGCTCCAAGGCAGCTCGAATAACCCAGTCACCAAGACGTGTAATAAGGCCACTATCCTCTGCGGCCTCAATGAAGTCACCAGGGAAAATCAAACCCTTCGTCGGGTGTATCCAGCGCAAGAGCGCTTCACAGCCAACAAGTTCTCGCGTCTGGGCATCTATTTGGGGCTGGAAATATACAACAAGTTCATTGTTTTCCAGCGCGCGCTGTAAATCCTGTTCAACTTCACGCCGCTGACGTGCACGCAGTTCAAGGTCTGGTGTAAACACGCACCAGCCTGAGCGGCCATTACTTTTAGCTTGGTAAAGCGCAAGGTCGGCATGCTTCAGTAAGGTCTCTGAATCTGGTGTTGTTCTGTCAAACATGCGTAACCCAATTGATGCGCTACATCTCGCCGAAGACCCCATCAGCAAGTATGGACGCGCAAGTTCACCAGATAAGTGCTGTACAAAATCCAATATTTCTGCGCGGCCACCTGACCGTTCAATACTGATTGCAAACTCATCTCCCCCCAAGCGCGCAACCGTATCAGTAGGCTCACAAAGACCCGTTATACGGTCAGCCACCATTCTCAAAAGCGCATCACCTGCCGGATGGCCAAGCGTATCGTTGACCCATTTAAAATTATCAAGATCAAGCCACAGTAAGGCTCTTTGCCGCCCGACAACCACTGGCGCGCGCAATTGCTTTTCCAATGTTTCAAGCATAGTAACCCGGTTAGGAAGCCCAGTTAGCGCATCATAATGTGCCAGATATGCAATACGGTCTTCGCTTTCTTTCGACGCCGTCACATCAGATGCCACACCGCGAAACCCTGCAAAAAAGCCCCCCTCAAAGACTGGTTTACCTGTTAACTGCCACCAAAATTCACCATTTTCAGTGTGGATTGGCATGATTAGATCACGAAAAGATGTGCGCCTTTTGAGATTTTGTTCCAAAACACTCAATGCTTCACACGGCTCAAACAGACTCACAAGCAGCTCGCCCGCCTTAAGAGCTTCATATTGTCTTTTATCGGCATGTATACTGGCAGGCACGCTAAGCAAGACGCCATCATCATCAGTTTGCCACAGCCAGTCTGATGTTGTTTCCTCAAAATCGCGCAACAGCAAACTAATCACTTGCTCCTGCTCCTTTAGAGCAGCCTCACCAAGCAATTGCTTTACATAACGAGAGTGAGACCATTGCACACTTACAGCCAGCATACCTGTATAAACTAGCGTCAATACTGATAACAGATCATAGACATTGTTTTCAATAATCTGCATACCAATTATATGCCCGACAACCACAGGCAAAATAAACGCAAAGGCTGCAGCAGGAATTCGCGAGAGCAAAAATCCGCCAGCAAATGCCATCGCAGCCATAACAATACCGAGAGTCATATGGCCAATTTCATCAGAGAACGGCACAACCAAAATTGGCAGCACGCCCCATAAACAACCCATTAAGGCAGCGCCGTGTGCCATGCGGTCAATACTACGCTTGGAACGGGTTTTAAGTTTTTGCGTCTCCTGCCCGCGTACATTGCGCAACATTGCTGCCCCGCAAAGAAAGCAAAGAGCCGTCGCCCACAAGCCAAGCAGTTTATCTGCCGTACTCGCCCAAAAAGCGAGCAAGACAACAGCACCGCTAATCAACTGCGCCATCATAATAGCAGGGATCAGGGCCGATACACTTGCAAGCTGATTAGCGCGTATAGAGCCGGCTAATTCTGACGGGATATCAGGAACGCTAAAGGTAGCCTTTATCCCTGCAAGTCCTTTGCGTGCTGTTTGCTCATTTTGCATACGCCGAAAACCCCTCAACTTCAGTCAAATCAACTAATTGAGGGTGTTGATAGCAAAGCGAAGTAAATATCTGTGTAGATAGAATGATGAAATTTCATCTATTAGGGATTTCGTAACCTTGGCATAGGGCAGTCTCGCCCGCCTCACACCTAATTAAGCCGAACGGCTTATGCCCTTGAAAAGTATTGTACTTTTATTCGTTACTCTGCAGCCAATGACGCTTCAGTATGATCTTGCTGATTAAGCGCTTCTGCAATGCGCTGAGCCAGTTGTCCTGCGACAGAAAACTTGTCCTGCAGAGGCCAGCTTTCAAGATGATCACGCGTCATCAAAGATACCTGATTATCACGTCCGCCCATAACATCACCAGATACATCATTCGCGATAATCCAATCACATCGCTTTCGTTTAAGCTTGGCCCGCGCATATTTTACGACATCATTCGTTTCTGCAGCAAAGCCGATTACAAGTTTGGGCCTATTCACTTTCTTACGCGAAAGCGTTGCCAAAATATCAGGGTTTTCCTTCAAGTTCAGAGCGGGCGCTGCCTCAGCCGCCTTGCCTTTAAGTTTCAGTTTTTGCCCAGCCGCTTGGGCCGGACGCCAGTCAGCAACAGCCGCAACAGAAACAAACACATCCGCCGGCAGTGCTTTCTCACAAGCAGCAAGCATCTCACGCGCAGTTTCAATTTTTATAAGATCCACACCGCGTGGCGCATCTAACGAAACAGGGCCAGAAACAAGAGTTACCCGCGCGCCAAGTTCTGCTAAAGCGCCTGCAATCGCATAGCCTTGCCGACCTGAGGAATGATTAGATAAAAACCTAACAGGATCAATAGGTTCACGCGTTGGGCCAGCTGTAATCAGCATATGCCGTCCGCTGAGCGATTTGTTCTTCCCACCAAGCAGCTTTTCGATTTTTGCTGCGATAATATCAATTTCCGGTAAGCGGCCCGGGCCATATTCACCACAAGCCATCGCACCTTCATCAGGTTGCAAAACGGTAACACCATCGTCGCGGAGCGTTGCAACATTGCGCTGGACAGCAGCGTGTCCCCACATACGCACATTCATTGTTGGCACCATCAAAACTGGTTTATCCGTCGCGAGCAAGGTGGTTGACGCCAGATCATTGGCAAGCCCGTTTGCAGCTTTAGCCAAAAGGTCTGCTGTCGCGGGACAAACAACGACAAGGTCAGCCGAGCGGGACAGCTGTATATGCCCCATCTCAGCCTCATCATCCAAGTCAAACAACTCGGTAAACACCTTTTCGCCCGATAACGCAGAAACTGACAATGGTGTCACAAACTCTTGCCCGCCTCGCGTCACAATACAACGCGAGGCAATCCCACGGCGCCCAAGCGTGCGGATGAGTTCCAGGCTCTTATAGGCTGCAATACCACCGCCAATAATTAAAAGGATACGCTTTTCGGTCATGGTCGTCCGTTTACTTTACTCACATCCTGTATGCCAGAAAAAGCTAAAGAAAACGATGCCAATCAGCATCAAATCCATTTGATAAAGCGAAAAAATAATGTGAACTCAATCAGATACTAATCGAGACGGCGGAATCTTCAATTTGTTCGGCTTAGATTCTTGCTGATTGCCCCGTTTCCAAACACCGTGCCGCGATCGTCTCAAGACTTCAGGGCCACCTAAGAGTTCTGCTGCGGCGTCTAATTGCTCCGATTGTAATGCGGCAACTGTCCGAATATTTTGTAACGACGGTGGAGTTTTGTGCGGTTTAAGGGCAACCTGCTTAACCTGCCCACCTGCAATAACCGTAACCGTTTTAACTTCCGATTGAGCACATGCCTGCGCGCCCTCCAAGCATACACAGAGCATGAGCAAAAGAGCAAACATAGCATATTGTAGGCGCATAAGCTTAACCATAGAACGCATTCTAGGCCGATTTGTATTTGGCGACTAGCTACAAATCCATACCTATTTTACCGCGAGTATCGTGTAACTTGCCAAAACAGCTAACCCCAGAATTAAACCAAACCACCCCCACCACGGCGCAAAGGATACGCGTGTTTCTGGTTCAGCAGGTTTAGTCGTCTCAGTTATCGCAGCCTCCAGACGGTCCATCATTTGCGGGAGGCGTTTTAAACGGTCTGCCACCTCGCGCACATTATTTGCGACAAACTTGGCAGCACCTTGTGGCCCAAACTCGGTTTTCACCCAATCAGAAACAATCGGTTCAGCTGCAGCCCAAATATCATGCGATGGATCAATCGTGCGGGCAACGCCCTCAACCTGCACCATTGTTTTCTGCAGCAGGACGAGCTCTGGTCTTAAATGCATCCCGAATTGGTTTGTATAATCAAGCAATTGCAGGAGCAATCTCCCCATAGACACCTCTTCAGCCGACTTTCCGTGAATCGGCTCACCTACAGCGCGTAAGGCTTGAGCAAAATCACCCACGGATTTATCAACCGGCACATAGCCAGCCTCAAAGTGCACCTCTGCAACACGTTGATAGTCACGACGAATAAAGCCCCACAGAATCTCCGCCAGAAAGCGGCGCTCTCTCATCCCGATCCGTCCGATAATGCCAAAATCAACGAGCGCAACCTTTCCCTCAGGCGTCAGGATCATATTGCCTTCATGCATGTCAGCATGAAACACACCGTGGCAAATCGCATGAGATAAAAACCCGCGTGTGATTGAATTTGCGAGCGCTTTCCTATCAATGTCAGGCCGATTGAAAGCCTCCGAATGCGTTAGCGGCATCCCCGCCATCCAGCTTGTGGTCAAAACACGCTTACCAGAGCGCTCCCAATCAACGTCTGGTACTAAGAAATATCCATCTTTTAGAGACAGGGCGCGCATTTCATCTGCTCCGCCCGCCTCAAGCGTGAGGTCAAGCTCTTTCTCCATGCTCTCTGCGACTGTATTTACAAAAGCGACAGGTTCCATCCGCCGGCTCTGGACTGATTTTTTTTCGACCAGTGCAGCTGCGCGTTTCATAGCGCGAAGTTCGTTACGGATAGCCATTTCGACACCCGGCCTGAGCACCTTTACTGCTTTTGCTTTGCCAGCTATCTCCATCTTATGGACTTGCGCGAGCGAGGCGGCTGCGACAGCATTTCCAAGTGGCCCGAACAGCGTATTTGCAGCATCACCTTCAAACTCGCTTTCCAGTGCCTGGCGTGCAACCTTTTCAGGGAAAGCTGGAAGTTTGTCTTTTAAGCGGCCAAGATCAGTCGTCGTCTCAACACCGAAAACATCGGGCCTCGTGGCGATAAACTGGCCCAGCTTGATATAGGCTGGCCCTAACTTTTCAAGAGCAGTCGCAAGGCGTTCACCAGGCCGCCCTCTTGCACCACCCGCAAAGACACGCAACACCTTACCAGCCAATAATGCAGGTCCGGGAATACGCGACTTATAAGCCTGTGGCAGAATGACATCATGGCGCACAAGCGCAATCCCCGCGCGCATCAAACGCCAATAATCTGCAAGCGCGGTAAACATCTAGAGCGCCCAACCTGTATGTAGGGCCGCAATCCCGCCGGAGAAGTTTGTGACGCTGGTCTTTGAGAATCCAGCTTTTCTAATCTCGTCAGCAAAAGCATCCTGTTTTGGAAATCTGCGGATAGACTCTATTAAGTATTGATAACTTTCCCGGTCACCAGCCACCATCGCCCCCATAGGTGGGATAACTGCAAAACTATAAGCATCATAAGCTTTTTGCAGCATCGGCGCCGTCATATGTGAAAACTCCAGGATGGCCAGCCGTCCCCCCGGTTTTAAAACGCGGTAAAATTCGCGTAATGCATTGTCTCGATTAGCAACGTTGCGAATGCCAAAAGAAATGGTAAGGGCATCCGCGCAACGATCTGGGAATGGAAGTTTCTCCGCATCCCCGCATACCCAGCTCATCCGATCCGCATAAGCAGCCATATCCTTGCGTGCCTTGCCAGCCATAAGCATGGCATCATTAATATCGCAAACAATAGCAGTCGCTTTTGCAACAGAGCCACGCCGCGCACCAGCCTTGTCCGCGCGCTCGATAAAAGCTTTTGCGATATCCCCTGTTCCGCCCGCCACATCGATCAGGTGCTCGCCCGGCTGCGGATTCAAACGTGCGAGCGTATCAGC
>CAYUFN010000111.1:4494-9690 GCA_964443965.1 uncultured Hyphomonas sp. | reverse complement strand
AATAAGCGCGCTGGAAGATACAAAACCAAATCTCCTCTTGGAGTCATCCCACGGCTTGACCGTGGGACCCATCACCTGAACGAACCGACAAGAGATAGATTGCACGGTCGGGGCCGTGCAAAGACGCAAGAAGGAAATCAGGCGCAAAACAACAGCCATGAGCCCGCAAAGCGGCGTCCCATCGCAAGGCGAAGCCGACGCGGGGGACAAACAAGAATGCAAGAGGAGCCCATGTCCAGTCATAAGCATCCAAGCAAGATACCGAGCGCAGCTCGCAAGCGTGACCACGCGCCGGGCGAAAGCCCGCCCCGCCGGAGGGCCCACGGCCTGCGAGGCAAAAATGCAGCACAAAACATGCCTGCAAGTAAAGTTTCCTCTGGTCCGGCGTCATGCGGCCTGTTAAGGGCTCCACGATGAAACCTGAACTTCGCCTTGGATTTAGTGCTGCGCTTGGTGCCTATCTGATCTGGGGGTTTCTCCCACTTTATTTTAAGGCGATGGGGCATATTTCACCCGAGCTGATGCTCGCCCATCGGATCGTCTGGTCTTTGCCGACCGGGCTAGCCTTGCTTGCGCTGGCAGGTCAGTTACCAGCGCTCAAAGCGGCGTTGAACTGGCGTACAGCGCTTTGGCTGACGGCTTCTTCACTGCTGATCGCCCTGAACTGGCTAGTTTACATCTGGGCGGTGGGGCAGGACCGTGTGTTAGAGGCGAGCTTTGGGTATTATATCAACCCGCTTGTAAACGTAGCGATTGGAGCGGTCTTCTTTGCCGAGCATTTGAATCGTATCCAATGGAGTGCTGTCCTGTGCGCCTTTATCGGTGTCGCTATCATGGGTGTGGCGCTTGGTGCGGTTCCGGTTGTGGCCTTGATCCTTTGTTTCAGCTTTGCTGGATACTCAGTGATCCGCAAGCTCTTGCAGATTGATGGTCGTGCGGGTTTTGTTGTTGAGGCGGCTCTTCTGTTTCCTCTTGCGGTTGTCTGGCTTGGATGCATGAGTGACGAAATAGCAATATGGGGCAAGGGGACACCCGCCGATATTGGGTTGCTCATGCTCTCCGGGCCGCTTACGGCTGTTCCGCTAATTCTCTTCGCTTTAGCAGCAAAACGCCTGACACTCGCGACGATTGGCATGATGCAATACATTGGACCGACGATACAATTCCTGCTCGCCCTGTTTGTGTTTCAGGAAGTTTTTGGATGGGTGCATGGCGCAGCGTTCGCCTTTATCTGGCTAGCTTTGATCATCTTTTCCGGTGATGGATGGCGGATAGCTAGGACAAGCCAAAAGAAAACCCTGGCGGGCGCAATTAAGGCGGGCCAGGGCGGAAGTTTGCGTAGATAGAAGGGAGTTATGCTTCTGCCTTTAGATAAGCAAGCGTCATGCCACTTTCGTGTTTTAGGAGTCCTAGTGAAAAATATTCTCCAAAAAAGAGCCTACAAACACCCGTAAAGACTGGAAAATAGCCGCTTGGAACGTGGATCACCTAGCAGGATGTTACTTTGTCGGTTCATAATATAGGCAGCACTTAAATTGCGGTCTGCATCTCCAAATGCGGCAGACCCACCCCAACCTGAATGTCCCAAACTGTTTCGATTTGGGCCAAAGGCATGATTGGTGTTCAGCATGATGCCCGCGCCAAAGGTCATGTCGAAGGGAAGAACGCGGTCTTGCCCGCTACACCTTGGGCGTATGAGGCCTGCATATGTCTCATGGCCAAACAGTCGCAGGTCCCCAATCTGTCCCCCTGTTGCATAGGCGCTGTATAATCGGGCGACACCGGCTGCTGTGCCATGTCCGTTGGCTGATGGGATTTCGATCGTTCGCCAGTCTGTACCGCCGCGGTTGGGGGCGGCCCACTTGGTGAGAAATGCGATACGGGCCTCATCAGTTATCTTGCCAAGATCTGGCATAGCCGTTGGCCGTTTAAGGTCTGCAACGCGATCATGTTCTTCTTCGGGCAAACCAATATGAAAGTCGATATCTAATGGTGTGCAAATATCTTCTCGCAAAATTGTTCCGAGTGTGCGTCCCGAAACGCGCCAGACAAGTTCACCCACCAGATATCCCCATGTGGTCGGGTGATAACCTGAGCCGGTTCCGGCCGTCCAGAGTGGGGGCTCCTCTGCCAGCCGTGCGGCAAGAGCAGGCGGGTCTAGCCAAAGGGCTGGATTTATCGGTGAGGCAAATCCGGGCACGCCAGCCTGGTGAGAGAGTGCGTCGGCGACCGTCAACTGGTCTTTGCCGTGTGTGCCAAACTCTGGCCAGTAATGCGCCAGTCGTGTGTCGTAATTCAGCTTGTTTTGTTCAACAAGCATGGCAATAATCAGAGCGGAGATGCCCTTGCTGACTGAATAAACTGGTACGATCGTATCGGGGGTCCATAGTTTTGTTTTCTTGCGATCGGTGTACCCTGCTTCCAGGTCGATAATTAATTCGCCATCCAGATAGGCAGCAAAGCCAGCACCAAGCTCCAGATCATCTGCAAAGTTTTCTGCAAAGGCGTCGCGTACGGCCTCGAAACCGGGGGCGGTCAGGCCACTAATATGTATGTCTGTCATAGAGTAGTTTCTAGTCGGGCTTTGAGAGGCAGGAAAGGGGGAAAGACAGGGCGATTGAAAGAGTTTACGTTATCTAGCGTTTGAACACGGTTGATAACGTTTCCGCGCTTTGCCTTACATTCTATTTTATTTAAGCCAATCTGGGTGATGTAATATGTATAATGACAGGAGATAAAAATGAGAAAATTGGTAGCCGTGATCATGTTGAGCTGCGCTATAGGTAGCTCAGCTCATGCTGAAAACGTTAGTAATCTAAAATTAGAAAAAGGTACTATAATTGTAAAAGACTTTGGCGAAATGGTCGACCTTGATGAGCTTTTAGCTGCTTTTCAAAAGAATGGTATAAAGTTTAACCGTATTCGCTTACAAGGGCAGGGTAGTTATCAAACGTTGCGGGCAAGCTATAAAGGTAGTCGGTATGACCTAACCGTAGATCGACAGACAGGGGAAATCTCTTGGGTCAACAGGTTTGGGATCGGTGTGACTATTCTGGATTAGTCGTTTCGAATACTTTTGAGCAGGTCTAGAAAAGGCGACGCAATTTTTCCAGCTGTTTGACCAAGTGTCATTGCGCTTGTTAAGCGCGCCATAATATAGGCTTCCAACCGGGCATCATCGTCTTCATCCAACCAACGCATAAAGATGGCTGGTATGGTGCTGGCTAAAAGTCCTCGTTTGGAGTATTTATTATAGTCAGTTGAGGTGTCGCCAATACCTGTCCAGACCATATCGGCAACTGAGTAAGTTCGCTGTAGTGCGTCGCCAATGGCCCATGGTAAAAAACCGCGTGTAGCTGCACGGCGCGCAGCTTCCTTATTTGGGGCAAGCGCTGATAGCCACAGCCTAACGCCATGAGCAACTTTTTCGCGCACGCCCATATTTGACAGGTCAGAGGCGAGAAGGGCCTGATTAGCGTCTTGCTCAACAGTATCGAAAAACGCGTCCACCAGATCGGCTAATCCACGCGGCGCAGCAAGTGCTTGTTCACCCGGTGTCAGGCCAGCCTTTTGCGCGGCGGCCTTGGCGGCCCTTTCCGTCCAGCCGTCAAAAGGGATAACTGGTAAAAGTGCGTCGAGCCAACGCGCCAGAAGAGTCTTGGAGTGGTGTGTCATCTTTTCACCTCAAGGTGTAGGCAAATACGTTAAGGCGTGTTATGGACGCCGCTTACTGGTTATACAATAGCCAGACACGTTTTACGCATGCGGCATGTTGATGTCGTTAGTGACATGAAAATGCAGGAGATTTAGCGATAGTACAGATCATTGTGCGCGATAATAATGTTGATCAAGCTCTTCGGGCCTTGAAGAAAAAGATGCAACGCGAAGGCCTTTTCCGGGAAATGAAAGCCCGTAACCATTTTGAAAAGCCTTCTGAGAAGAAAGCCCGTGAAAAGGCTGAAGCTGTGCGTCGCGCGCGCAAACTGGCCCGCAAACGTGCTCAGCGCGAAGGTATCGTATAGACGACATACGTGCTGCTTTAACATGCTTATTAAGCCCCCTTCGGCTAGGCCGTGAGGGGGCTTATTTTGTCCTGGGGGGCTCTGGCTTGGCTTTCTGGCAAAAAGGAGGAATTTCTGAAGCGGGTATAGGTTGCAGCAAAGTACGCTCCAGATCATCCTGCTGGACGACCCATTCTACAATATCGTCTGGATTGACGTTAGCAGACAGACAAAACGGGGTGAAGTTTGCTTCTGCTAATGTACCTTCAATCTGTTCAAACGGGCATTCGCTTGCAAATGGCAATCTGTCTCCTTTGTCAATATGTTGAAAAGGCTGGATGTGAAATAGCTTGTCACCTTCCCGTTCAAGACCGTAGATCAAGCTGCCAGCGAATGCTTTTATGTCAGTTGCCTGAACTGAAACAAGCTTAGATAAAATAACGAGAGCCCCATTATCTACTGGAGCCATATGGATATCTGCCCACATGGCAAAACCCTCTTCGTCGAAAGCACATAGCTGGTCGGCTGTTTCAGCTCCATCTTGCAAAACGATTTTCATGTCATCTACTGCCCATGCTCCAAGAGGAGTAATGTCTTCTTGATGATATGAGGAAAGATCATCTGTCGAGACAAAATAGGCTCCACAACCGGTCATCGAAAGAAGACCGATACCAATAAAAAGACATCTGATCATACGCCCTGACTCCTATCACTATCCTTGAGCTATTTTAGCACAGAAGATATGGTCGCAATGGTTCCTGATTGCGGCGATTATGCGATAAGCACCAATATTACGGATCAGCAGCTTCAGCTTGATTTTCCTTGCCGGGCAGAAAACCTTTGATCCAGTTCATGGCATCGGACATGCCGGCACCATGGACAGCACCTGCGCGATAGACTTTAGCAGCCAGCCATAAGATCAGGAAAGCAGTCAGTGCCATCAGGCCGATCTGTGCCATAATTTCCCAAAGTGGTGGGTCTGTGGGCATCCGCAAAATGAGCATGAACGGCGTAAAGAAAGGTATCCATGAGACGATGCTGATCAGTGGTGAAGAGGGATCGTTCGCAGCCACGGCAATCATTAACATGGGCATCATTAAAACAATCATGAGCGGGCTTAGCAATGTCTGCGCTTCCTGAATGGTGTCACAAAGCGATCCAAGCGCCAGAAACACCATACCGTACATGAGGTAGC
>CAYUFN010000111.1:0-4484 GCA_964443965.1 uncultured Hyphomonas sp. | reverse complement strand
TCGGCATAATAATCGACGGCTTAATAACAGCCGCGATACCCTCTTGAATAGGCTCCATAACTTCAGGTGGTAGAAGAGTTGCCCCAATGATGACGCCTATGCTCGCAAATAGCGCCCACGCCCCCATCATGGTCAATGTAACGCCTGCAACAGCTGCCAGTTTTCCTGCCAAAACTTGCGGGATGCGGACTGAGGTTAGCAGAGTGTCGAAGATCTTGTTTGAGCGTTCTTCAATTGTACCCATTGTAAGGTACTGCAAGGCAGAAAACACCATGAAAAAGAGCATATATGACAGGCCGAGTGAAGCATAGAAAGGGGCTTTGTCAGCAGCCGTGACTTTGTCTCCGGTTTCAGCTTGCTCCTGAACCGTTCGGATACGCCGTTCCAGGACATCCAAGGCAGCGTCATCGGCTTCCTTTATAATGCTCGGATCTATGTTGGCTTCAGCAAAGATACGTTGTCTTGATATTTCACGTGAGGCTCGGTTCACTGTAGAGCGTAGTCCACGAACAGTAATGTCCTCACTCCAATATTCTATATCAGAGCCATCCGAAGGGACAATAATTGCAGCAAAAAGAGGTTTCTCTCCTTCCGGGCCATCAACTAGCTGTTCGCCCAGCAGATATGGCCTTAGCCCATCAATATCGCGTGCAGGGGGCGGGATGCGAATATATGTCTCCAGGCTCAAGCCAGTTTCTTCGGGATCGACTTCAGAAAGAGTTTGAGACGCCTCCTCGGGGGTTTGACCAGCATTTTGGAGGTCATCAATGGAGATCGATTTGGCAAATTCGGTTTCAATCTGGTCTGTATAAATCGTTCCCGCTTCGATCACACTATAGTAACGGACTGGCGTCGAGGTTGCAGCCAGCATGACAAAGCCGAAGCCCAGTGCCATTAGGAAGGGCAGGGAGGCAATACTCAACCAGAAACCCCAAGCTTTCACATAGCCAAGATAGTCGCGCATGAAAACGAGATATGTATTGCGCATCAGACTGTCTCCTCAAGAGTTTTGGACGCTTTGAGGGCTTCAGCGCCTTTGGGGCCAGCAAGTTTTACAAAGACATCTCGCAAGCGTGCCTCATCAGGCATGAAGCCGGTAATGGGAACGCTCTTTTCGATAGCAGCACGAAGAAGGTCTTGTGCATTGCGCCCACCTGGCAGGTCAGCGTGCCACCATTGCGTATCACTATCTTCTGTTTGCTTGAGGGGTTTAATATCGAAGTCAGTGTCCTGCAGGGCTGTTGCAACATTAAAGTCACCACTCACGCCGATGCGCGCACCTCTCTCGAGCGTGTCATAGGCTTGTTGGAGGTTGCCATCGAAAACTTTTTGGCCACCAGCCATCATAATGATAGAGTCACATAGGCGCTCAGCATGCTCCATGACATGAGTTGAGAAAACAATAGTCGCCCCACGTCTATGCTCGTCTCGGATCAAGTCTTCCAGGACTTGCTGATTGACCGGATCAAGCCCCGAAAATGGTTCATCAAGGATTAGAAAGCTTGGTTTGTGCGCCAGTGTAGAGAGAATCTGTACCTTTTGCGCCATACCTTTGGAGAGCTTTGAGTTCTTAGAGCGTGCAAACGGTGCCAAGCCGGAGGTTTCGAGCAGTTCGTCTGCCCGGCTATAGGCATCGCGTGACGAAAGGCCTTTTAGTTGAGCAAAGTAGGCGATCGAGGCACGGGGACTCATCTTTTTGTAGAGCCCACGCTCTTCAGGCAAAAAGCCAACTTTTGCAAGTGACTCTTGAGTTGGAGGGGCTCCAAAGAGATGGGCCTGTCCCTCATCAGGGTTCATAACGCCCAATGCCATGCGAAGGCTGGTTGATTTTCCGGCGCCGTTAGGCCCCAAAAAACCGATGATTTTCCCTTCCGGGACTTCAAAGCTCAGATTCTTCACAGCTGTGAAATGCCCAAAGCGTTTAGTCACGCCGGACATTGATAAAGGGGACATTGACATTCAGCACCTCCAGGATTCAGTCTATGCCGTTTTTCGATAATTTAAAGTCTTTTGTTCTAGAAAACCTTGCCAAGTCATTAAATCAGGCGCAGCATAAATTTATGGATAAGGACTCGCGTGACATAATTGATGATCAGGGGCAGGTTTTAGCTTCGAATCAGGCCGATGAAACACGTGTGCACGGTCTTCAAAACCAGTATCAAAGACTTATTGACCTTGCACGGGTTGATGCTGCCTTAGAACGGCTTGAAAATGATGCTTTTGGTATTTGTATCGGGTGTGGTGTCGAGATGGATCTTTCGTTGCTAGCTGAGGACCCAGCGTTGGCCAAATGTGACTTTTGCAGTTCTGCTGATAAACTTTCAAAGCGTATCTAGAGCTCTAGCTGAAAGCACCTGCGAGCATGATAATCACTTGAACAATAACGGCCAATGCACTCATTGCAATAACAGCTGCGATCCAAGCACCACCCATGCCCATAAACATGCCGCCAAGAATGCCGCCAATTGCACAAAGAACAAGCGCGACGATCCAGTTCATGCCCATGGCGACCGTAAAGGTTGCATAGGCCAAGATCAGCAGGATCAGGCCGGAGCCCCAAAGTGTGAAATTAACAAAACCATCCCAGGTGCGCGCCTGTTCGCTAATGTCCATTTCACCATGTGTGTAATCTGAGCCAGCCATGTTGGTGCCTTCTCCGCTTTTTACTGCTTAAATAACCCTCTTACGCAGCTTTTTGACTGGGTCAAGCGGGCAAAGCCGCGCAGGGTAAAATAAGCGAGGATGGCCTAGTTTAGTTTGGATTTGTCTTTTGGTGGCCGCGGAGCGAGCGGTGCTGGTAGGGGGAGAGCTTCAACTCCCTCTTCGTACAGTGACTTTGCTTCTTCTGATGTCGTTTCACCCCATATCGGGCGATGCTTGATCTCCCCGTAATGCATGGCGCGCGCTTCGACGGCAAAATCGGTTCCCGTGTAATCATGTGTAGCTGCGATGTGGTCTCTTGCTGCTTTTATAAGGTCAGCAGAAGGGGATTTCTGCCTTTCAAGAATGTTGGAGGACTTTTTTGAAGTTCGTACGGCAGGAGCCATGATTTGTTTGGTCACATTATGACCAGAACAGGCGGCACAGGAAATCTGGTGATTTTCTTTCTGAACATCATAAGCCTGCGAGTTTGCAAACCACGCCTCAAACGCGGTTTCGCAGTCTTTACAGATGAGCGCATATCGAATCATGCGTTAATTATAGGCTTCAGGCGAGCATGGCGTCCAGCGCGCCTTTACGTTCAAGTGTCATCATATCATCGCAGCCACCAATATGCGTATCCCCCACAAATATTTGTGGGAATGTGCGTCCGCCATTGGAGCGCTTAATCATTTCCTGCTTTTTCATGGCATCCATACCTGCCTTAATCTCGTTGAATTTGACACCTTTTTGCTTCAGGAGTTGAAGTGCACGCGTGCAGTATGGGCAGAATTCACGGGTATATATCGTAACCTTGGCCATAAATGATAATCCTTCAGAAAGAGCAAAACTTGAAATTCTAGTGGCTTATATCGGTTGCCCTGACAACACGGGCAAGAACGATAACGTTTATTTGTTCAGCGCCAGCCTTTTTTAAGGCCTTTGTCGCCGCCTTTAAGGTTGCTCCTGTTGTCAGAACATCATCTACGAGCAAAATATTTTTGCCCTTTATCTTCGCAACTTTTCTGTTTGCGCTTTTAAAGGCTCCGGCCACATTACGATGGCGCGCACGAGGGCTGAGGTTTGCTTGGCTAGGTGTAGGGCGTGTTCGCAAGAGTGCTGTATGTGCAACAGGCTTCCCAGTTTGTTTTCCAATCGCATCGGCGAGCCAACCGGCTTGGTTGTATCCACGCGAAACAAGACGTCTGTAGTGGAGCGGTATGGGTATAATGAGGTCGGAAACGTCAATGAGCTCGGCGCCAGCTGTTACCATCCAGTTCGCCATAACTTTCAATCCATCGCGGCGTCCGGCTCGTTTGAGTGCCAGAATGGGAATGCGGGAGACATCATCATATTCAAGTGCTGCGCGTGCACGGTTCCATAATGGCGGCCGTGCAGTACAAGCCCCGCATTGCCCATCAGGACCAAGATCAAGGGCAAGTGGCTGGCCACAGGAATGACAAATCGCACCTGTGATAAATTTGAGCGCTGCAAAGTCTTCCGGGGAGAGTGCCCCGCGGGCCGGTAAGCCGGAAACAAGGGAGCGCCCTGGCCATACAGCATCTATAAGCTGTTGTAGTGATTGCTTGGCGGTGAGCGCCATCCGGTGCATATGACGTGGCATGACTTCCTCTCCTCCTAATATGTTCGACCGAACCCGGTTACGTCAGCGGCGCGATAAAGCAGCTTCTGAATTTCACAATTATGACTTCTTAAAAGTACGTGTGTCCAATCATCTATTAGAACGGCTTGCTGATACGCCACATGTTTTTATCCGTGCGTTGGATCTTGGGTGTCATACCGGTGTGCTTGCAAAAGGCCTGTTGGCGCATAAGGGTGTAGAC